>JBDKUX010000045.1:0-148092 GCA_039679455.1 Smithella sp. | reverse complement strand
CGGATTAGAAGTCCGTTGCTCTATCCAGCTGAGCTACAGGCGCAAATAGTAAATCCTGTACCTGAAAAAAGAGTTTGCGTAATATCCTCTCTTTTCCATTTTGTCAAGATTAAATGCTGCAAAAAATTACTTACCTTACATAACCGGCGATGCCGTTAAACTTATATCCCTTTTTCACTACTTTTTCTCCTTTCGGGTCTGTTGCAAAAAAATAACGCCCGGTGGAGGGATTGAACCAGCGATAAAGTTCTCTGGTATTTGTCATCCGGGAAGTGGCTATGTTGCCGATGGCTCCTTCAAAGACATATCCCTGCAATTGTTTTCCGCCGCCTTTGGAGTCATGATGATAAAAATGATCTTTTTTCAACGGATTGTACCAGCGATAGAAACTTGTTGTTCCCGGCGTATCCGGCAAAAAGAGACGGAAAGCGATGCCTTCTTTAACATAGTTATTTTGAATGAGCCTTTTGCTTTCCGCTTGCGGATTGGAGGTAAACAGATAATCCAATCCTTTGGAATAACGGAAGACGTCAACAACTTTTGTCAATTTGTCGGGTACTACTTCTACAAAAACTTCAACTCTTCCGTCACCGCCGTTGGAATCAAAAACTATATAATCTCCATAAGAACCGGGTGTCAGCGACGCCGTATTCAAGGTTACATTAATATATTCCGTCTCCAGTGTGGTTGAACCGGAATAAGGAAAAATACTAATCCAACCGGCTGGTCCATGCATAACATCTCTTCCCAATATTCTAACACCTTCAACATCAATGTGGCCGGCCTTATTTACCAGAGTCACCATGTGAGAGGTGTTGGCAAGTCCGGCGGCCGCCATCAGTTCTTTTTTTTCTTTCTGATCCGTAAACCATTCGTGTTCTTTTACTAATTTATCGTCGAGATAAACAGTAAGATTGCCTGCTTCGGGGTGAGATGTAAAATAAAGAATTAATCCTGTACCGGTGAAATGAAACTTAATTGAATTTGCCCTGCCCGCACTCGATGGATACCCGTCATTTTCCGACCACTTGCCGGATACATGCATAGAATCCTTCAAGTTCGCAGGTGGTGTATAAACTCCTTTACCTCTTATTTCTTCGTTGCCAAAGGATACATATTTTTCCTTCTTGAAAAGACCAGCCCGTATATCGCCGTATATTTGTCTTTGCCCGGCAACAGACCATTTCAATATTTCTTTCCCTTTATTAGTCAGTCTTAATTTTTTGGATACATTCCTACCCTGCTGTACACAACCCATATCCAGTCTCTCCGGATTGAGATTGATTCGAGCCAGTTCCTGATTATCAACTATTTTAAACTTAACAAACATCGTCCTGTTGCCGCCGTTGGAAATAACTTTGATTGATTCTCTGTGCTGACCGGCAAATAAATCCTTCCGGCAAATGATATTCCCGTTTCCTGCCGAAATTGCCATTTCCACCGGATAAACAACCACTCCGGATTTCGATGAACTTGCCGCCTGTCCATTCGACAAAACATGAACTTCAACACGCAGAGAATCAGCACCGTTTTCCACAACACCGGACAATTTTTGATTGTCCACTGTCTTCCAGTCGTCCGGACCGAAGGTGTACCAATTCATGATGCCGGAACCAATATTCTTCAGCACAAATACTCCCGACAAAGTTTCTCCGGAGCCGATTGTTCCAATATCCAGTTCTCTCGGCGCAACTGCCGTCACCGGGCGGGATATTGCTATATTTTTACCATTAGAACTATTATTCCTGATGTCAGAGATATTTTGTCTGTTTCCATTTTGGGCGAAAACATCAAACGGACAAAAAATGAATAAAATTGCGATAAAAACAAAACATTTTTTTATCCCGGACATAAAAAATACCTCAAAAAAAGTTAAAGCTTCCTAGCGTAAAGTATAAAATTATGCAATATTTACATTAATATTGTGATTGACCCTCAAATCTTCTGTTTTCAATCATAGAATTAATCCTACCGATATAACAGCTATAAAAGCTACTAAATTTCTTGACACCATTAAAGGATACGATATAACTTTCGCCCTATTCTTCAAAGGCTTGTATGGACTACAATGAATTAAAATATTGGCTGGCTTTAAAGTCCATTGCCGGAGTCGGCAATGTCTGTTTTCCTGTGTTGCTTGATCATTTCGGTTCTTTGGAAGCCATTTTTTCCGCTTCGGTCACCGAATTGCAGGCTGTATCAACAGTTACCAAGAAAGCCGCCTCCGGTATCGCGGCATTTAAAAACTGGGATATTATCAGAAAAAACTTGGATCTTACAATAAATTCAGGTATTAATATAGTTACTTATCAGGACGAATTATATCCGGCAAAACTGCTGGAGATTTACGACCGCCCCCCCTTTCTTTTTGTTAAGGGCAATCTTCAAAAAGATGACATTAATATTTCCATAGTTGGTTCAAGACTTGCAAGCACGTACGGCAAATATACAACAGAGAAAATCAGCCGCGAACTTGCCCTGCGGGGGGTAACCATTGTCAGCGGATTGGCGCGGGGTATTGATTCGGCGGCTCATCGCGGAACATTAACCGCCCAGGGAAGGACAATAGCAGTCCTGGGGAGCGGTCTGGATATTATCTATCCACCGGAAAACAGGAAGTTATTTACTGCAATCTGTGAAAAGGGAGCCGTCGTTTCCGAATTTCCGTTAGGTACGCCGCCGCGCGCCTGTAATTTTCCTGCCCGCAATCGTATCATCAGCGGCATGTCCTATGGTGTGGTCGTGGTAGAAGCGGGAGAAAAAAGCGGCTCCCTGATTACGGCCAGGTTAGCACTGGAGCAGGGACGGGAGGTTTTTGCCGTTCCGGGAAGCATTGATTCCGCCGGATCGCGCGGGACAAATAAACTTATCAAACAAGGTGCAAAACTGATCGAAAGCACCGATGATATTTTGGAAGAAATTCTACCCCAGCTGGAAAGAATAAAAATACCGGATGCATTATCAATTTCCGGCAAAGAAAAAAACATACTTGAAAAGAACGACATTACAAACTCCGTTGACCGGGAAATTATGGCGCTTTTATTCAATAACCGCGTTCACATTGATGAGTTGATAAACACTACCGGTTTAGCACCCGGCGAGGTGTTAAGTTCCTTGATGAAACTGGAATTGAACGGAATTGTCCAGCAGCATCCAGGAAAGTTCTTTTCTTTATTGAAATAAATTTGTCTTTACAAATTTCCTTCACCCCATTATAGGGTGCGGCGAAATATAAGGAGTTATCATGACCAACTCGTTAGTAGTTGTGGAATCGCCCACAAAAGTTAAAACAATTAAAAAATTTCTGGGAAAAGACTTCAACGTTGTTGCTTCCATGGGGCATATCAAGGATCTGCCTAAAAGCACTTTGGGCATCGATCTGGAAAAAGATTTTGAACCGACTTACAAGAATATTGAAACGAAGAAAAAGACGATAGACGAACTTAAGAAAGCCGCCAAAAATGCAGAAAATATTTATCTCGCCCCTGATCCGGATCGCGAGGGAGAAGCGATCGCCTGGCATATTGCAGAAGTAATCAACAAAAAAAATAAAAGCATTTACCGTGTATTATTTAATGATCTTACTAAAAAGACTGTTTTAGAAGCAATCGATCATCCTTTGAATCTTGATTTCAATAAATACGAAGCGCAGCAGACGCGCCGGATTCTGGACAGGCTTGTCGGCTACCAGATCAGCCCGGTGCTCTGGGATAAAGTCAAAAGAGGACTGAGCGCCGGCCGGGTTCAATCCGTCGCCGTGAGAATGATTTGTGAAAGAGAAAATGAAATAAATAAATTTGTCCCCGAAGAGTACTGGAATCTCATAGCCCGGTTTGAGGGAAGTAATCCGCCGCCCTTTGACGCCAAGCTGCATAAAATTGACGGGAAAAAGGCAAAGGTTGCAAATGGGGAACAGGCTGCCAAGCTTGTTGAATCCTTGAAGAAAGCTTCTTTTATTGTCGAGAAGCTGGAGAAGAAGGAACTCAAACGCTCCGCTCTACCGCCATTTACAACAAGCAAACTGCAGCAGGAAGCATCCCGCTGGCTGAGATTTTCAGCGAAAAAAACCATGAGCGTAGCTCAAAAATTATACGAAGGCATCGAACTGGGAAAAGACGGTTCCGTCGGTCTTATTACCTATATGAGAACCGACTCTTACCGTATTGCCGAGGAAGCGCTCGCGGCTGTACGCGACTATATTAAAGAAAACTATTCTCCTGCTTACCTGCCTGCCCGACCGCATACATATAAGAATGCACAAAAAGCGCAGGATGCCCACGAAGCCATCCGGCCTTCCACTATGGCCTATAAGCCGCAGGATATTAAAGAATATTTAACCGCCGATGAATTTAAACTCTACCAGTTGATCTGGAACCGCTTTGTGGCCAGTCAAATGAGCCCTGCCGTTTTCGATCAAACCACAATTGATATCAGCGGCGCCAACTGCATTTTCCGGGCGCAGGGACAGATTCTTAAATTCCCCGGTTTTACCATCGTTTATACCGAAGGCAAAGATGAAAAAGAGGAAGATAACGGTCAGGATAAGCTTCTCCCGGAAGTTCAGGAAAAAGAAAATTTGACCCTGATTAATTTAAATTCGGAGCAGAAGTTCACCCAGCCGCCCCCCCGTTTTTCGGAGGCTTCCCTTGTGCGTGAGCTGGAAGAAAAAGGCATCGGACGTCCCAGCACTTATGCAACCATTCTCACTACCATTCAGGATCGGGAATACGTGCGTTTGAACAAAGGTAAATTTTCCCCCACGGAATTGGGAATGACCGTTACCGATCTTTTAGTGGAAAACTTCCCCACTGTTCTGGATATGGCTTTTACGGCTGATATGGAAAACAAACTGGATATGATCGAAGAGGGCGAAAGTCAACGCATCAAAACTCTTCGTGATTTTTATGATATTTTTGCCGGGGAATTGAAGAAGGCAAAAAAGGAGATGAAGAATGTCAAACTGGAAGAAACTCCGACAGACCTCATCTGTGAAAAGTGCCAAAGCCCGATGGTTATTAAATGGGGCAAAAATGGACGCTTTCTAGCCTGCTCCAACTATCCGACATGTAAAAACACAATGAATTTCACCCACGATGAAGAAGGAAAAATTCGCCACATGGAGACTCAGACAACCGATATTAAATGCAATAAGTGCGGAAAACCGATGATTGTCAAAGATGGGCGCTTCGGTCAATTCCTGGCCTGCTCGGGCTATCCCGAATGTAAAAACACAATGAACGCCACCAAAAATGAAAATGGCGATATTGTTCCCCAGGAAGCTCCGACAACCGACGCCGTCTGCGAACTGTGCGGCAAACCCATGGCAATCAAGCGCGGTCGTTACGGCCAGTTCTTAGGCTGCACCGGTTATCCCGAATGCAAGAATATCAAGAAGATCGGGAAAGAGGGAAAAGCGGCGGCTCAGGAACCGGAAATTACCGATATCGCCTGCGATCAATGCGGCAAGCCTATGGCTGTCAAGCGCGGACGCTACGGCAAGTTCCTCGGTTGCACAGGGTATCCCGAATGTAAGAATATCAAGAAGATGCCCAAAACAACTCCTGAAGCATGACGGAGTCTTTTGTCACGATCATCGGCGGCGGTCTGGCCGGATGTGAAGCAGCCTGGCAGCTGTTGCAGCGGGGCTATGCGGTTCATCTTCATGAAATGAAGCCACAAAAGTTCTCTCCCGCTCACAAGATGGAGGAGCTGGCGGAGCTTGTCTGCAGCAATTCGCTGAAATCCAACAATCTTGATAACGCTTCCGGACTGCTCAAAGAAGAAATGCGCCGCCTCGATTCGCTGATTCTGGCCGCGGCGGATGAAACAGCTGTTGCCGCCGGCAGCGCTTTGGCTGTTGATCGTCAACAATTTGCTCAACATGTCGAATGTCAACTTAAAAGGCAATCCAAATTTTCTCTAGTCACGGGTGAAGTCACCGAAATCCCCAAGGATAGATTGACTATTATCGCTACGGGTCCGCTTACTTCCGATGCCCTGGCACAAAAAATCGCCCAAATGCTGGGCAGCACCTATTTATATTTTTATGACGCCATTGCGCCGATTGTGGAAGCTGATTCCATTAACATGGACAAAGTTTACTGGGCCTCGCGCTACGACAAAGGTACGCCGGATTATTTGAATTGCCCGCTTTCCGAAGATCAATATAAGCGTTTCCGTAAGGAACTGCTGGAGGGCGAGAAAGTCGCTGCCAAAGAATTCGAAGAGGTCAGGCATTTTGAAGGCTGTCTGCCTGTTGAAGTACTGGCGTCTCGGGGTGAAAACACACTGGCTTTCGGCCCGATGAAACCGGTGGGCTTAATTGATCCCCGCACAGGAACTATGCCCTGCGCCGTCGTTCAGTTGCGCAGGGAAAATGCTTCCGGGTCTCTGTTTAATCTGGTTGGTTTTCAAACAAAATTGACCTGGCCCGAGCAGCATCGCATTTTTCGTCTGATTCCTGGTCTGGAAAATGCTCAATTCGCTCGAATGGGAAGCATTCACCGCAACACTTATATACATTCCCCTTCCCTCCTAAACACTTCCCTCCAATTGAAAACAATTAAAAATATTCTCTTTGCCGGACAAATTACGGGTGTGGAAGGTTATATGGAATCAACGGCGATGGGGCTGCTGGCAGGTTTAAATGCGGCGGCGATTCTTGCCGGGAAAATGCTCCAACCGCCACCGGCGACTACCGCCATCGGCTCGCTGTTAAACTACATCACATCCGCCGATCATGTTGTTAATTTTCAACCAATGAATATTAACTTCGGTCTTTTGGATCCTTTGCCCGGGAAAAGAATCAGGAAAAAAGAACGCGCCCCTCTTTATGTTGATCGCGCATTACAATTTTTGCAGGAATGGATGGAGAAAAATGATTTAGCTTGAATCTAAGTGGATGCTCTGAAATTCTTATAGTGGTTGTTGACCCTGGAAATATAATTTGATGTTTCCTGAGGCAGGCGACGCGGATTTTTTTCCAGATTACCCATTCCCCAGTTATAAGCCGCCAGCGCCACATCCACTTTCCCGTCATAACGATTCAGCAGTGTTTTCAAATACCGTGTGCCGCCCATAATATTTTCTTCCGGGTCATAGGCATTTCTAACTCCCAAATCCCTCGCCGTTCCCGGCATTAACTGCATCAAGCCCATAGCTCCTTTTGGTGAAGTAGCCCGGGAATTAAAATTACTTTCCGTCTTGATGACTGATCGAATCAAATCCGGATCAATACCAAATTTGGCTGCGGCTTTTTCAATAATGGATTCCAAATTGGGATCGGTCTTTTTGTATTTGTTTTTGGACGGTGCATCATCCATGACATTTTCCGCGGGATCATCTACATTTTTTACTGCCAGATCCCTTACATTACCCGGCATCAACCGCATCAAGCCCCTTGCTTTTTTAGATGAAGCAGACTCGGCGTCAAAATTATTTTGGGAATCGGTTCTTTGGCTATTGTTTATTGGCGGTGTCTGACGATAATTTGACGCTTCAGTTAGTGAAGCAGGATTTTGATTTGTATAATCAGGCAACATTCTTGATGGATAATAATTCATCTCCGCCCCGCTATTTAATACCATATTATAAAGCCGGCGGTTAATTTGGGTCTGTATAATCCGGACAATAAAAGTCAGTTGTTCCCTAGTCAAAGGTGGCAATGCCGTTCCCAATGTGGCGGAATCACTTGTTTCTTGAAGAGAATTACGTAAAAGATCACTGAAACTGTTTTGGATATCTACCGTTGATTGTTCTGCACCCTCTATCCCAATTCGATCTTTAACCGTACTGCTCAATAAATTATTAACAGAAATTACCATAATTCCCCTCCTCAGATTAATCATGGGTATCAATTAATATGCCATTTAGGGGCAGCAGAAATAATTATAAAATTTTAATGAAGGAGTCAACTACGGACGCATCAAACTGACTGTTTTTATTAACTATTAATTCATCAATAGCTTTTTCCAGCGGCATCGCCGGATGATATGGCCGGTCACTGGTCATAGCGTCAAAAGAATCGGCAACCGCCAGAATACGCGCCAGATAAGGAATTTCTGTTCCGGCGATACCCAAAGGATAGCCTTTACCGTCCCATCTTTCATGGTGACTTTGAATTATTTTTCTTTCTTTCTCCAATAAAACAACCGGCCGGAGAATATTTTCACCGATTGTGGGATGATTCTTTATGATCATATATTCTTCGGTGGTAAGTCTGCCTGGTTTAAGCAAAATGCTGTCGGGAACGGCAATCTTGCCAACATCATGGAGGACGCCGGCAATTTTGATGCTTTCTATATCATTTGCTGAACAATTCATTTGTTTTGCAATTTTTATGGATATTTCCGTCACACGCCGGGAGTGTTCTTCCGTATAGTGATCTCGCGCCTGAATCGACGATATGAGCGACTTCAAAGTATCCATAATGTTAAAATAGATACTTTCATAAAGAATTTTGTTCTCTAAGTTCAGCGAAGCTCTCTTGGTCAGGCTCAAAATATGATGCAAGTCACTCTTATCGAATATTCCTCTGTTTTTCTTTTTTCGTATGCTTAAAATACCTAAGATGGAATTGCGGATCATCAACGGAGCGCAAATCAATGATGGCGATACATCCGGATGGTCATTGGAATTTATAACAACTGCTTCTTTTCGTTCAATCACCTCATTAAACACCATTTTAATTGCGGAACTGTGTGAATAATCTTCATTGATTCTTCTTGATTCACCCTTCACTACTTTTGGATGAAATTCATTATCCTTTTCATCAAAAAGCATTATTGAACAGACTTCACCATCAACCAATTTCAAAGCCAATGCCGCAATTTTCTCAAAAATAACATCATTATCCAGGGGGGAATCTTCTATTGAATCAAATATATAACCCTGCTTGGAAAGTTCGTCGGTCTTATCTTTAAGTTTGGTTTGTTCCTGGAACACATCGATACTGTCTCCCGGCAATAGCGACTTGCCCCTCAAATGTATATCCACTTTAAAAAGCAAATCGTCTATATTAAAAGGTTTTGTCAGGAAATCAACTGCTCCTTTTTTTATGGCGCTGACGGTAAGATCGACAGTGGGATTTCCTGTAATCATGATAACTGCAGCAGAAAGATTCTTCTCTCTGATGCGGTTCAGCAAATCCATACCGCTCATACCGGGCATCATGATATCACTTATTACAAGATCGTAATTATGCTGATAAAAAAGATGTAAAGCTTCTTCGCCGTTTTCCGCTTCATGAACTTCATACTGAGAAGATTGATCTAAAGCATCAACAATGAGCCTTCGGGTAGGCAGGTAGTCATCAACAACTAATATACTTTTCTTTTCTTTAAACATTTCTTCTATCGGTAATCTTATCGCCATAAAAAATCGCACCTTCTGGAAATTAAAAAAGATTTGAAAGACCGATACAATTTTTCTATTGATTCAGGAAAATGAAATGTTTTACTAAGGATTCGTTTTTTTTATTTTTTCAAGATAATATCACGAAGGTTATAGCTTATTTTATCAAACTCTTCAGCCTTGTTTTCTTCTTTAACTGAAAGCGAAACGACATCTGTATATTTTCCTTCCGGTGCATTTTCTTTGGCAGTTTTTTGCGATACTCTTAATTTACTTTGCCTGGTATAGGCATTAAGCACACTATCAATCTGGTAATGTGTTATTGTCATTTCGTTCTCCCCAGTAAATCTTTCCGTAAATAATATCGGCAATCTGAATAATTACTTAAAAAAATTATCGACTTTCTTGAATAGAAGTTAAAAAAACAAAACAATAAACAACACTTATTAGAATATAGCTTCGCGACATTAATTTTTAACAAAAAACCAACAATTTGTTTTGCGACCGCCATCTCAAAATTCAAAAGTGCCAATTAACAATGGCACTAATATTGCTAAACAACCAATTGAATTAATAAACTCGCTGGGAAAAAGGCTTCAGCCGGTTTGTTCAGGATTAAAAGCATGGATAATCATGATAAAATATTACAATCTGTAAAAAAGAAAATATTAAAGCTGGTTAAAGAATATTACTACGAAAAATCCGCACAGCGTCAGTTTATAGTGGGAAAAACTCCCGTCCATTACGCCGGACGATATTATGACGAAAAAGAAATGCAAGCGGCAGTGGAAGCTTCCCTTGATTTCTGGTTAACGGAAGGAAGATTCACTTCAACCTTTGAATCCGATCTTGCCAATTATTTGACAGTTAAACACGCTATTTTGGTAAACTCAGGTTCTTCCGCCAATCTTCTGGCTTTAACGGCTTTAACTTCAGATTTTCTAGGCGACAACAAGCTGCACCGGGGAGATGAAGTAATTACTGTTGCCGCTGGTTTTCCAACTACAATCAATCCTATTGTCCAAAATGGTCTTATTCCCGTATTTGTTGATGTGGAAATTCCAAGTTACAACATCAATACAAATGATTTACTAAGGGCTTTAAGCCCAAAGACACGCGCCATCTTTGTTGCTCACACACTGGGAAACCCGTTTAATCTTGATGATGTTATACCCTTTGTCCAACAGCATAATCTCTATTTAATTGAAGATAATTGCGATGCCTTAGGTTCATTATATAAAGGTCGCTTAACCGGTTCTTTCGGACATCTTGCCACCTGTTCTTTTTACCCGGCGCATCACATTACCCTTGGCGAAGGGGGAGCAGTACTGACTTCGGATGACAGGCTGGCACGGATTGTCCGATCATTAAAAGACTGGGGTAGAGATTGTTTCTGTAGTCCGGGCCAAAACAACCGTTGCTCAAAAAGATTTTCCGGTAGGCATGGAGACCTGCCTTTGGGCTACGATCATAAATATGTCTATTCTCATATCGGCTACAATCTAAAGGCAACGGAATTTCAGGCTGCCATAGGTGTAGAGCAGCTTAAAAAAATAGAACTGTTTTGCAACAAGAGACGCGATAATTTCCGCCTCTGGTCGGATGGTTTCAGGTCATTTGAAAAATATTTCATCTTGCCGGAAGCAACGCCGCATTCAGATCCTGCCTGGTTTGCCTACCCGCTTACAGTGCGGAGCAACGAGGTGAATTTTTCCAGAAACGATTTAACAGCATTCCTCAATGAACATTTGGTTGAAACACGAAATCTATTTGGTGGTAATTTACTGAAACAACCTGCGTATCAAAAAATTATACACCGCCGGATCGGTGAACTGCCTAACACCGAGCACATAATGAATGATACCTTTTTCCTTGGAACCTATCCTGGCATTGGAAAAGAACAAATATCGTATACGATAGGCATCATTGGAGATTTTATAAAGAAAGCCGTACGTATTTAATTTTTTTAGACTCTAATAGATGGCAAAGGATTAAGCGACTCCTTTGCTTCACAAAATAACTTTTGCTTGATGAACGAGAACAAATAATGCGAACCCTACTCATTTTGTAATTGAGAGGGCGGAGCTTTACTAAGACATCGATCAGCTGAGTAAATAATTTTTTTATAAATTACGCTTTTTTATATGCATATATTCAATGGTTTTTATCAAAAGAAACGCGTCCTCATAACCGGCCACACCGGATTCAAAGGTTCTTGGCTTGCTCTGTGGCTTCATCTCCTGGGCGCAAATGTTACCGGCTTTGCCTTACCTCCCGGAACCAAACCGAATCACTTTGAACTGATTGGTCTTGCAGATCTTGTAAACCACATCGAAGGCGACGTTCGTGATCTCAAGGCAGTAAAGCATGCATTCGATATTGCCCAGCCGGAGATAGTCTTCCATCTTGCCGCTCAACCAATAGTCCGAAAATCCTACGATGATCCCAAAACAACCTTTGACACTAATATTGGTGGAACAGTTAACGTTCTGGAAGCCACACGCAACTGTCCGGCAGTCAAATCAGTTGTCATCGTAACCTCCGATAAATGTTATGAAAACAAAGAATGGCAATGGGGTTACCGAGAAAACGATCCAATGGGAGGGCATGATCCCTATAGCGCCAGCAAAGGAGCGGCGGAGATTGTTGCCACCTCCTATCTTCGCTCTTTTTTTGATAAAAACGGACAAGGCCCTCATCTTGGCT
Organism: Smithella sp.; assembly: GCA_039679455.1. Lineage (GTDB taxonomy): Bacteria > Desulfobacterota > Syntrophia > Syntrophales > Smithellaceae > MVRV01. The sequence continues at coordinate 136,035 of JBDKUX010000045.1, read as the reverse complement.
TAGCGACTGCGCGAGCCGGCAATGTCATTGGCGGTGGAGATTGGGCCAAAGACCGCATTATTCCTGATTGTGTTCGCGCCCTTTCCGCAAACAAACCGATCGTTCTGAGAAATCCGCAAGCAACACGTCCCTGGCAACACGTTCTGGACCCACTCGCAGGTTATCTTCTGCTTGCCGCCCACCTTTTTGATAATCCGGTCAAATTCAGCGGCGCATGGAACTTTGGTCCATATACGTTAGACCAGATTACCGTACGAACCATGGCCGAACGATTCGTTACCGTCTGGGGATGCGGCACCATTAAAACACCAACTATGAAAAAAGCTTATCATGAAACACATTTTTTACATTTAAATATAGACAAGACTCTATTTGAATTGAAATGGCGGCCGGTTCTGGATAGTTCGTCCGCCATTAACTGGACGGTTGACTGGTATAAATTATGGCATCGATCCTTAAAAAATCGGTCGAACGAATCAGTGCGTCAGATCAGACAATTCATCGGTATCGCAGCATTACATTAAAATATAATCTACTTATTACAAAAAAAATTTCGGGGATAAAGGGCATGAAAGTAGTCATCTTAGCAGGAGGAATGGGGACACGCATCAGCGAAGAATCCCATCTTAGACCAAAACCGATGATCGAAATTGGTAACCGTCCTATTCTATGGCATATCATGAAAATTTATTCCCATTATGGCTATAATGAATTCATTATTTGTTTAGGATACAAGTCCAATGTTGTTAAGGATTATTTTGCCAATTATTTCATTTACGAATCCGACGTAACCTTCAATTTCAAGAACGGCAAAGAAGTCTTTACACATCAGCACTTCGCTGAAAAATGGACGGTCACACTGGTTAATACAGGTATGGAAACCATGACCGGAAGCAGAGTCAAACGTATTCAAAAATATGTAGGCAACGAACCTTTCATGCTGACTTACGGAGATGGTGTTTCCAATGTAAATATAGCAAAGTTAATCGACTTCCATAGATCTCACGGCAAATATGCCACAGTAACGGCAGTCCAGCCTTTAGGCAGATTCGGATCGCTGAACCTAGGCGACAAAAACGAAATAGAAGGTTTTATTGAAAAACCAAAGGGCGACAACAGTTGGATCAATGGCGGTTTTTTCGTCATGCAGCCGGAAGTGTTTAACTACCTTCAGGAAAATGACACGAGTTTGGAAACGGATGCCTTACATAAGCTGGCGTGCGACTATCAGTTTATGGCATACCGGCATTCTGGTTTCTGGCAACCTATGGATACCATGCGCGATAAGACTCTGTTGGATGACCTCTGGAACTCAGGCAAAGCGCCATGGAAAGTATGGCAATTAAATTGACGCCTTAGGAGCAAATATGAAAAATTATTTTGATCAGCCTCTTTTTATTTTGGAAATGGCAAACAACCATATGGGCTCCGTGGAGCATGGCATGAACATGATCAGAGAGTTTGCCGATATTACTAAGTCGTTTAACTTTCGGTTTGCTTTCAAATTTCAGTTCCGGAATTTAGATACATTTATTCATCCTGATTATAAAACACGACTGGATTTGAAAAATGTCAAGCGTTTCAGTGAAACAAGGTTATCCAAAGAGCAATTTCAGCAATTCAAGGATTTCGTAAACGCGTCTGGTTTCATATCAATATGCACGCCTTTTGATGAAGCTTCCGTAAGTATGATCGAAGAAATGAATTTTGACATTATTAAAATAGCCAGTTGTTCCTTTACCGACTGGCCTCTGCTTGAGCGCATCGCACAAACCAGTAAGCCAATCATCACATCAACCGCCGGAGCTCCACTGGAAGACATAGAAAAGGTCGTCAGCTTCTTTAAAAACAGACACAAACCATTTGCCATTCTTCATTGCGTTGGCGAGTATCCCACCAGAGCAGACAAACTCAATCTCAATCAGATCGATTTACTCAAGCAGCGTTATCCGGGTGTACCGATAGGTTATTCAACCCATGAAGAACCGGATAATATAGAATCTATTCAAATAGCGATTGCAAAGGGAGCCAGCATTTTTGAAAAGCACGTAGCTGTTGAAACAGAAGAGTTTAAGAAAAACGATTATTCTGCAACACCTCAACAGATCAGTCTTTGGCTTACCTCGGCAGAAAAGGCTTTCAGAATGTGCGGCATCGTGGGACAAAGACCAAAAGCTTCGGAGAAAGAACTGGATGATCTTAAGCAATTCAAACGAGGTGTTTTCGCGAGTCGCCCAATCATGAAGGGCGAGAAAATCGATAATTCAAACACGTTTTACGCCTTCCCCAATATGAACAGCCAGTTGCTTGCCAACGATATTTCAAAATACACAGGTTTTGTCGCCGATGTCGCCATCGAAAAATTAGCGCCCGTGAAGATCACGGACATCACATGGCTGGACCAGAGAGAAAGAATCTATTCCATAGTTCAAAAAGTTAAAGAAATCCTGGCTAAGGGTAACGTCGTTGTACCCGGCATGACCACCCTGGAAATATCGCATCACTATGGATTGGATCGATTTGATGATATCGGCTGTACAATCATCAATGTTGTCAACCGGGAATATTGCAAAAAGCTCATTGTCCTTTTTCCCGGTCAAAAGCATCCGGAACAATACCATAAACTTAAGGAAGAAACATTTGTCGTTTTGTACGGAGACGCCACCATAACACTGGATGGTGAAGAGGCAAGCTATAAATGCGGGGCTGTTATTACAGTAATCCGCGGAACAAAACACAGGTTTTCCAGTCTGACTGGCGCAGTCATCGAGGAAATATCATCAACCCATTATAAAGAAGACTCATACTACACCGACGAAGCCATTCTTCAAAATAAAGACCGCAAAACGATTATTTCCCATTGGATGGGTTAGGTTTCCAATCGGACACGACGGTTTGTTTCTAAAATAGAATTACCATGAAAACTATTGTCTGGGATATCGACGATGTTTTAAATGACAGCACAAAAACATGGTTGGAAAATTACTGGCGGATCAATCATTCCGACTGCACGTTAATATATGAAAATATCACGGAAAATCCACCCCACCGGCTGTTGGGAATAAGCAGCAACGACTATCTGACATCGCTCGACGCTTTTCGGCTGTCTCCTCAGGCCGACGCCATGCTGCCTGACTCACAGCTCATCACATGGTTTGATAAAAAAGGGATGCGATATCGGCATATCGCCCTTACGGCGCGACCCGGAAAAACAGTACTTCCTGCAATTGACTGGGTCCTGCAACATTTCGGCAAGTGGTTTCAAACATTCAGCTATGTCCCTTCAGAAAGACAAGGGGAAGCGCCAGGTCATCCCGACCGCAATAAAGCAGGTTTCTTATCCTGGCTGGATAAGGCGGACTACTTCATTGATGATAATACCAGCAATGTTGAGGCGGCACGAAATCTGGGTATTACTTCCTTCCTTGTTTCCCGTCCCTGGAACAGAGGAGGATTATCTCTTACGGACATAATTAAGAACAAACTGAGTGAATAACCTTTATGAAACTATCTGATTATGTCATGCAGTTTATTGTTGAGACAGGCGTAAAGCACATCTTCATGCTTTCTGGTGGCGGCGCCATGCACCTGGTGGATTCCGCAGGCAGAAACGAAGACCTGACGTATATCTGCAATCTTCATGAGCAAGCCTGCGCCATCGCCGCGGATGCTTACAGTCAGTATACCAACAATCTTGGTGTGGCGCTGGTTACCACCGGTCCCGGCGGAACAAACACGCTGACAGGTGTGGCCAGCGCATGGTTGGATTCAATACCAATGCTGATTCTTTCCGGCCAAGTCAAACGGCCGGATATGGTGGGAAATCGTGGTGTTCGGCAGATGGGCTTTCAGGAAATCGACATCATCGGTATGGCAAAACCCATCACCAAATATGCAGTTACGATTATGGAACCCGCCTCCATACGATATCATCTCGAAAAGGCGGTTTATTTAGCCCGTAACGGTCGCTCCGGACCGGTATGGATCGACATTCCTTTGGATGTTCAGGCCGCTATCATTGATGAAAATAATTTAAAAGGCTTTGATCCTTTCGAAATAAAAAATACGCCACTAATACGGCCACTGGCCGATGACGTCAGTCGAGCACTGGAGCTCCTGGGTGAAGCCAAACGACCTGTCATTCTTGCCGGCAACGGAATCCGTCTCGCGCACGCACAGGACGATTTCCTCCGATTAATTAAAGCTCTGGGCATACCCGTGTTGACCACTTGGAAAGCAGTCGATTTTCTGCCGGACAATCACCCTCTTTATGCAGGCAGACCTGGAGCCGTGGGGCAGCGGGGCGCTAATTTTACGCAGCAGAATGCTGATTGGCTTATGATTATCGGTGCACGTCTGGATCTGGGCCAGACCGCTTATTCGCACGAAAATTTCGCAGCCACCGCGCGGAAGATCATGGTGGATATCGACGGTGCGGAAATTTCCAAAATGCAAATGAACATTGATGTCTCAATAAATGCTGACGCCGGCAATTTTATCCGCGAATGCCTTGCACAACTATGCGGAGCTCCATGGAAAGACAACTCGCAATGGCTGATCCAATGCAAAGAATGGCAAAAAAAGTATCCCGTAATCCTGCCCGAATACTGGCACAAAAAGGAATTCGTCAATGATTACGCTTTAATTGACATACTATCCGACGAACTCACAGGTGATGATCTTCTGGTTCCGGGAAGCTCCGGCGCCTGCAGTGAACGCACGATGCAAGCCGTCAGGGTCAAAGCAGGTTTACGAATATTCAACAGTCAGGGACTGGGTTCCATGGGCTTCGGCATCCCCGCCGCCATCGGCGGCTGCATAGCATCCGGCCATAAGCGCACGGTATCAATAGAAGGCGATGGCGGATTCATCATGAATATCCAGGAGCTCGAGACCGTCAAAAGACTCAATCTGCCTATCAAATTTTTTGTTTTAAACAACGGCGGATACGTTTCCATCCAGACCACTCAAAGAAACTATTTCGACGGCCATTATGTGGGTAGCTCTGCCGCAAGCGGCGTGACTCTGCCGGATATAAAATCAGTCGCGCATGCCTTCGGTTTGCCGACGGCATGCCTGAAAAACCATGAGAATATCCGTGATAAAATCCGCAGTATTTTGCATACACCGGGCCCGATTGTCTGTGAAGTCATGGTATCTCCGGATCAGGTCACAGCTCCAAGACTCGCCTCGAAACAGAACGAAGACGGATCTATGGTTTCTACGCCGATGGAAGATTTATGGCCTTTTTTGGAACGGGACGAATTTAGCCGAAATATGATGATTGTGAAGCAATTCGTAAATGAAAACCAATAATTCAGTAAGCATTATTATGCCTGTCTATAATGCAGAGCAGTTTTTGCATACTTCCGTGGCCAGTGTTACCAATCAGACGTATCAAAACATAGAGCTTATACTGGTCAATGATGGTTCCACGGATGACAGTGAAGCCATCTGTAATCAATACGCCTCTGCTGATAAAAGAATTAAAGTCATATCACAGAAAAACAGCGGACCTGCCGCGGCTAGAAACACAGGTGTTCGCCATGCATCTGGCGAGTTTGTATTCTTTCTGGATGCGGACGATCTCATTGACAATCAAGCTATTGAAAAAATGGTTCAATGTTATGAAATATACCAGCCAGACCTGGTAATGTCAAATTTTTGCAAGCAGGAAAGTACCGGAAATGTAATCGATCAAATTGTCACCTTTCATCCGGATGAAAATCCGTTTACCGGAGATATACAGTTTCTTTCCAGGGAAAATATCCTTTCCTTCATCAGGCATTTTTTGAAATACCCCAGTAATCATTTGATCAGTTATTGTTGGGCACGTCTGTATAAATTATCCCTGATTAAAGAAAACAAAATAACAGCAAATGAAAACATGCGTCTATTTGAAGATTATGTTTTTAATCTTGAATACCTGAAACACACAGACAAGATAGTATTCATTAATGAGCCACTATATACATATGTGATGTACAGCAATCATGTGACTGCAAGCATGGCCATCGTCATGGGAGACAGCCTGTTGCATGACGTGAATATCTTCAGGATAAAAACAAAAGAGATATTTCAACATGCGGATATTGTCGCAATGCCCCGTATTGAACAAGAGATTGGGCATGCTCTGCTGCATTATGTAATTATTTTTTTTATCCGTTCCTGCAGGCAACTCACAAGCTGCAACAGAAATATCATTGGAAACGAAATCAATACCATCATTCATGCTCCCATATTACGTGATTTATTGCGGCATTATCGTCCCAACAAGGGGAATAGCAGGGTTATACCATTGTTGATGAAACTGAAGTTTCTGCATTTGCTGATGTTTGCTTGCCAGCGTAAGGCCTATAAAAGATACGGAAAACCTGATCCAGTAACGCAATGATGGAACAGAATATTCTAACCGAGATGAAAAATTCACAATTGCCTGTGGTGATTGCAGGCGCGGGCATTGTTGGTAAGGTTCTGTTATCTATTTGTGAGGATGCGGGAATCAGGGTCGAATGCTTTTGTGACAGCAGCGAGAAAGTATCTCAGTCTCATTTTTGCGATAAGGAAGTAATTTACGCCCCTGATTTAAGAGCAAGATATGATGATGCCGTTGTTCTGATCTCTGTTGCAGCAATCAAGGACGTTGTAGATCTTCTTAATAGTCTTGGCTTCTCCAGATGGTATGCCGGAGGTCCTTTATTGAAGGAAATGGATATATCGCAAAATAGTTCTAATGCCTTAATTGATTACACCAAATTTGCCATAGAAAATTGTATTTTGTGCCATGATGGGTATTTGAATCCGGATAAGATTTTCCTCAGGAGTATCGATATCATTATTACGGAGCGTTGTTCCCTGCGTTGTAAGGATTGCTCAAATCTTATGCAGTATTATAAGAAACCAAAAGACTGCGATATTGAAGTTTTAATGCAAGAAATTGATGCCTTCTGCTCTGTTGTTGATGATGTAATGGATTTCCGGATTATTGGCGGGGATGTCTTCATGAGCAGACATTGGCCGTTGGTTGTTAAGCGGTTGGTTGACGAACCCAAAGGCAGGAGGATTGTCTTATATACCAATGGCACAATTGTTCCCAAAGATAAGGATATTGCCTGTCTGGTAAATAAAAAGATTCTCGTCATTGCCAGCGATTATGGTCCATTATCAGCTAAAATGGGTGAATTGGTGCAGGTGTTGGAAAAAAATAAGATAGCGCATCATATTCTGGAGGTAAAGGAATGGCTTGATTGCGCTGCTATTGCTCCCCACAACCGCAGTCAGGATGAGCAAAGGAATATATTTAGAATCTGTTGCGCAAAGAATATGTGCACGCTTTCAAACGGAAAGTTATTCCGGTGCCCCTATGCGGCTAATACCGCCAGACTTTCCGCTGTTCCCGACAATAAAAGCAATTATGTCGACCTTATGCACAAGCACTATGATCAACAGACTATCCATGGATTGAAAAATGATATCAAGGAGTACTTATTACATAAGGATTTCCTTGAGATTTGCGACTTTTGCAATGGACGCCCGCTGTCCGGCCCTGAGGTGCAGCCAGCCGTACAGATTGATACCCCCCTTCCATATCACCGGTACGATACAGAATAGAATCTACCTGAAAAGGAGATAGCCCTAATGTCAGTCCAAGGTTTAAAACCAGAAGAAACGAATAGACGCGATAAACTCAAGGAAGAAAAGCCTAACGTCTATGAGAAGATCATAAAGTTTGATGAGAAACTGAAGCGGGGCGAAAGTATTGCCATTATTCAACTCCAATATAACTATGCCTGCAATTTCGCCTGCGAACATTGTTCGATTAAAGGATTCCAGGGAAAGAAAAATCGTCGTTCTCTTTGCCCGGCCGATGTCAGTAATCTCTTCCGGCAGGCGGATGAACTGGGCCTGGCGCGTGTAACCATTACCGGAGGAGAGCCGCTGGTCTTCAAGGATTTCGACGAACTAGTCGCGGCCATAGACCCGCAAAAGTTCTATATCAACTGCGATACGAACGGGTGGCTTCTCGATGATGAAAGAGCCCGCCATATCAAGAGCATCGGTGTTGATAGAATTCAGCTCAGCCTTGACAGTTTGAACCCTGAAGAACACGACATGTTCCGGAAAGCCAAGGGGGCGCATGAACGCGCCATCAAATCCATCGACGCGGCACTGGGCGCCGGCCTGGCAATCTTTGTGCAAACCGTGGTTACCAAACAACGTCTTTACTCGCAAGAGTTTCTTGATTTTGTTAAGTACTTCAACAATAGGGGGATTGGCGTTTTTGTCACTTACGCCAAGCCTGTTGGTGCATGGGAAGGAAATTTCGAAGCCATGGTTGACAGGAACGACATGAACTACATGCGAGAACTGGAGAAGAAGCACAATGTCTTCACGCATCTCACCCCGGCTTATGGTCTTGATATGGGGTGTATTGCCGTTAAGGGCATGTTCTCCGTCACTCAGCATGGTGACGTATTACCGTGTCCCTACATTCATGTCTCAATCGGTAATATTTTTGAAGAGTCGTTGAGACAGATCATTCAGAGGGGATTGGATATCAAATTCTTTGGTGAGCATGTGGATACCTGTCTTATTGCGGAGGATCGCAATTTCATTGATAAGTATATTGTGAATAGGGTGTATGGCAAATCGCTCCCGGTACCCTGTAGGGAAGTATTCAAGGAAGAAGATAAGACTATAAAACTTTTCAACAAAGCGACGGGTAAGTAAACCACGTATGGAAAAAATACTGTTTATCGTACCACCCTCCATCGATTATGAAAAGTTTAAATACCCACCGGAAAATGTCAGAACCATCCCCAAGAAAGATGGTTTATATGGCAGTGTATTGACCGACATTCCGTTAGGTGTTTTGGCGTTAAGCTCGTATGTCAAGGCATATAGCGATGCCGATACCCGGCTGCTGGATTTCAATACGGTACTCAACACATTGGACTCTTTTCCCTTAAGTTCATTTTATGACTTTTTCCGGCAGCAGCTATCTGATCAGAAGTGGCATGATTACTCTCCGACAATTATCGGCATATCGGCACTCTTCACCACGTCCTATCATAATGTAATTGATATCGTAACCTGCTGCCGTGAGATTTTTCCCGATGCTATAATTATTGCAGGCGGCGCCGTGCCAACCAATATGTATACACAGGTATTCAAGGATACCGATTGTTTTGATGCACTTGTTTATGGCGAGGGTGAAAGAGCATTGCTCGAGCTGGTTAAAGCGGAAGACAAAGCTGCGTTCCTGAAAAACTCGCCGATGCTCATTACCAAGGAAAAAGTCGCTAACAACACATCATTTCATTTTGATTTCATTGATGATCTCGATGAAATTCCCATGTATGATTATGATCTGCTGAATCTGGACGATTATCGCTTGAACCCGACTATCGCTGCCTATCCCGGTGTCGACAGCTCCAAGCCCCATATAACCATGATGACATCACGTGGCTGCCCATTCCATTGTGTTTTCTGTTCCGCTCATACGATTCACGGCCGTTCGGTCCGCTATTACAGTCTGAATAGGGTCAGGGAAGACATTGGCAAGATGTGCGAAAATTATGGCATTAAGACAATAGTTTTTCAGGATGATCATTTCATGGCTTCCAAAGAGCGTGTCTATGAAATTCTTTCAATTCTGAAGGAATTTGGTTTGACAGCGTTTTTCCCGAACTCTTTGACTCTTTATGCACTTGACCGGTCCATGTTGGAGGCGCTTCAAGGTGTAGGTGTAAACCTTCTTGTGCTGGCGATAGAATCCGGTAGTGAACGGGTTTTGAAAGAAGTCATGCATAAACCTCTTAATCACATTATTGTAAAAAGGGTCATGAAAGATTGCCGTGAGTTGGGAATCGACACCGACATCAATATTATCATCGGTCTGCCGGGTGAGACAAAACAGGATATTGAAGATGCGCGGGCTTTTTTGAAGACAATCTACGGCACGTGGTTCCGTATATATGTGGCTGTTCCTCTGGTAGGAAGTGAAATGTTCAAGATCTGTCTGGAAAAAGGATATATTAAAGAGGGCTTTATAGATGGCGATTTCAAAAAGGCCGTCATAGAAACGGAAGAGTTTACATCGGAATACATCCAGAATGCGGCCTATTCCATGAACCTTGATCTCAATTTTGTTAACAACGGCGAAATGCGCTTGGGTAACTGCGAACGGGCGCTGAAGGAGTATCGCAACACAATGAAAGTGAAAGAGGATCATGCTTTTGCTCATTATTTCTCAGCAAAATGTTACAAGGCATTGGGGAATGAAGAGAAATACCTCCAATGCAAAAACCGGTATAATGAAATAATGCAGGATTCAAAATTCTGGCAGAATTACGCCGCCGAGTTCAACATTGCTCCTCTTGAATAAGAGAACATTACAGGTGCTGTATGAGCTATAAGAAACACATGCAGGGATACAATGACTTGCGGACGCTGTATCAAATAGATCACATCTATGCCCTGAAGCATGACAAATATTGCCCGCCGGTTTTGGTAGAGATTGATCCCAACAGTGTCTGCAACCAGAAATGCGTTTACTGTTATACCTATAAGAGAAGTTCGCATAATATACGGTTAACCGATGATGTCTTTGTTGGCCTATTCAATCAGATTACCGATGCCGGTGTCAAGGCTGTACTTTTACAGGGAACAGGCGAGCCTCTGATGCATAAAGCCTTGCCGCAGGCCGTAGAACAGGGTGCGGCCCAGGGACTGACAGTTGGTCTGAACACGAACGGCGTGCTGCTCCGGCCGGAATTGCAGGACCGGATCTTGCGGCACTTGTTCTATATTAAATTTTCGGTGATTGATTCAGACAAACAGCGTTATTGCAGATTGCATGGTTGTTCTGAAAAACAGTGGGATACCCTGCTGGATAATATCAACTACGCTGTAAAGCTGCGGGAGGAAAATAACCTGAACGTGGCCCTGTGGGCAACGCTGTATCTTGACGAGAGCAACTTCGACGAAGCTGCCGACATCGTCAGATTCTATAAGGAATCCGGCCTTGACTACATCGTGATTCAGGAGGCGACCTATAGCGTCTTTTCACCTGCCGGCAAGAAGAATTATGCTTCATCGCATTACACAAACGACCAGATCGCGGCAATGAAAGACAATGTCTCCAGCTTCAATGATGATAATTTCCAGGTAAAGATAGTCTTCCCTCTGATCAACAATGCCATGAACTACGCCGGACAGACACGTGAAAACTTCATACCTGATTTCTGCCAGGGTCCCAAATTGTACACGACCATCTGTGCCGATGGAGAAGTATATCCGTGCTGGCGGATGTGGGGCAAGGGCAAGGAATTCAGTTTCGGAAGCATCTATGAACAGACATTTGAGGAAATTTGGAAAGGGGAGAAGCGCCGTGCCATTATCGAACACATAAATTCGGTGCCCCCAACCGAAGATGAATGCCTGGTTTGCAACCATGCCCGCCTGAATGAGATCTTATACAAATTCTTGCAGGCGAACTCAAAATGGAAGGATTTCATTATCTGATGAAAAAGATCTCCGTAAAACAGTTGCCCGGCAAAACCGAATGTCCGTGGCATAAAGAACATGAGGAGACCGGCAAGGTCTATTCACACGAAGAAATTTTCACCAGCAATGTCTGCCCGATCATGTGGCATACGCTGTACCCTTATTTTCTTGGTGCACTGTATGGCGCAAAATACACCTATAATTCCGAAGGTGATTGTCACGTCTGCTGCCCGGCTGAAAAGGGTGTCGATGTTCTGGTGAAGGTCCGGCCCTATGACGGTAAATTTGAGCCGGGTGTTCCGGCGGACTGGCGCGATGTCATCCATGCCGAAGTAATTGGGGTAAACGGCCCGTGCGACTATGGTCACAAAGTCGGTGACCGTTTTGTGTTTCCCACCTGCATGAAGAAGAAATATGCTTGCCCTGCCGGTATTCACAATATGTTCCCCTTTTTGGAAATTGAAATCCCCAAATGTATCAACCTCAGAAAAATCCGGTGTACAGACTGGCTGGAAAACATCTACTACTCAATTGATAAGGCCGACCTTGATTAAAATCATACGCGGCTATACCAATAGCCGGTAAGCACGGGTAAATATTATGTTGAATGGTATATATTCTCAGCCAACCACATTTTATTTTGGCAGGGATTCTGAATCGTTCGCAGGTGAGGCTATCAAGAAATATTCCGGCTCCGTACTTCTGCACTATGGTCAATCAAGCATCAAACAGAACGGGATATATAATAGAATTAAAGAGATGCTTAATGAAGCCGGTTTAGATATTTTTGAGCTGGGTGGTGTAATGCCCAATCCCAGAGTTGATCTTGTTTATCAGGGAATAGATATCTGCCGACAACATGGCATTAAGTTCATTCTCGCTGTCGGAGGCGGCAGCGTCATTGATTCAGCAAAGGCTATAAGCATAGGTGTCCTTTACGATGGCGATTTCTATGACTATTTTAAGCATTTATCAAAGCCCGAAGCGGCATTACCTGTCGGAGTTATCCTGACACTTCCCGGATCAGGCAGTGAGTCTAATTGTTCATGTGTCATTACGGATCTGGTAACAAAAAACAAATTAGTCTGCGAGAGTTCCTTGATGTTTCCTGTTTTTTCAATCTTAAATCCGGAGTTCACGACGACAATACCCCGTTTTCAAACATCATGCAGTATCATTGATGCTTTGTCGCATATCTTTGAACGGTATTTTTCCAATACCGGGTATGTCGATTGCACGGACAGAATCTGCGAAGGTTTGATGTCAACTCTGATTAACTACGCGGTCAAAGTGCTGGAAGAACCTAAGAATTATGACATCAGAGCGGAGATTATGTGGGCCTGCAAGCTTGCTCATGATAACTGCGCCGGATTCGGCCGGAAGCAGGATTGGGGATGCCATAAGATTGGCCATGAACTAGGCGCATACTATGACCTGCCTCATGGTGCGATCATGGGAGTGCTTTTTCTGGCATGGTTCAGGTTTGTTTCAAAAGTACAAGTTGCTAAATTAGCACAATTGGGCCGGCGCGTTATAGGTATTGATTGCACGGATGACCATGAGACAGCCACCAAGGCGATTGATTTTTTTGAAGCATTTCTAAAACAGATCGGTATGCCGGTGACCTTGCGGGAAATCGGAATCCATGATGCGTCAAACTTTGCACATATCGCCAAAGGGGCCATCCGGTTCATGCAAAGCGGCACGGTAGGCAACTATGTAAGACTTGCGCCTGCCGATATTGTCACATTGCTGGAAAATGCCTATTGAAGGGAAATCGCCAACGGGTATGAGCCATAGCTATAAAATTACCATAGCGCTTCTAACCTATAACCGGTGCAGTAGCGGGTATTTAAAGGAAGCGCTCGATGCCATTCTTGCGCAAACGTATACAGACTTTGAGCTGTTGGTAATGGACAACCACAGTACCGACGATACCGCCAGGTTTGTTCTCAGTTACGATGACCCGCGATTAACCTATGTCAGACAGCCTCCGGGCGGCAATGCAACGACAAACTATATTCGCGCCGCCCTCATGAGCCGCGGGGAATACATCATCATGGCCCATGATGACGACATCATGGAACCAACCATGATTGAGCGCCATGTTGCCTTTATTGAAAAACATCCGGGAATTCTTGTCGTATCCAATAATGTTTCGCTGATGGACGAATCGTCTGTTCCTATTCAGCCGCATTTGTATGAGTTGAAAGAGAATATCGTATTCAATAAGACGGAATACATTCAGAAATATTTTGAAGAGAAATTATGGATTCCCGCTCCGACCATTCTGTTCCATCGAGCTACCTATGTGGCCATGGTATCAAAATGGCTGGGGACCAAAGGCCAGGCATATCTTGCCAGCGGCGATCTGTGGATACTGTTTACCCTGAACCTGAAGGGATCTATCGGCCTTATAGCCGATCCTCTATTGCGCTACCGCCAACATAAGGGGCAAGAGTCCCGCAATGTCGATCAGGGATTCCCGATGATCGAAGCAATCAGCCTTTTTGTTAGGAACAACCGGAAAAATAAGTTGCTGCAGCCTCACATGCCGCTGTTTGATGCCTTTTTTGCCCGCTTTGGCTTACAGGATTGCTGCTTCAAATGTGAAACAAAAGAACTATTATTCCGGGAACTTGCACATATAAGAAAGAGCTGGGCGGCTAAAGTTAAGCCCGAAGATCGCGGAATCGATATGATTCTGCCGGTTGAGATCTTTATCTATCTTTTGGGCCTCCCTCCAACCATATCTCCTGACATATTTAAACGGCTGCAAGAGAGCGTCGCAAAAAGTGGAGGTCGCCGGGGGTTCAGAAATTTTCTATCCGGTATCATGTCAGGAAAGAATTTGTTTTCCTCGCGGACAAGTCTAAGGAAGATCGCCATATTCGGCAGCATGCTGCAAGCCTATCTGATTGCGGAAAGCGCCCGGCAGGCAGGTATAGAGGTTATTGGCTGTTTTGATTCTAGCCCTGCCAGGGCAGGAAAAAAGGTCTTGGAGATCCCGGTGTATTTCCTTACAGACCTGGATGAGAGATCAGTCTATTGTGATGCAGTCATCATAAGCAGTGAACATGATCAGGAAAATGCTCTTAAACAGATTCTGAAAGTCCATATTCAACAAAATCCAACTCTGCCGATTATTTCTTGGAAAGATCTCGCCGCAGACATGGGCAAAGAGAAAACCATTTGAGAAAATGAAAACTATTGCTAACGCCATAGCCATTCTTGACCGGCAAGTTGCCGACCCTTCTCAGGGGCTGCCTGATGAGTTTTTTTACTACATCAGCAGGACGACTCCCTTGGTAAATGTAGACCTTCTGATTAAAGATGAGGGAGGGCGCACTCTGTTGGCATGGAGGAGTGACCAGTATGCGGGACAGGGGTGGCATATACCCGGTGGTATTGTACGTTTCAAAGAAACATTGGAGACAAGGGTACAAAAAGTTGCCGAACGCGAGATCGGCCGGAAAATCGATTTCGATCCTGTTCCCTTGGCATTCAATCAGCTTATCCACCCCGATAGAAGCACCCGCGGGCATTTTATTTCCATCCTGTACAAATGCTTTCTTTCCAGCACGTTTGTTCCGGAAAATAAGGAACTAACACCGGAGGATGCTGGATACCTGGAGTGGCATGCGCATTGTCCCGATAACCTGATCATCTATCATGAAATATACAGTAATCTGATCTGACTCACATGAGAGCAAAAATCATCAATGGTCAGGCGCCCGGAGGAACAAGAACGCGGCTTGGCGACGTGCTTCCTTTGAATACCCCGTTTGTTCTCCAAATCTTCCCTATTTATGCCTGCAACTTTAAATGTGGCTATTGCATATTCTCCGTGGAGAAATCCAGGCGGCATTTCATCAGTGATAAAGTAGTCATGGATTATGATTTGTTTACCAAATGTATCGATGACATGACCGGTTTTCCTCAAAAGATTAAAGTATTGCGTTTTGTCGGCATTGGTGAGCCCCTACTTCATAAGAACATAGTGGACATGGTTGAATACGCGGTTTCAAAAAACGTGGCGCACACTATCGAGATTTTGACCAATGCATCGCTGCTGACCCGGGCCATGTCGGATGCACTCATTGCTGCAGGACTAACACGGATGGTCATATCATTGCAGGGTATAACAAAAGAGAAATACCGTGATGTGTGCGGCGCTGATATAGATTTTGACGGTTTTCTCAGCAACTTGCAGTATTTCTATGAGCACAAGAAAAACACGCAGATGTATATAAAGATTGTGGACTGCGCGCTGGAGGGTAAGCAGGACGAAGACTCTTTCTATGAGTTGTTCGGGGATATGTGCGATACCATGGCTGTTGAACACGCCGTGCCCATTCATACGGGAGTAAATTTTGACAAAATACTGCGGCAGAACAATAATGAACTAACCCAATTCGGGCTTCCCGTCTCCGAGGTGCATATCTGTCCGCAACCATTTTTTACCATGCAGATCAACCCGGATGGAAGGGTTGTGCCGTGCTTTTCATTTGAATATCCGGGCATCATGGGGGACTGCAACCGGCTGGCTGTAACGGAAATTTGGAATGGGCCTGAGTTTTGCGCTTTCCGGAGCAAAATGTTGGATGGAGCCAAGCACGTTTCCAATATCTGTTCGGGCTGCAATATCATCAAATACCGTATGTTCCCGGAAGACGTGCTCAATGACGACGCCGAACGTCTGAAGGCATTTTACCAAGAGCAAGTATGAGTATTCCAACGGTTGCCATATTGGGTGCAACATCCCATATCGCTAAGAGCCTTATCGCGCAATTTTTAGCGCATGGCGGTTTCAATTTGCATCTGTATGCGCGCGCACCAGAGCGCATGCAGGCTTTTCTGGAAACCTTGGAAGGTGGCAAGAAAACCTTTGAAATCAACCGCAATTTTCAAGCTATCACCCAGCATGCATATGATGTACTGATCAACTGCGTGGGCGTGGGAACACATAAAAAACTCCAGGGCGATTACACAAGGTATTTCAAGGTAACCGAAGAGTTTGATAACCTGGTGCTAGCATACCTCATCAACCATAATCCGGATGCGCTTTATATCAGATTCAGCAGCGGCGCCGTGTATGGCCATTCCTTTTCCGCGCCAGTCACGGAAGATAGCGTGAACAGTATCATGGTCAATCATATAACTCCCCAGGACTACTACGGTATAGCCCAGCTTAATGCGGAAGCGAAACACCGGGCGTTTAAGGGGCTGAAAATAGTCGATCTGCGGTTGTTTTCCTATTTCAGCCGGTTTATCGACATATCTGAAGGTTATTTCATTACTGAAGTGATGGATTGCATCCTGCATCACAAAATTCTTGAAACCGATGAAATGAACATTGTCAGAGATTATGTTGATCCCGATGATCTCTTCACAATTATTCTCCAATGCATGCAAGCCGGCAGGATCAATACCGCTCTTGATGTTACGAGCGCCAAGCCTGTAGAAAAAAAAGAAATTCTCGATTATTTTTCTGAGAATCATGGTCTTAGATATGAAGTACTGAAATCTATAAATAATGCGAGTCCTACCGGTTCAAAGAATACCTATTGTTCCGATTATCGTAATGCTGAAACCATAGGTTTTTATCCGCATTATCATTCAATGGAAACGATTATACGGGAAGCAAAGTATATTCTGGGATCGGGTAATATCAAGAACTGATCAGTAATATTTGTACTATTCCTGGCTCAAAAACATCATTCGACCGAGTTTTTCCAGGATAACCCAAAAAGGAGAAATTTGATCATGAGTCTTAATCCAAGGTTTAATGACAAAGAGATGCCCCTCGTTAGTGTCCTGATTTTTAATTACAATTATGGAAGATATCTTAGGGAATGTGTTGAAAGTGTTCTTAGCCAAACATATGACAATGTTGAGATTATATTCTCAGATAATGCCTCGGAAGATAACTCTTGGGCTATTATGAATGAGTACCTACAAAAATATCCAGATATAATCACAATAACAAGAAATCGAAGAAATTTTGGAGTTGAAGCCAATTGGCTGAATTGTGCAGCCAACGCAAGAGGCAAATACTATGTCTCTCTGTGTTCGGATGATGCACTTATGCCGGATTTTGTCGGTCGATGTGTAAATGCACTGGAAACCCATCATGAAGCAGCATTTGCCATGGTACATCGCATGATCATTGATGAGAATAGTAACCGCGTTGAAGAACCGCCATTTTATAACAGAAGCTGCCTGATATCAGGACCAGAACAAGCTGCAGTATATATGATGGCAGCGGTTAACCCTAGTGTTTCGCAAATAATGTATAACAAGCTCAAAACAACCGGGAAGAGTCCGCATGGAACTCATCTTGGTGCGCGTTGGTATGCATCAAGAATAATGGACTTCAATATTTGCTGCGAATACCCTATCGCATACATAAAGGACCCATTGCTGTTACATAGACTTCACTTTGAAAACGACTCGTTCAAAGCGGCAGATGATCTGATGGAAGTCATTGGACCTTATGTGCTTCACCACCAATTTGCATATATTGCTTCACACAGTCCAGATCTTATAAAGGTTGTAGAGCGTCTTCAACCCGCTATTATTAAGCTCAGCAATTTATGTCTTCGTTACAGCTCACGTTCGTTGTGTAATGGTGATGAAAGGAGTGCGCTGCGTTATTTCCACTTGGCAGCAGCCATGTGTCCCGATATAAAAAATGAATCCGTTTTCTCACAACTTCAAGAGTATTGGTTAACTGATGACAACAATAAGCTGTGTATAAAAGAAAAACTGCGAGCAGCTGATAATTTAATCACCCGAAGTGTTTCCTATGAGCCGCCAGCAGACAGTTTAGATTTCTAACCAGCTAACGGAGCAGTAAATACTGTTATTTTTTCAGAAAACAAAATTGATTTCCGGTGGAGTAGAGCAATGAACTTTTTGTTGGTGATGCCAAAAAATGCAGCTAAATCGCCTGGTGGTTATAATGTGTTCCCTGTTGGTATTGCTTATGTGTCCGCTTACTTCAAAGCTTACACAAAATACAACATCACGACGGCAAACCTTGAATTTTGCGATAGTCCAACATTCGAGGCTCTAAACACTTTGATCACGGAGAACGATATCGATGTAATTTGTACTTCTGGGTTAAGTAGGGATTATTACAAGATAAAAGAGATTATTGACATCTCCCGCCAGATAAAACCGGGCATAATCACCGTGATAGGCGGGGGCATAATAAGTAGTGATCCGGAACCCGCTATGATTGCTCTTGGTGCAGATATCGGAATTATTGGAGAGGGTGAAATTACTTTATGCGAGCTGGCCGCTGCATTAGATTACAAAAGTCCGCTTGAAAATGTTCCAGGATTAATTTTCAAAGATAACAATGCGTATACGATAACATATATACGGAAAGAAATTGATGATCTCGAATCTATTCCGTTACCCGATTACGACGGTTTTGATTTCCCAAAGTATATGGCATCGATTAATTACGACACAGCATACGTGATAGCCAGCCGTTCGTGTCCGTTCTCGTGTACGTTTTGTTTCCATCCTTCAGGAAAGAAGTACCGGCAACGCTCCATGGATGATTTGTTCCGTGAAATCGAATATTTGTTGTCGAATTATAAAGTTAGGTTGCTTGTGGTCAGTGATGAATTGTTTGCTACCAATAAGAATCGAGTATTAGATTTCTGTGTGCGTATAAAAAAATTTAACACGCTCTGGTCCATTCAATTAAGAGTCTGTGATGTTAATGCTGAACTCTTACAGGTTATGAAGAATTCAGGTTGTTATTGTGTGAGCTATGGTTTGGAAAGCGCTGATGATTCAGTTTTGAAAAGTATGAGAAAACACATCACCGTTAGTCAGATCGAAAACGCTCTGAAACTTACCCATGACGCAGATATTGATATACAAGGCGGGTTTATCTTTGGCGACATTGCAGAAACAACAGAAACAGCAAACCGAACCTTAAAATGGAATTCCGAACACGCCGAATATGTGCTTGAGCTGAACATGATCAACATTTTTCCCGGCACACCACTTTACAATCATGCCGTTAGTGAAGGAATCATCCGAGATAAAGTAAAATATTTGAAAGATGGTTGTCCTTTGGTGAATGTTTCTCAGCTGACAGATAAAGAATATGCGGATTTGTCGTCATATATATATGAATCGAACATGAAACCGAGATACGCCCCAAAGGAATACCAGATTGTTTCATGCTCCGATGACAGCCAATGCTCGATTACAATAAAATGCAATAAATGTCACCATGAACAGACGATTGCTGCGGATGCATTACATAACCAGATTACATGGTGCAGCAAGTGTAACCAAAGATATCTTGTGGATGCATTTGCAAAGCTTAACCATGAGGACAAGGAATCAATCTCTTTGTTTTCCGCTGAAAGCAAAGTCGCACTATGGGGTGCCGGCGAAATATGCATTAAACTTCTCAATGCCTATAATGAATTCAATACGGAAAGGTATGCCGTTGTGGATATCTCGCATTCACGGCAAGGCAAAACCATATGCGGCAAAGAGATATTCTCGCCCTCTATTATAAATGAAATGAATATAACCAGCGTGATTATTTGCGTCGTTCGCAGGGGGCATGAAATAATTGATCATATATCAAGAGAATTTTTGTCAGTGCGCAACATCTTTTCTCCAATAGCACATCATGATGCCATATTACGCTTTGAACGTTTCTCAATAAAATAAGTTGGATGCAAGGATAATTTCATGAGACTATTCCGCGATGAGCCGTTACATTTTTTACTGATAACTCCTAAAATTACTGCCTATCCATACCCGCTGAGTTTCAAAATGTTATCCGGTGGTGAGCTGCCGACGGTTACTCCCGGTTTTGCGTATATTTCCGCTTCCCTAAAATCTATAGAGAAAAACGTTTTTAATTTAAATCTAGAATTTGAATCCGGAGATATTGATCAAATAATTGAAGAGTATATTGTAAAGAACGACATTAATGTCGTGTTGACTTCCGGATTGTCGCGTCATTTTACGAAAGTGAAGCAAGTAGTAGATTCAGTAAGAAAGCTCTCCCGTAACATTACCATCATTGTTGGAGGCGGATTGATTTCTTCAACCCCCCAAATTGCCATGCAAGCACTAGAACATGCCGATATTGGAGTGATTGGTGAAGGTGAATTCACCGTACAAGAATTGGCTTGCGCATTGAGGGGGCAACGGGAGCTTAACACCGTAACTGGCCTAATATTCAAGAATGGCACGGATTATATTCTCACTACCCCGCGAGAAGAAATTAAGGATTTGGATTCGCTACCATGGCCCGATTATACCGGCTTGGGATATGATAAGCTCATTGACCATATAAGATCCGTTCCTGTCGTGTGTGGCCGGTCATGTCCTTTCAGATGCACATTTTGTTATCATCCCAGCGGCAATACCTATCGTTCAAGATCAATCGATAACATTATCGCAGAAATAAAATGGCTGAAAGAGACCTACGCAATTGATGCGGTCCATTTAATTGGAGAGGGGCTGTTTTTAAAGCAGAAGGAAGCATATGAGCTTTGTGAAAAGCTACGCAATATTGGGATAGCATGGTCTTGTACCATGCATGCTGTGTACTTTGAAGACGACTTAATAAAAACCATGAAGGACAGCGGGTGCATATCCGTTAATCTGGGGGTAGAAAGCGCTTGTGATCGTATCTTAAAGAGCATGAACAAGAAGACCCGGTTCAATACAATTGAGAATGCCTTACAATTATTGCATAAGAACAAGTTGTCAATCGATGCTAACTTTATTTTTGGCGACAGCCAGGAAGATTTGGATTCTGTCGAAGAAACAATCAGTTGGTGGAGAAATAACAGGATCTATCCGATTGATCTGATCATGATCATGATCTATCCGGGCACGGTCATGTATAAACAAGCGTTAGAACGAGGTCTCATCAAAGATGAAGTCTCATATTTACAGCAGAATTGTCCCAATATTAATATCTCAAGGCTTTCCAATGATCAGTACCGTGAACTCGAGATGCGGCTATCCGCGGAAAAAGCATTCTACACCTATTCGCCGGCTCATTTTACAATTGAGCAGGTAGATTTAGAAAACCGTAGAACTAAGGCAACATATGTTTGTGACTGTGGCCATTCCGGAGAAGTTGTAACTAAGGGTATTATGGTTTCGGATGCGTTTAGTTGTCCCCAATGCAATCAGAGATACCAGATTCCTTTCCACACAATCTATTCAGACTCTTTTGCACGGAAAACGGTTGAAAACCTTCTGCGTCAGCATACCAAACTAGCCTTTTGGGGAATTGGCATTGAGATGCAGATTATGCTGAGAAAATTGGATATCCAAGATATGGATACTATCTTCTTAATCGATAAGGATACAAAGAAGCAGCAAATCAAAATATTGGGTCATGAAATATATTCACATTCAAAGCTACAGGAAGAACAAATAGATACAGTTATACTAACCCCTCTGGCGCAAAACGCCGTTAACAACACTATCGGCAGCGAGTTGGACAGGTATTCCGTTAACAATGTGGTGCAGTTTCAGAATCTATTGCGGATGATCGATGAAGATAGCCATTTGCCGGGGAGAATTGTATGAAGAATAGTTACTTGCTGATATCACCCAGAAAGCTGCAAATCATAGCTCAAACCTCGAATCCAATACTTGCCGACATTGCTACGTTCCCCGTTGGTTTGGCATATGTATCATCGGCTATGAAGCGCGCGGGATTTGAGGTTTATACGATTAACCCCAACTTTCTCGTAGGTAATTTCGAAACTACCGTAAAAGAATGTTTAATAAAAAATAATGTGAGTTATGTCTGCACTGGGGGAACAAGTTTAGATGTTCAAGAGTTAATAAGTATCATTACATTTGTCCGGCAGATTAAAGCAGATATCAAGGTTATCGTTGGTGGTCCGATTATTTCTGCTGATCCGGATACCGCGATGAAGGTGCTTGGCGCAGACATTGGCGTTATCGGGGAGGGAGAGGAAACCATCTGTGATTTGGCAACAAAGCTGAATAATGGAGAATCGATTGATACTGTTGAGGGAATTGTCTACTTCGAAAATGATGTACTAAAAATTACGCCAACAAGACATGAAATAAAAGACCTCAATAAAAGTCCCTGGATGGATTTTGATGGTTGGGCCTATTCGGAATGGCTTAAAGTTAATAATTATTCGGGTATCATTAATTCCGCCCGGTCCTGCCCTTACAAATGCACGTTTTGTTTCAAGTCGACGGGGAAGAAATACAGACAACGCACGCTTGATTCTGTCTTTGAAGAAATTGATTACCAGATAAATCATTATAATATCAGCGCGCTTACGATTATCGATGAACTCTTCGCGGTAGATAAGAAAAGGGTGCTTGAATTTTGCACAAGAATAAAAAAATACAACATGAATTGGGGAGCATCCTTGAGGGTTTCGGAAATAGAGCCCGAATTACTGAAACTCATGAAGAGTTGCGGCTGTACGGGTATCAGCACCGGTCTTGAAAGTGGCGCACAAGAGATCTTGGACAACATGCACAAGAATGTGACCGTGAAGCAGCTTGAAAATGCCTTACGTATTTTTGCTGATTCAGGGATGGTTACGCTGGGGAATTTCATTTTCGGCGATATGGCGGAAACAAAAGAAACCGTAAAAACAACAATCGCTTTATGGGAGCGTTTTAATAAAGATCTCTACATGAATTTGGGTATAGTGGCTACCTTCCCGGGTTCTCCCCTGTATCATAAGGCATGCGAGAAAGGCATCATCAAGGATAAGCAGCAATATCTGAAGAATGGCTCTTTTATAATTAATACTACATCCATGTCCGATGGCGAGTATTATGACATGCTATCGCAAATCGCTGAATTGGGATTTCTCCCGCAAGCAGCCGCAAGGGATGTTGCAATCACAGAGGTTGGTGACGAATGTTATTGCCGTGTCAAGTGGACATGCAGGCGTTGTAATGCGGTGCATACCTTGACGGATACCCATTTTTTGCAATCGCCGATTTGCACGTGCACCTGCGGTGTTCATAATACAATCGAACCGTTTAGGGATCTCTTCTGCAGCAGTAAGGAATTATTTGCAGAAGTTCCTGCCGAAGAAGAAATCGCTTTCTGGGGTGTTGGTAGTCAATATTGCAGAATAGCTCGATTCCACGCCGGATTTGATGCAGAGAGATTCATCCAGGTTGACGGTAATGAGCATCAGCAAAAAATGACACGCCTTGGCAAGAAGATTTATAATCCCGAGATTATCATCACAAAGAATATAAAGACTGTTATTATCACATCGCCTATTGCCAAAAATGAGATATTAAAAATTATTAAGAACGGTTATCCTTCCGTCACAAAAGTGTTTTTTCCCGACATCATTCAGAAAGATCATAACCGCATTCCTGTATTCTGTTTATTAAAGCAGAAAAGCCAGTAATGGGAGATTCCATAGAGGTATAGACGGTCATGCAAGAAGATCAAGTGTTTGCCCAAAAAGCCCTAGATGCGATTATTGTCCTCATTGATCATGCTGAAAATCTTCTCCAGTTAGTAACAAGAGCAGATTATGCAGCATTTGAACTCAGGACCATGGATATGCTGCAATCCCTTAATGAATATATCCACGTGTATGAGGATAAAAAAGTCACCCCTTTTACGCAAAGCATCGTTGAGTCACTCAAACAAATAACCATGTTCGCAAAAGCGCGCTCAAACAAAACAGTAAGTAAAATTGAATATGAATTAGTGCCGATTTTAAAGGAGTTCTATCAACAATATTATTTTTTCAACTGTGTTTTTCCTAATAAGGAGCTGATGCAGAAGTATTATGAGCACGAAATGATCTCTTTGTCTGAGAACAAATATATCGATCAAGCCATAAAGACAGGAAACTATAAGTATGATATGTCAATCGCTGTACTTGCTTTTAATAAGCTGGATTATACAAAGCAATGTGTAGAGTCTATCCTGAAATTTACACCACCCCATTTGAATTATGAGTTGATTCTCATCAACCATGGGTCATCTGATGGAACGAAAGAATACTTTGAAAGCATTGCTCCGACAAAACAGATCGACATTTTGGTAAATGGTGGGGGATTGGGTGCGTATACACGATATATCGAAGGGAAATATCTTCTGTTAGTTTCCAATGATGTTCTCGTGACCGAAAATGCGATTTCAAATTTATTACAATGCATGGAATCCGATGAAAAAATTGCCTGGGTAGTGCCGACAACACCCAATGTAAGCAATCTTCAGACAATACCCTCAGATTATACAACCATCGAAGAAATGTATGAGTTTGCCAAGAAAAATAATGAACACAGTAATCCTTATCGTTGGGAGCAACGAGTAAGGTTATGCAATCCAATTTGTCTCAGACGTACAAGCGTTGCGTTTTCATCTCAAGGTGTTCATTGGTCTTATTATTTTCATACCAATATGTCTGGCGGCTTTGTCGATGATAGGGAGTCCCTGTTATATCGCCGGAACGGATATAAATTAATGCTTGCAAAAGATAGCTATTGTTATCATTTCGGAAGTGTAACCCTTAAGGATGAAATTTCAGCACAAGATTCATTAAATGCAAATCAAAATCAGGAATCTTTCTATATCAGGGGCCGCAGGGCATTTTATGAAGCTTTTGGCGTTGACCCCTGGGGAGCTGGTTTTTGCTGGTCACCTGAGCTTGTGGAGCTTCTGCCTTGTCTTGATAAAGGACATGTCAATATTCTCGGCCTGAATTGCGGATTGGGAAGCAATCCTCTGAAGATCAAGGAAACGATCAAGGGAAATGCACATAATCTGGATGTGACTTTATATAATGTTACGAACAACGCGAGGTACCTGCAGGACCTTCGGGGTATCTCCGATGTCGCTGTTTTTGAACCCCATGCCAGCCAGTTTAACAAATTATTTCCGGACGTGCAGTTCAACTATATAGTGCTGGAGGACACTTCGGAGAAATATTCTGATCTCTTTGAAATGATTAAGAAGCTTTACGCACGCCTGACTAACGACGGAATACTAGTTATCCAAGTGGTAAATCAGGATATCAAAGATGCTTTCCTCAAAAGCTATCCATCAGTGACAATAACACAAAATTGGTGCGTTATCTCTGCAACTGACAAATCTCATCAGCAAAGCGGCTGGAATTCACTCAACACCAAAGTTCATAGGTATAAAACACAGCATACAATTAATGTAAGCGAAAACAAAAATAATCAAGCAGTGGCAAATGTTATTGAACAGGCCGATATTCTTTATCAAAAGGGTGAAATTGAAAAAGCAATTGAAGTATTGGTGGAAAGCATCAAAATCGCTTTTAAAGAAAGTCAAATCTATTATGAACTGGCCCGGATGTTTATTGAAACCAAGAAATTTTCGGAGGCATGGGAAGTCGTTGGAACCATGCCGGATAATGCAAAAAATGAACTGAAGGGGTTGGAATATGCCGGTTATGCCAAGGAGGGTTTGGGACTTGATGATGAAGCGGCAGTTTGCGCAGACAAAATGCTCACTGAAAACTCAAGCTATGCCCCGGCATTGAATCTAAAAGGCGTATTAGAATACAAAAAAGGAAATAAACAAGCGGCTGAAGACCTCTTCAAAAAGGCAATCATTGCTAATCCAGGTTATGGAGAAGCCCATACAAATCTTGGCGTTCTGTATTGGGGAATTGACAAAAAAGATGAGGCATTGTTATATCTGAAAAAAGGATTTGTTCTCTCCCCAACTATCCCGGATATAAGTTCGCTCTATTATTCCGTAGTGTCTTCGTTAGGTAAATTCACCCATGCAGATGCCGACTTTCTGGAAGCTGTAAAGCTATATCCCAGCAATAGAAATCTTGCTTTCTTATATATTGATATTCTTATCCAGCAAGGCAAATTTAATGAAGCCATGCTGCAGATTGAAGACGCACTGGCTGTGTTCGGCCTTGATGAAGGTACTCTGAATGCGGCTTTAGCTGTCCGGGAAAAAATCGGTCCTCTTCAAATTGAAAAAGAGTCCAAGAAAGGCACTCTGTCTCTTTGTATGATCGTTAAAAATGAAGAAATAAATCTGGTTAAGTGTTTGATAAGCGTCCGAAATATCATCGATGAAATAATTATTGTGGATACGGGTTCAACGGATAAAACCATGGACATCGCCAGAGTTTTCGGTGCTAATGTATTCGATTTTCCCTGGACGGGAGATTTCTCTACCGCACGCAATCATTCTCTTATGCAGGCAACCGGTGAATGGATTCTGGTTCTGGACGCCGACGAGGTTCTTTCACCTCTGGATTTTAAAAAACTAAATGAAATCATTCATAATAATTCTTTATCACCTGTGGCCTACTCTATTGTTACTCGAAACTATACAAAAAATGCAAGCGTGCTTGGCTGGACGCCAAATAATGGAGACTACCCCGAAGAAGCAGGCCCAGGATGGTTTCCCGGCAGCAAAGTCAGGCTTTTCAACAATAGAGAAAATGTTTTTTTCTCCGATCCGATTCATGAAACGCTCGAGTATTCATTAAAGAAAGCAAATATACCCATCTTGCCATGTAATATTTTCGTACATCATTATGGAGCAATGGATGATCAGAAAAACCTGCAAAAAGGTGAGTATTACTATCAACTGGGAAAAATGAAATATGAAAGCAATCCGACAAACGTAATATACATCATTGAACTGGCAAGACAAGCGCAGTTGCTGGAAAGATATGAAGAAGCGGCGGAACTTTGGCTTCGGCTTTTATCTCATCTGAAATCCAATCATAACTCGCCTGACTATAAGAAAATTGCCGGTGTATCACGAGGCAAACCATTATCAGATATATATATACAGCTCGCATCAGCTTATATGATGCTCGCCCGCTATGGAGAGGCATTGGAAACAGCACGTAAGGCAATGGAAAGTAAGATAAAATTAAAAGAATATGTTCATGTTTACGCACATTGTGAAATCATCGCGGGCTCATTAGACAAAGCATTTTCCACTCTGGAAGAGCTGCTCAAAACAACACCCGACTACCCGCCGGCATTGCTTCTGTCTGCAGTTATTTTCTGTCTGAAAGGGAAATCTGAGAAGGCTCAAGAAATCCTGCATGAATTACTAAATAGAAAAGTCCAATTGACACCCTCCTTAAACAAAATCACCAAACAACTACATGTTCAAAAAAAGAATAATGAGGCCTCGCTTATCCTTCATACGATGATCGAAAACAAATTAAACAACGAGGAAACAATGAAACTGTTTGAGGATATTAATGAGGAAATGGCGTTATAGCAGCTGATGGCTGCCCCCATTTTGCTCCACAGGCAGTCAGAAAAAAGAACGAGGCCGAAGGATGCACGTTATGTAATTTGCACTTGTTTTATTTTATACAATCGAGACTGTAAAATAATCTGTGTAAATGGCACAATTTTCATATCTCTGCCAAATCGAATCTGCCTTCGTACATAACAGCCAGCTGTGAAATTGTCAAAGCCCAGTTGGCCAAAGGCATCGTCCATTTTTTCATTACATCCTGAATAGCCAGATATAATATTTTTGTCAGCGACTCATCGGTGGGAAAAACAGCTCGGTTTTTGGTAACCTTGCGCAACTGCCGGTGCAGACCTTCCAGTGCATTCGTCGTATATATAAGCTTTCGGATATGATCGGGATATTTGAAAAAAGTTGACACATGCATCCAGTGGTTTTTCCATGGATTAACAGCCAGGGGATATTTCTGGCCCCATTTGGTAATCAGTTTATCCAGTTCTAAAGATGCCTTGTCTTCACCGGGCGCTTTATAGATCGTCTTTAAATCAGCGATAAATTCCTTCTGATATTTTGATCCCACATATTTGAGTGAATTACGGATCATGTGCACGATGCAGAGTTGAATTTCTGTCTGGGGAAAAGCGCTGTTAATCGCTTCCGGAAAGCCTTTCAGGCCGTCAACGAAGGCAATCAAGATATCTTCAATGCCCCGGTTCTTTAATTCATTCATGATCCCCAGCCAGTAATGGGCACCTTCATTTTCACCAACCCAGAGGCCTAATACATCCTTGCATCCCTTTAAATCAATGCCCAGGCAGGTATATGCCGCTTTATTAACGACTTTCCCTTCATTGCGAACATGGTAGTGTATAGCGTCAAAGAATACTATCGCATAAACAGATGATAATGGCCGGGCCTGCCACTCTGCAGCCAGTGACATGACTTTATCGGTTATATTGGAAATCGTGGTCGGTGATACTTCTACGCCATAAATATCTTTGATGTGCTCCTGAATGTCCCGGACGGTCATGCCCTTGGCATACATCGAAATTATCTTCTCATCAAAATCACTAATATCGTTCTGGCGTTTCTTAACGATGGCTGGCTCAAATGTGCCGTTTCGGTCTCGGGGAGTCTCTATCTTGACTTCACCAAAATCGGATCGAACAGTCTTGGCTGCTTTCCCGTTACGGTTGTTCCCGCTATTATTCCCTTCCGGTGAATGTTTCTCGTAACCTAAATGGTCTGCCAACTCTGCCTCAAGGATTTGTTCCGTCATATCCTTCAGCATCCGCTTTAACAAACCATTTTCCCCGGAAATATCTTCCAAGGTTTTACACTGACTCAACGCCTCTTCAACATCAAACGACAACTTCATCCTAAATCCTCCTGTATATTCTGGTTTTATCTCTTATCCTAATTAAAACCATTTACACAGTTAGATTTACACTCCCATACAATCCGGGACTTCAGACCATTTATTACCATAACAAAAGACAATAAAAATGAAAAAACAGTCAAAAATAGATTGGAAAATTCAATCCATTTTGATTGAACCTTTTTATAATCTCTTACCCCAATATTTGGGTTAAATTTGGAGACAATTAAACCACGTGTAAGTTTAGTCTTTATTCGGCGAATCTTTCGACCCGCTTTTCATTTCGTTGTATTATACTCGGATATTAGTTTGTGACAGTCCTTTAGACGGCATAGATACAATATCTTTGTCTTTTTCCTTGTTTTCCACTTTTTCCTCATTATTTGGCGAACTATTGAGGCCGGCGGCAATATTTAAATTGATGTCAATTAGGATATTGAGCTTTTCAGGCTCCGGATACGCCATGACCTCAATAACTCTTTTATCGAAAAAAATGCTCAGAGAAAGGAGATCTTCCCTAAGCTTTTTGGGCAAGGGGTTGTCCGGGTTCGCCAACTCCGACTGCAAAATAGTCCATACGCGTTGGTTAATGCGCAGCGCCTCGTCCAATGCTGTATCATGATCGGGGGCATCCCAGTTTTTCTGACAATCTGACAGCAAAACCGCGCAACGTATCAAAGCTGCGGCCTCAATCTCTCTTCCTGTCATATTACCGGAATTCTTCGCTGTTCTATAAGCTTCTAGTGGCATTGCGCACATTGTTTATCACCTCTTGTTCATATTCAATAAGTTTCTTCGTCAATTTCAGTGCCTTATAATATCGTTCATTGAGGATATCATTACTGATCTCCTGCAATATCGGCTTTCTGCTGGGCGCGGCTTCGACCACGTCTTTTACCAGATCCCAAAATGTTTTATGGTGCTCCGCCATATTGTTGCCATCGACATACATCAGCTGTATAGTGAAATAAATTCTCTTGCAGGGAGTATCTGCCGAGACCAGCGTCATAATATCTTTTTGCCGCAGAATCGGCACATCATTTTCAACTACAAATATACTTTTGGCATCGCTGTTTTTTATTACTGCGCCGCCTATAATAAATTTTTCATAAGGTTTCAGCGTTATCTTGAGCGCCATTAAATTTTTTCCTTAGTTTTTTATTTGGCTCTAGATCTTCAAGTCAAGAACAAATCCCGAATTTACCCCCTGTTCTGCTTGAGCCATATTGCCTTTTACAGGCGCATCTTTGTTTTTGTCAATATCCTTTCGAACCTGGCTCGTGTCCGCGTTTTTTATCTCATTATTACTTTCTTTTTGGTTTATAGTATTTTGCTCTGCCAATCTAACAGACGCCCCACTCTTTTCACCTTCCCCAGTTATTTTTTTGACCCCTTCGATCAATAGAATATCCTGGGTATTGCCTATTGGAAAAAAAGGCGGATAGACAACCTGCAATAAATCCTCTTCCCCCGAAACCTTCGAATTTTTGACTGTTTCACCAGGTACATTCTCTTGCATAGTGGAGGCATCCTCACTTGAGGAAACATTCTCCTTCCCCGCATTGAATCTTTCCTCGACAATACGGAATAAGCCCTGGGTAATTTGTGTATTTCGGATATTCATAATCTCTACCCTTCATCAGAAATAAGGCGGGGGACTTCTTCCCCCGCCTTATTTCCTGATTATTCTACCCTGTTATCCGAACAGTTTCAGAACGGACTGGGCGGCCTGCGCCGAGAGACTTAGGGCCGTGGTGGAGAGAGACTGACGGGTCTGCAGCATCAGCATGTTGGCGCCTTCCTCATTGGTATCGGCCAGTGTCAACTTATCCGAACCTTCACTCAACGTATTAATCATGTTTGTCGAGAAAGTCTGACGAGTAGTGATAACACTAAGGTTATTGGACATTTTGGATGCTTCGATACGCAAAGTGGTCGACGCCGTATCCAGCTTGGTAATATCAGCATCAATGTTGGTAGTATTGGTGGTCCACGTCGTGGCTTCGGTAATCTTCAAACCATTCGCGGACGCATCAAAACCTGTCAAGTAAAGTGTGGCGCCTTCAAATTTAACTGCCAGGTTGTCTTCACTCAGAAGGTTCTTACCTTTATACCCGGAGTCTTCCGCCAATGCGGTCATCTGAGCACGCAAGGTGTTATACTGCGCTTGCAGGGCCTCAAGTTCTGATTGAGCTGCCGTATTCACAGTAACTGTACCTGCGGTCGCATTAGTAGCTGTAATCTTGTCACTAGTAACATCAGCAGCATTTTCATTCATGTTGGTTGTTTTATTGATTTTTGTAAGAGTAATTTCTGTACCCGAGGCGGTTGCCTTCCACATAGCCGTGCAACCAGCATCGCCCGCCCAATCGTAACTATTGATCGCGGACGCCAAATTGGCTACAGACGCTGCATCGGTGCTACCTTTGGCGAAGTGTGCGTCAACACCAGTAGTGTCACCAAGGCTTGTCGAGAAGACAACGGTATCCAGAGAGATCTCTGATGCCGCGGTAGGCGTATCTACAATAGCTGTAACAGATTGTTTTATTGTATCCTGTGTATTGTCCGCAGTCATTGCAGCCTGCGCAATACCTTTGGCTTGTTCGATCATTGAACTGAGAGACGTGATGCCTTTGTCGGCGGCGGTAAGCGTAGAAACCGCCTGCCCCATTGAATCCTTCAAACTGTCAATCGTACTTGCACGCGAATTCAATGACTGCGCGGCAAAATAAGATACCGGGTTGTCGATTGCCGTGTTGACTCTTTTGCCTGTGGCAAGACGAGTTTGCGTACGATCTAAAAGACTGACGGTGTTTTGAAGAGATAAAAGGTTGGATCTCATTCCCGAGGTCAATGATACATCATTAATAGACATGATTTTCTCCTTTTCTAGGTTTTATTTCCGACAATTCTTGTCGGAGTTTTTTCGAATGTGAGGTTCTTCTAAAAGTGTTCGATGGGACTTACTTAAGATTTTCCTCCTTTCTTATTATTTGTAAATATTCGTTAATTTAGTTATCGGAAATTAGTTACAATACTTTAGGACTTTTGAACATTTTCCAAAGAAGATGTATCTTCAAATACTTATAGAAAGGACGACCGTATATAATGTAAACGGCATAACCGGAGAATATGCTTAAGATCCATCGCCATTATTCCCTGATGAATAACAACGCGGCAACGGAAGCAAGTATATTCATCTTTTTCAATCAAGTTTTCCCTGTCTTCGCCGATTTACATTGTAAATGCCCCATTTATAAGGAAGATTCATTATGGATTTGAGCATATCATCAGATGTCATTGACTACTTATTCACTTCAACAGCAGGCAATACGCAGGCAAACCTGGATTCTCTGGCCGGAACTATTCTAGGACAAGGAATTGATTACTTTCAAAACGAAAAATACGAACAGGCCATTACCTGTTTTAAAAAGTGCGCCGCTCTTTCGCCTTCTTCCGATAATTCCGCCAATGCTTACGATTATATGGGACAGGCTTATGTTGCGCTGGGAAAAACAGATGAAGCGATTAAAACCTATAAGGAAGCAACCCGGCTTTTTCCGACGGATGATACATCTTACTTAGCTCTGGGCGACCTTTACATGGAAGAAGATATGCTGGAGGAAGCAACCGAGGCTTATGAACAGGCGGTCAATGTCAATTCGAATGATGCAGAGAGTCATTATTCTCTGGGGCAGTGTTATCTCAGCGCCAGTGAGCCCACCAAAGCCTACCAGCAGTTTACTCAAGTTGTTCGGATTAGCCCCGCAAACGCCTCGGGGTATTATGGTCTGGGGCAAGTGGCCAGAGCGGAAGGCGACCTCAGTGAGGCTATTAATCAGTTGACGAAAGCCGTCAGCAAAGACAATGATTTCGAACTTGCTTATGTAGAACTCGGATATACATATGCTGATATGGGCGATCTGGACAAGGCTAATGAGCAGTTGTCGGTTTTAGAAGACGAAGACTCTAGTTATGCGACTAAACTGGGAAATTATATTACCCAGTCCACACAACCCAAAATAACCAATGTTTTAAGCACGAATGGATTCAACACGAAATCGGGTCCAAAAACCGAGGTTTCCACACTTAGTTCCATTCTGGCCGATGCAAACAAATCTAAGTTATTTTCAATGAACATCACTTTTTCCAAAGAGATGGATGAAGCATCCATTATTAATCCTTATAACTGGAAAATCTCCCGGGCCACCTTACAGAATAACGGTGGTGTTTATAATAACGGAATTACTCCGTCTTCCAAGGAATCGTTTATTCTTCCATCTCCTACATACGTTACTTATAATACGGATACTAATACGGCGACTGTCTATTTCAAAGTATCTCAAAACGCAACCGCCGATGCGACAATTGATCCCAAGCATATAGTTTTCAAGTTTTCCGGTATCGATATTTACGGCAAAGCGATGGATACATCTGCTGATGAATACAGCGGTTTTTCCTCTATAGCATAGAATTTGTATTTTTTCTCAATTTATCGGAAGGAGAAAATTCAGACATGAATGAAATTTCAGCAATGGCGTCTTCAGCCATTTCAATGATGCAGGGAAGAATGCAGGAACAGATCAGTATGAACATTTTAAAAGACAACGCAGAAGCTGCACAGTCAATAGTCGATGTTCTTATGCAAAACGCACAACAAGTTAAAATACTATCAGAAAACACATCTAGTGATAATATAAATATTTTCGCTTAATTAAAAAAAGACCGTAGCAAAGTTCTTTATTTTTATTTTATTTCTGTATTTTTCCTCACAAAGTAGTATTTAGCATCCTGTAACTTATTCATCGTAAATAATCCATAACAGTCATTTGTCCGATTTTTGAAGCTAGGTTATACGACGCCTCCAACGCTACTTGTTCCATTTGATAGGAAACAATTAATTTATCTAAATCTGCATCTTCTATATCGGATTTCAATGTTGTTATTCTCTCGTTAATATTTGTAAGGCTGGTTTTGGCAAGCTCTAAAAAATTCGCCTTGGCACCGGCCTTCGTTTGCGCCTGTAATACTTGCGTTTGAATATCCGCCAAATCATCAATTTGCGCAGCTATTGCATCTTCATCGTGTGCTTCGAGCGCTGTTTTCAGAGCGTTCAGGGATCCCAGCAGATTGACAGTTCCAGGCCCTTCGACTTCAACAGAGCTTAATACCGGAGTTTTAGGTGTTCCTCCTTCAATAATGGTAAATGTAGCCGTATTACCTTTTTGCCATTGACCATCGGAAAGGTTCAACGTTATATCTTTCGTCCCGTCATTATTGACATCAATAGTGACTTGTGTGTCACTCATTGAAGTAATAACCATATTCGGATATTGATTTTGGCTTGTTATAGTCCAGCTTCCGGTAGAGTTTCCTCGTGTCAGGGTGATCGTATCTTCAACTGTCAAAAAAGTACTTAAATCAATCGTAGCCGTGGCAGTAGGTCCATTGGCAGCAGTAAAAGCATCGGAACCGGTAATGTTATAGATGAAATTATTGTTCTTGCCAATTTGAACATTAAGATCATTATCATCGCCCCGGTAGTAACCGGCGGCATATGCGTTAACAGTAAACAAATCACCGGCAGCCACAGGGCCTGCACTAAATTTCATTGTTACACCATCATCAAGCGTTACCCCTCCAGAAAGGTCAGTAGCAGGAACTATTGCTTTCCATGTTTTTCCTCCATCGGACGACACTTGGTATGAGGCATTCGTTGTCAGTGTTCCACTGATAATTTTCAGAACATATGTCTTGTTTTCCGTTCCCGTATAAGTTCCGCCGGAAGTAACCGTGCCGTTAAATGTATTTGCTGTTGCCGCGGAGGCGGCGCCGATAGCAGGATCAACAGAAGCATTGACCGTAAATAAATCATTTGTGGCAAAATTTCCGGAAAGAGTCATCGTTATTCCGTCACCTAAATCTAATTCTCCGGATGAAGGTATGTTTTGAGTATCAGACCATGTTTTTCCTCCATCGCTTGAAACTTTGCACGTAACGGGATCGGTTCCCAAAATTCCGCTGTCAACAATTTTTACCGCATATGTTTTGTTCTCTGATCCGGTATAAAGACTACCGGACTTGATGACGGCAGTTCCCGCTGCTGACACTCCGGTAACAGCGCCAATCGTGGTGGCTGTGGGGGTTAAGGTAAACGGTGGAACATCTGTCCTCGATCCGCCGAATATGTAACTGTCGCCCTGCTTGGTATTCATTAGCGCTAGGGCGCTGTCAATCAACCCGGAAACAAAATCCGCCGAAGAATCCATTGTCTCGTCCGAACCATCGGCGCCGTATTGGGCAGCAGCAACAGTCTGTGCCTTTGAAACAAGATCTCTAACACTGGACAGAGCCGTATCTGTTACGGATAGCCACGTTTCGGCATTAGTAATATTGTTTTGATATTGCTCTATAGAGGTTATTGTTGAAGAGTAATTTAATATTTTGCCAGCGCCAACGGGGTCATCCGACGGCCTGTTAATATTTTTTTGTGTCGACATCTTCTCCATCAGGTTGGCGGATTTTACCTGAACATTAGATATACTACCGGTAAGGATACCGTATTTCATACTTTCCGTAACCCTGCCAATCATAATAAACGAAATCCCCTTTCCTAATTTAGAGACTGCGTCACAATTGCAATATTACCTTTATAATGTCCTCCGCTGGCGGAGGTATCACGCAGTGACGGAGGTGGATCGAAAATATCCACCCCCTGCACCCCCGCCAGCGGGACATCATGCGGATAATGCAAGCAACATCTTTCATTACGACACAGTCTTATTTACCCAGTGCAATCAAAGTATCCATCAGTTCTGAAACAATACCGGTTACCCGGCCCGCGGCATTGTATGCCATTTGATATTTGATCAGGTTCAACATTTCTTCATCCAGAGAAACACCGGAAAGTTCTTCTCTTTGGGCGCTGTTTTGAGTAGCAATCGTTTGTTCGCGCTCCAGGGTCAAAGTAGAATTTGCTGTATTCTGGCCCACTCTCGCCATAAATGCGCTGTAATAACCGCCGATAGTTGTTGTGCTGTCTTGTTTGGATAGTGAAAAAGAAATTGTATCACCACTGTTCCAAGTTCCAGACAAATTTAAAGTTATGTCTGCGGTTTTATCACCATTCAGATCGATGGTAATAGTTTTAGCGTCAGCAGATAATACAGAAGATCCTTTTGGCATTTCACTGTATCCACCATTGTCTGTTACCGTCCAACCAGTTGCACCTAAAGTTAATAGAATGCCTCCAGTGGAAGAAATTGTGCCAAAATCCAATGTTCCTGAATTACTACTACTTTTTGTTATATTGAAAGAGAAACTGCTATCGCCTGCTATTGTGTCCTGAATTTTAAGTTTTCCCTCAGAATCAATTGATGCAACAGAAGCACCGTAGAGGGTATTAATGTAATCGAGCAAGTCCTGAACAGTGTCCGCAGTATTGTTAATGGTAAAGCTACCGGAAATTTCCGTACCGTCATGTTTTTTACCAGTTATTGTAAAAGAATCGTTGACTGACACAGTAGCACTTGTAATGGTGCTCCAAGCATCCGTTGCTTTAATGGGAGATGCACCGCCTGCTGTATTCGCAATAGAACCGATCAAAGTCTGGAGCGTATCTTTATAGGCCTGCCCGATATTATTGATTTGACCGACAGCAGAACTACCGCCAGTGAAGGAAATTGTCCCCAGGGAGGCATACATCTTATCATCTTTAATAGCGGTCATGGCGGTGGCATTATCACCATCGGCATTGAGAGTTGAAGAAGCGGCAATCATTCTTGAATCTGCAACTATCGCCGCGTTTACTGCCATATCCTTTGCTTCAGTGGTTTTATCAAAAAACAGGCCACCGATATTGCCGTCCTGATCGTAACCGGCCATGTGTTGTGCATTCACTTTGTTAACAATGCTGGATGCAGTCTGGTTTAATTTATCAATGTAAGCCGGCAGAGTGACGTCTCTAATATCTAATAATCCACCCAACTCGCCACCTTGAATATAGTTATTCAAAGGATTGGCAGTATCATCTGTAAAAACTATATCATTCAAATTGGAATTGGAAGAATTCGGCTGTACCGTTAATTGCCAGTTTTTACTTCCTTCAACGAGAGTTTTACCATTTTCTGGTAAATAAACGTACAAGGCACCATCGTCTTGCTCAACATAATTAATATCAATTATTGAACTGATGTTGCTAAGCAGAATCGATCGAGAGTCTCTTAGCGCCGAGGCCGAACCACCGGAGCTTTCTATTCTGACAATTTCTGTATTCAGTGCAGACATGTCATTCAAATAGCCGTTTAATTTTTCAACATCGCCGGCTATAGTTTCATCAGTATTATACTGTAAAGTATACAGTTCTTCCGCTCTTTGATTAAAAACATAACTGAGATTCTGGGCAGCCGATACAAGGATGCTTCTTTCAGATTCTCCCGACGGGTTGGCTGAAAGGTCGTCCCAGGCGCTCCAGAACTTGCTTAAGGCATCACTTACACCGCTTCCGGTGCTTTCATTCAGCACACCTTCAATTTGTGTTAATAAATCATTACGCGCCGTAGCGCTGCCTACAGCCGAATTTTGCGTAACTATTTGGGTTTCCAGATATTTATCATAAACTCTCTTTATTTCAGAAATTTCTACACCAACTTGCTCTCGACCTGACGAGGAAGTACTGTTTGTCCCGACAGCATTAAATACAGGATTAAGCCTGGTATATCCGGGTGTATTGACATTGGCGATATTAGATCCGGTAACATTTATCGCCGTTAAATTACTAAGAATTGCCTGTTTTGCCGTATTTAAAACGCTGCCGAGAGACATGACTTATCCTTCCCTGTGTAAGTATATGCCGTTTTTATTCAATGCCTTAACTTTTCCGCACTGCAAATAAACCGAACCTGAAGATGCAATGGAATTTATGAAATCCAGCGAGCTTTTAACGTTGTTCATAGAGACAGTCAGCAGATTCTTATTGGTTTCATTTAAACCGGATATTTCCCCCGATATTAATACCAGAGCATTCCTGACTTCCTCAATCTCCGCCCTTTGTTGATTGTCGGCGTAACCGATTAAGTGACTGAGTATGACGTTATTTGCATTTATATCGAAATTTCGGGCAATTTTCTTTAAGATGTTGGTCCTTGCTTCCGCCAGCATCCGCGCTTTGAGAATTATATTTTCCTTGCGGGCATTGTTATTGTTAAGTTCATCAAGTGTCGGTTTTTTTAACATTATTTTTTCGTCAACAATTGAACTTTTCAATTCCTGATAAACAACTAATTCTTTTCTCAATATCTCAATCAGAGAAGCAAAAATATTTTCGCAGGAGTTATCTTCTCGAGAGTTCATTAAACTCATACTCTGCTCTAACATATTAATATCCTCATATTATGTAATATAACAAGGCTAACGCTGATGAACCCGCCCTAAAGCGGGTTTGAGAAAAGACTTTTGCGGATTTATCCGATGTGAAGAATGAAAGATGTGGACTGCTTACTAATAAGATTTTTTTGCTTTTTCAGGCAAAAAGATCAACTATTGATTCTCCCACCATTTTCTCGGCAATCTTTTCTCCACTAACGTTGTATTCACCATTATCTACCTGTTTCTTTATTTCTTGTATTTTTTCTTCACGTATGTCAGGTACTTGATTCAATACATTTTTTGCTAGCTGGATATCTTTTGCCTGGGTGGAGAGATCTACTTTTTCTTCCGTCTTTATTGTCGCATGAGCAACCTGTTTATCAGGATTGACGATATTATTGTCGTTTCTCTGATACTGTTGAATCATCTGCGAACTTATATCTTTAACGTCAGAAATTTTCATAAAATTACTCCATTAGTTTTTTCTTACTTATTACCCCACCTATCGGCAAAATCAATAAATAACTTTAACCTTATTTAATTTTTTCCTGTGGAACCTCCTTTGGAATGTTTTTTGTCAATTGTTCAAAAAGCACTTTTTGCAAGCCCAATCCATTACCCCTTCTGGACAAGTCTTCGGTAACTTTTTGATCTATAATCATATTATAAGTGTCTTTCCCCGATAAACTGCCAAAACCGGAATTTTTCGGTACAGTCTGGCGCATTGTCTTCAGAAGATAATAAGTAAAAATTGACTCAAAATCCTGACATGCTTTCTTAATTTTTTGCAGTTCCGCCCTCCTGTTGTTAGATGTAATTTCCGTATTTTTTATATCACCCGTTATATTTGATGTATTTAAATTTATTGTATCCATAATAGTCACCAAGTAGTCTAAATGATACGTAAATCTGCCTGGAGGGCGCCGGCGGCTTTGATCGACTGCAAAATTGTAATTAAATCGCGCGGAGAAACACCCAGAGCATTAAGCGCCCTGACTACATCGTAAATTGTCACTCCCTGAGGAACCGTCATCAGATACTTTTTATCCTCCGTAGCGGTTATAGTAGTTTGCGGAATAACAACCGTCTGTCCACCGGGAGCGATAGCTGTCCCTCCCGGACCTCGCTCGGGAGCTGTACCGCCTGCCGGGGCCGCAGGAGCAAAGGGCAGAGGCTGCGACACTTTGGCATCTTCTTTAATTTGAATGCTTAAATTTCCATGAGCGATGGCCACGGTTGATATGCGTACATTATCACCCATAACTACAGTGCCCGTTTTCTCATTGAGCATAACAACAGCGGTGGCATCTACCGGCACTTCGAGCGATTCGATAAAATAAACAAGCTCAGACAGAGAACCTGCAAATGTTTCTCTTGCTCTCACAGCCACAGAAAAAGAATCAATTTGCCTGGCTTCTGCAAAAGGCACCATTTTATTAATCGTTACAGCCATTCTGGAAGCAGTCGTAAAATCGGGATGTTGTAAATTAATAACCAGTGTCCTTTTTTGATCAAAATCATATTTAAGTTCCTTTTCGACAAAGGCTCCATTAGAAATATTCCCTGCCGTAGTGTGATTTTTAGCAACACCGCCGCCTGCGCCACGCGCGGAAAATCCTCCCAAAGTCACCGGTCCCTGCGCCACGGCATATACTTCACCGTCAACACCACGTAGCGGAGTCAAAAGAAGCGTGCCGCCGGAAAGACTTTTCGCCGACCCTAAAGAAGAAACAACAACATCTATTTTCGTTCCAATTTTGGCAAAAGGAGGCAGGGCTGCGGTGACCATGACAGCGGCTACGTTATCCGCTTTCATGGTCGAATATTTATCTTTCATATAAAGTCCTTGCCGGCTCATCATGTTTACCAGCGATTCCGTGGTAAAAAGATTCTTGGTCAGATCATCTCCGGTTCCGGCCAGACCGACAACGATCCCGTAACCGATAAGTTGATTATCCCTAACTCCACCGATTGCTGCGATATCTTTAATCCTGGCGGCAAAGGCAGTGCTTGTTAATATCAGCATTGCTGCAAGCATGATAAAACAGATCATGGTTTTTTCTTTTTTCATTATTTCCCTGCTCCTGCTGTTTTGCTCAACCCCTCAACATCAAACATCATATTGATTTTTAAAACGGCCATACCCAGTCCACAACTCTTGTCAGCCATCCCGGTCTCATTTTATCGTTGATTACACCGTCGCCTGTATAAAGTATCCGCGCATCGGCAATGTATTGTGATGCTACCGTGTTGCTGGCGGTTATATCTTCCAGCCGGACAATACCGGTAATAATAAGGTACTGATCTTCAGCATTAACCGTCAACTGTCTCTTACCTTCTATTAATAAATTCCCATTGTCATAAACCTTTAAAACGCGGGCGCTGATGCTTGCTGATAATTTAGAGCTTCGGCTGGTATCGCCTGCTCCTTTAAGAGAATTAGCGGATGTCCCCCCTATGCTGATTTCACCCCCCATATTGGCATTGCTGGCAAGAATGGAATTATCAATACCGAGAAGCGCCGTTATAGCCGCTGATGTGTTGGTGTCTCTGCTGGTATTTGTTGAAGCTTTGTTACCGCCTGTAGCAGTTTCAGATACTATAATAGTAACAATATCATTGACATAACGCGCTTTTTTGTCTGAACAGATAAGATTATTAGTGTTTTCCCCCGACCAGATGGAACCTGAGGCCGGTCGTGGCTTCTCTATTTGAGGCACAACAACATTGTCCGGACGCACATTTTCCGTTTTTTGCGCCATACATCCGGCAAGCGTGAAAATGACGGCTAGGATGCTCAATTGTAAATAACTTTTTGTTAGTTTAAACATAAAAAATACCTCATCTCCGGCTAAAAATCGACTTTAACCATTGCTTCTCCGACAACCCGGGCATAGATGATTTTATTGGACGAAATATTGCGCACTCTGACAAAAGCCCCCTTAACACCATCCTCTTCCGCCAAACCCGTTGTTATTACGTTAATTGCGCCGGTGTCTAAAACAACTTGCACAATCTTGCCTCTTCTGACGGCACTCACTTCTTTAAGCATATTGCGGGTGATTTCACTATTCGGACGAACACTGACACACAGTAATTTGCCCACCACATCACTTTTATCAGAAATTGAATTCATGGGAATTGAACGCACCCATTTTTTCTGCGAGGAAATATCATCCGCACCGATGACATGATTGCATCCCATATTTTTAACACTGACAACAAATTCACGGAGCACTTCAATTCTCACTCTCACTGATTCTTCTCTGAAGCGAACGCCGTTGCTATAAAACTTCAAAACAAAATTCGTATCCCCCAGGTAATCCTCATCTCCTCTACTATCCACTTTCCAGGTAATCTTCCTTGCGGGCATAACAATTTCCGTCAGCGAGGATAGGATCTCAAACCGCATCGAACCTTTTGCCCAGGGCATATTTTTTTCAATATGCAAACCGACGGCTTTGTTCAGCGTTTCCTGATTTATGACCTTCTCCATTGCCAATGTATTTGCCGCCCCCCAAAAAATGAGCGACCCGGCAATTAGAAAGAAAAATGTTAATTTACCGGTAACTTGCTTCAATATTTTTTTACCTCTTCAGATTATTTATTATTGACAGCATGCTGTCCGCCGTTTGAATTGACTTCGAATTAATTTCATAAGCCCTTTGACCAACAATCATCCGGACCATTTCGTCCACCACATTGACATTGGACATTTCCAGAAAATTCTGGGAAATTGTTCCGATACCATTTTCACCCGGATTACCTACGGTGGGCTCACCGGAAGATTCAGTCTTGGTATAAAGGTTTCTGCCGATGCTGGATAGTCCCGCCGGATTAATAAAGGTTGCTAATTCTATTCGGCCTGTGGCTAATGCAACTCCGGACTGATCCAAAGCACTCCAGGTGCCGCCCGAGTCAACAGTAAAAGATACTGTTCCGGTAGGAATGGTTATGGTGGGAACAAGCTGCAGACCTTCTGAATTGACTAATACACCTGATGAATTCATTTTGAGGCTGCCTGCGCGGCTGTACACTGTTGTACCATTATTATCAAATTGAAAAAAACCGTCATTTTCAATAGCAAAATCAAATTTATTGCCGGTTTGCTGATAGTCGCCCTGCGTAAATATTTTTTGCGTAGACATCGGCTTGACGCCCATACCAACTTCGATACCGACCGGCAGCTGTGTTCCTTGCGTTGTTTGAGATCCTGATTTAGTGGTCACTTGATACATAAGATCCATAAAATCAGCTCTTGACTTCTTAAAGCCCACCGTGTTCACGTTAGCCAGATTGTTGGCGACAACATCCTGTTCCAGCTGCTGGGCAGCCATTCCTGTTGCCGATGTATACATGGCCCTGATCATATTTCCCTCCCTAAGCCAACTTACCTAATCTATTGGTTGATATCTTATCCATTTCACTCATGGTTTGAATTATTTTCTGATACGCTTCAAAAGAACGATTCACATCTATCATGTCCACCATTTCTTTCATGGCATTGACGTTCGATGATTCCAGATAGCCTCCCGATACCCGGCTAGTGTCACTTTTTGTCTGTTCTGCACTGCCGTCATCGATATAACGGCCATCAGCGCCACGGGTTAACTGATCCGGTCTGGCAAAGGAAACTATCCTTAATTTCCCCGCCATAGTTCCATCAACCCAGATAGCGCCTTCAGAATCAATATTTATCGCACTCCCGTCAATAATCAGCGGTCCTGAATCTCCCAGAACTTTGGCCCCATCCTTAGTAACTAATTCTTTATTACTATTTGTAACAAAACCGCCGTTGCGGGTATAAGTAGTGGCGTTACTTTGCTCGACGGCAAAAAAGCCATCGCCTTCAATTGCCACATCCAGTGGATTACCGGTAGAAAGTAGAGTTCCCTGTGCAAAATCAATACCTGTCGAGGTCATTCCCAAATCGGAGCGAGCACCTTCCTGGGCTTCTCTTCCTTTCATGGAATAGTAGAGATGCTCCGACTTAAAGCCGGTTGTGGAGGCATTGGCAAGATTATTGGCTATGAAATCCAACTGAGTCAGTTTTCTTGCACCGGCAACAGCTACTTCATTTATATTATAACCCATGTTTTACCTCTTCCTGTTTTGCGTTATGATAGTGCAATGGACATGCCAGAAGATGACGATTAATATTCAGGGTGCGGAATGCAAGCGAAAGCAGTCCCCAAACACCTTCTTTATTTAATATTAACATAGTTATTTAGTACTTACGCTTCTGTTTCCAGAACACAAACAGAGAGCTGATAATTATAGTTTGAACTCATCCATGTTTTCTTGAAAGGAAATTGTGGGAAATAATTGACTGAAAGGAAATTTTTTCCTTTCACAAAAGAGATGTTGATCGTTGTCATTCGGAAAGATTTTGTGATCTCTGGTTTTCATTGAGCGAATAAACAAAGGCAAGAATTTCTGCAACGGCCCGGTACAATTCCTCAGGAATTTCAGCCCCAACTTTTAATTTGCTTAGTATTTGAACCAAATCGGGATCATTCTTAACGGGAATACCGTTTTCCTGTGCAAGTGCGATTATTTTTTCAGCAATCAGACCACGGCCGCTTGCCGTAACTTTCGGTGCGCCATCAGTGGCACTATCGTATTTTATGGCGGCAGCCAGGATGCGTTCCTTTTCTTTTTCGTTTTTCTCCTTCATATGTTTCCTATGCAAAATAATTAACCAGCTGATCGGCAAAAAAAGATTGCCTGGCTAAAAATTCTTCCCGTTCATCCATTAATCCATCTTCCTGTACGCAATCTATATAACCGATCCGATAACCTGTCTGGGCGAGTGATGTCTTCAACTCATTAATATTATTTTTGATCAGATCCATGATCTCTTCTCTTTCGCACTTGATTATACAGTTGAGACCTCCTTCACGGAAATTGGCATTGACCGTAATTCTTCCCAAAATATCCAAATCTAAAAATACGTTAACAGAGCAGGATGATAATTTCTTTTTCTCGCGTTCATCCTTCTCATCCAGGGTAATAAAAATGTCAGCCAAACGAAAGCCGTCGGCCAAAGCCACTGGAACCTGCAATACTATTCCGTTTTCACTGTCCTGAAAAACTGAATTTATTACCTGGCTTACTTCGATGGTTTTAAGGGCTTCATCAGTAAATGCCGTTATATTGGCAAGTTTTGCTGTAATTTCCATATCCAGTTGGGGGTTTTCCCGAAGAATATTGTTCACCGATGATGATAATTTTAATAACAGTGCCTTTAAATTATCCTCCATTGTTTTTTCAGTTCCTCTATGAGAGTAACTACTTAGAGACTGTTTCA
This sequence comes from Smithella sp., assembly GCA_039679455.1. Classification (GTDB taxonomy): domain Bacteria; phylum Desulfobacterota; class Syntrophia; order Syntrophales; family Smithellaceae; genus MVRV01. The sequence continues at coordinate 91,215 of JBDKUX010000045.1, read as the reverse complement.
ATGAACTCTCCAGCAAAAGGCCTACCCTGGAAATAAAATCTTTGAGAAAAAGCGGATTATTTTTTGTCCGCGGCGAAAGGATTATACTGTCAAAAAGTTTTACTAATTTCTCGACATCACTCTTGGAAAAGGCGTGCGGCAGGTCTAATTTATCTAAATTTTTTGCAAAGCCGGCAACTTTATTAATCACCTGTAATAAAGCTTCCGGATTAGCCCGCCACTGCAACAAATTTCCGTTAATTTTGGCATCACCGTTTTGGCTTTTGTTATTTATAATATTTAAAATGATCTGCGGCTGCAAGCTGTTGACTTTTACTACGAGTTTTTCACCGATATTTAAAGGGATATTGCTGGTTGCCGGGATATACGAATTCTTCAATGCTACTGTATATTTGTTGCCTGCTGATTTTTCCAGAACAGTCGCCTCGATGGTTTCTCCCAGGACAATGCCTTGTAGAGGTAAATTGGAGAGAGATCTTTCGACGCCGCTTTTGATTATATTGTTCAGTAAAGATATTGTTGGCACGGAAGACATCAGGCATTCTCATTTTTAATGCGCGAAAGATCAACAATCAACCCAATTTCTGCCTGGGTAAAGCCGGTAGCTCGCGCTGTTTCCTCCTCCGTAGACCCGTTATTAATCATATTAATTACTTCAGAATATTTACTCCGGGAAAAATCAGAAGCTTTATTGACAATTTTTCCATCTGTATTTTCTATCTTCTGCTGTGATTTTTCTAAAAGTGTTTTTACTCTTTTTTCCTTCAAATCCAGTTCTAAAGCAATTTCCTTCAATGCTAGTCTGCTTTGTTCCATGGCTTGCAGAAATTTATTAGTATTAGCCTGAGATTCATCAATCAAAGTCTGCAATTCGGCAGTCATCTTGCGGAGAGGCTCAAGGGGAGGATTTTTAATATTTTTATTGACGCGCCAAAGCAATATTATAACGGCTGCAAACAAGACGAGGTCGAGGACAATTTGCATAACTTCTGGTTTTAGAAAGTTCATTTTTAAACCTTGATATTGATGTGTTCGCCTTCGCCTTCGAATTCACCTTCTTCACTTACAGTAATGGTTTCTTTCGAGTGTTGATCTTTGCTTTTCCTGCCGCTTTCGTGTTCTTCTTTTTCCTTTATTTCGGCTTTTTCCGATTCTTCCGATTGTTTTACTTTTGCTTTTAAAATACGATCATGCTCGGATAAATTTAAGGCAATATTCCGTTGCTGAATATCAGGATTCTGTTGTTGTACCTGCTGAACCTTTTCCACAATCCCTGACTGTAAGATTATTTGTTGTGCATCTATTGCCCTGACCATGAATTACCACCTCCTATTCCTATTTATCATGCAACAGGAATATTAAACATGCACATCGTCAGGATATCAGAATTTCTTAAATTTACTTTTCCGCATTTTTTTCCCTTCTATAGGGAAAGTCTATAGAAATGTTGTTAAATTTTTCTTTACTGAAAATTTTAATTTTGGCCTGATATTTATCAAAGAGAAGCAGCGCCAGCAAAAATCCTCTTTCTAAATCATCGGGTATATCCAGGGAAGCAGAGTTCAATTTTTCCATTAGTGTTTTCAGATCGACACCGGGTAAAGCCTCACCGGAGCTTTTAATAAACACACTCGCATATTTATCGTCGTGATTCGTCTTAATATAAAATTCTTTCAGCGAACTGGCCAAAGCTCTGGTCATGGCAAAACGAATAATTCTCCAAAATGCCAATGATAAATCCGCCGTGTTGCCCTTGAAATCAGGCATTTCCGTATCCCATTGAATATCTTTTTTTATCTCATGTTTAAAATCCAAATAAAAATTGAAGAACCGCATCTCCGCCGCCAGCAATTGAGAAATATTTATTCGATCTTCATTTTTGGCTGCCAGCGCATAAAACTTACCCGCCACATCTTTATACATATCAAAGAAAGATTCCGATTCCTGGCTGACTGCCCGAATATCCGTCCTGATGCGCTGCAGTTCGTCCGCCATTCCAGTTGCGGTATCCGGATACATTGATTCTATTTTTTTCACACTGTCCTCAATGCGTCTTTGCAGTAATTTGGACCTACCCATGATACCGTTTAAAGGATTGGCAAAATTATGTAGAATACCGGGTATCAGTTCTTCAATAAAAGTTTCTGCAAAATCTTTTTCCAATGCCCCGTAAATTTCTTTTTTATTCATAGACACATCCGCTTTGCACATTAAATCAACCTTTCGCCCCACAAGACCAGAACCACAAAGATGAAATATTTCCTGGACAGGGAAATTTTACATTATGACATAGTTGGTAAAGTATATGTTTTTAACAATGCCTTCCCCCAGAACCTTGCTTGCTTCCTGCAACAATTCTTTCTTTAACCGTTTACGTTCTTCGAGCGATCTTAAAACTATCGCATTTCTTCCCGTTAAAGTCTGGTAAATCAGGCTCCTGATATCCTCTCTGCTTTCCAGCTCCACATTTATCCCGCTTTCACTTAAATCAAAAACAACATCACACATCAGGATTCTGCTGTTGCCTGCTTTATCTTTCAGGTCAATGATAAAATCTTTAAAATGGGCATTGGCTACTCTCGCCTTCTCAACTACTGCCGGTGTGTTGACTGCACCAACTTCCACAGAATTCTTCTTATCAATCACCACTGCCGGAGCGCCTGCCCTGGCACCTGCCATTCTACCTCGATGTATTCCGGCTGCGGTATTATTTGTGCGGGTGAAGTAAAACAACAGCGCTCCGGTAATAACGCAAACAATGACTACCGCCGGCGCCGCAATTAAAATCATCTTGTTGAATGCCCATTTTTCCGGCGCAACAGGAAGAGGCAGATCCGGCTGGTCATCAGTCGAAATCATTATATCCGTTATTTCTATTTCAGCCGGATTTTCCAGGAGATCTAATTTTGCTTTTTCTACCATATGTGATTCATAAATTATTATTGGTAAAATTTGACCATACTTCTTAATCTGGAAACCGCCTGCGCATGAAGCTGACAAACCCTTGATTCGGTTAAATCCATAACCCGGCCGGTTTCTTTCATAGTTAATTCTTCAAAATAGTACAGCGACAGAACGAGTTTCTCCTTTTCCGGCAGCTTATCAATTGCACTCTTCAGCTTGTCTTTTATCTCCATATTCACAAGTAAGTTAAGCGGGCTTCCCGCGCTAACCTCTTCCATGACATCCTCGCGGCTAAAGCGCTCCAGATAATCCGGCGGCAAATCTTCCGTGGAAATCAGAGAAATACACCTGGCTTCATCCAATAATTTAAAATACTCTTCCAGCGGAATATTCAGGTGCTGCGCAATTTCCTCTTCAGTCGGCGCTCGTCCTAATTTCTTTTCCAACGCCTCCATTGCATTTTCCAGTTTATTATCTTTGCTTCTTGTCGCACGGGGAACCCAATCTTTAGCCCTCAGCTCATCAAGGACAGCTCCTCTGATTCGAAAACTTGCATACGTTTCGAATTGAACATTTCTTGTTTTATCATATTTATCCAGTGCGGACATTAGACCCATGATACCGACATTGACTAAATCTTCCTTATCCGCCAAATCAATCGGTAATTTTGCAGCCAGCCGCCCGACAATATTTTTTACAAGCGGCGCGTACCGCATTATCAATTCTTCACGTTTTTTCTTATCCACAATTCTTTTCAATGATATTTTCCCAAAATAATTTTATTGTACCGCCTTCATCATCCGGTAATATTTCCTCACAGCAAATCTCTTCGGCAATTCTGGTCAGACATTTGGCAGCTGAACAATTAGGATAAATTTCGACCACCGCCTTTTGCTGCAAGACAGCCTGCTTTACTTTCTCATCTAACAATACATAACCCAAATATTCAATAGTTAAATTAAGGAACTGATCCGTTGCACTGCTTAATCTGTCATAAACTTCTTTAGCCTCCGTCGGATTGCGGACCATATTGACAATCAGGCGAAAACGTCTTTTGGCGTGACGCTGATAAAGCACTTTGATTAAAGCATAGGCATCCGTTAAAGCAGTTGGTTCCGGAGAAGTAATAACGATTATCTCTCGCGCCGCCATGTTAAAATACATGACATTGGACGAAATACCGGCGCCGGTATCAATTAATATAAAATCAAGAGAATTATTGAGAGAATTTAACTCATCAATCAGGGTAAGTTTCTGGCCGCGGGAGAGCTCCGTCATTTCAGGAATTCCCGAAGCCGACGGCAAAATTTTAATGCCGCCCGGTCCCTGCACCAGTGTATCAGTCAGCGTTCTTTCACCATTTAAAACATGAGATAAATTGTAGAGAGAATTAATGCCGAGAATTACGTCAATATTAGCTAAACCGGCGTCAGCATCCAGTATCATTATCTTTTGATTCATTTGGGAGAGAAGATAACCAAGGTTGGCTGCTATATTGGTTTTACCGACACCACCTTTTCCACTGGTAATGGATATCATACGCACCCCTTGCCGGGAAGAACATTCTTTTTTTCCACCCTGGCCGTCGGCTCTTTCTATTGAGATTTTATCATTTTTTCTTAATTTTCGAAGAGCCTCTGCTTGATCCGCTTTCATATAACTCCTTAATTGCCTGCCTTATATAGGCTCTATGTTTTTCCTATTAATGTACAACTCTTCTCATAATTAGATTGGCCATTTTATGAGGCGTAACTTCTTCAATATCCTGGGGAACATTCTGCCCGCATGTTAAAAAGCTTACCGGTTTTCGGGCTTTATTGATTACATCATAAAGAATGCCGAATCGCCTTGATTCATCCGTCTTTGTGATTATCAGATTGTCGTAATTAAAAGGTAAATACTTCGTAACCATGTCCAGTTGATTATCTTCACTGGCTGTGCTGCTGATGAGCAGACTGGTTTCAATATTACCGTTTTGCAGCATGGTGTCCATAAGGCCCAAATAACTGTCGTCGACACAGCTCCGGCCCGGTGTGTCTACCAAAATAACATCCTTATCGGACAATAATTGCAGTGATTTCTGAAAGGTCTCCCTCGTCGAGGCCACTTCCATTCTGATCCCCATGATCTTGGCATAGGTTTTCAGTTGTTCAATGGCGGCAATGCGAAAAGTATCAAGTGTAATCAAACCTACACTCTTTTTTTGCATCAATGAATAACGGGCGGCAAGCTTAGCCAGGGTGGTTGTCTTACCAACACCCGTCGCACCGACATAAGCCTTAATTCGCTTCTCTTCCTTCGCTGTATTGACAACCGGTATGGAGTTAATTACATACTGTTCAACAATTTGGAGAACATCCTGTTCAGTCAATTGATCCTGTGAAGATACCTGAGTTCCTATCTCTTCCAGAATACTGCAGGCGGTTGCCCGACTGAACCCGCAGGAAAGCAGTTGATAATAAACCTTGCGATTGACTTCCGGATTTGACCTTCTTTTGCGCGCACCCAGAAGATCAAAGAATTTATCCATTGTTTCTTTCAACTCTTCCAGTTCTTCTGTTACCGATTTTTCCTTCTGCCCCGCCCGAATGATTTCTTTCAGCTCACCTATCTCTTCGCGAATAAAATGATAAATATCTTCTGTGCTTTCCGTTAAACGGCTGCTTGCGGACGGTACGGAATTAATAGTCGGCTTTATTGGAGGTATAACTTTTTCATCACGCGCCGCCATTACTTCCAGGGCGACCTCGCCCATGGTATTCTTTATTTTCTTTGTGGAAAGAATAATGGCTTCGGTACCCAAATCCTCTTTAATTTTAGCCATAGCCTCACTTATACTTGATACTTCATAGCGTTTGACTTGCATATTATAATTCTACCATCCCCAGAGATTTCACATTTACTTCTCTTGTAATTTCATTGTGTGACAGAATCACCATGCCGGGATAAAACTTTTCCAATATCTTGCGGAAATGAATTCTCGTATTCGGTGAACAGAGAATTATCGGCTGTAAGCCACTGGTCGTGAACGCATTTACCAGCCGCTGCAGATTAGTGACCAGTTTATTAACGATATTGGGATCAGGCAAAACAAACGATTCAAAATCCGTATGCTGGATGGAACGATTAATCTTATCCTCAACATCCGGTGACATGATCATCACGGTGATGCTTCCATCTTTATCCGCATACTGCTTTGTTATTGAGCGCGCCAAACTCTGCCTTACATAGCCTGTTAGGATATCGGCATTTTTTGTAACCTGTGAGTATTCCCCGATCGTTTCCACAATTGTCATTAAATCGCGGATCGAAACGCGTTCCCGCAACAGTCGCTGGAGAACCCTGTGCACCACCGTCACCGGAACTTGTTTGGGAACAATCTCTTTTACCATTCGGGGATACTGCTCCTCCAGATTATCCAAAAGCGCCTGTACATCATTGCGCCCCATAATTTCATCGGCATAAGTCTTGATTAGTTCCGTAATGTGGGTTGTTATCACTGTAGCGGGATCAACGACAACATGTCCTTTGGATTGAGCTAAATCCTTATCCCGTTCCGCAATCCACATTGCCGGCAATCCGAAAGCAGGCTCTTTGGCCGGAATGCCTTTTATCTTCATATCACGGTCGTCGGCCGAAATGAGCAAATGATGGCCCATCATTATATTTCCCCGTGCTATTTCTACGCCTTTAAGTAACACATTATATTCATCCGGCCTGAGTTTTAAGTTGTCACGAATATGTATTGCCGGAATGATAAAACCCATCTCCGAAGCCAGCTGACGGCGCAGCGCTTTGATGCGATGCAGCAACTCTCCACCCTGGCCTGAATCAACCAGGGGAATCAAACCGTATCCCACTTCCAACCCCATGGCATCGAGCGGCGCGATGGTTTCGACCGCTTCGGCAGGTGCAGGAGCAGCTTCCTGTTCAATTTGTTCCTGTTCCCTGGCTTTATTAATGCCTTTGACGATACTGAAAGCTAATAAGGCAATAACAGCCGAGACTATAAAAAAGGATGCCTTGGGCATTCCGGGAATCAAGGCGAAGATAAAAAGCATTATCGAAGCCGTGGCAACAACCCGCGGCTGCATGAACAGTTGTGTTTTTACTTCATTACCCAATTCCGTCGAAGCTGCGCTCCGCGTCACCAGAATACCGGCGGCAGTGGAAACAATTAATGCCGGCACCTGTGTCACCAAACCGTCACCAATTGTTAAAAGTGTATAATTTCTGGCGGCGTCGGCAACCGGCATTCCTTTTTGAAGCACACCAATAATCAGACCGCCGATGATGTTGACAAAAACGATAATAATGCCGGCAATCGCATCACCGCGGACAAACTTACTGGCGCCATCCATGGATCCATAGAAATTTGCCTCCTGCTCAATTTCACCGCGGCGTCGGCGTGCTTCATTATCGGTTATCAGGCCGGCGTTTAAATCCGCATCAATGCTCATTTGTTTTCCCGGCATGGCGTCCAGGGTAAACCGCGCCGCCACTTCCGCAACACGGGTGGCGCCTTTAGTGATAACGACAAAATTAATCAGAACCAACACCATGAATACGATTAATCCGACAACATAGTTCCCGCCAACGACGAATGTGCCGAAAGATTTAATAACCTGACCGGCGGCGGAAGTTCCTTCATTACCATGCAGCAGAATCAAACGTGTGGAGGCCACGTTCAACGACAACCGCAGCAGGGTAACCATCAATAAAACCGAGGGAAAGACGGAAAATTCGAGAGGTTTTAATATATGCATGGACATCAGCAAAATGATGATGGAAAAAGTAATGCTGAAAGCAAGAAATATGTCCAGCATAATGGGGGGAATAGGAATAATCATGACCATCAGAATAGCAATAACGCCCATTGCCATCATAGCCGAACTTGACTTCATTGCGTCATAAAATGTATTTCCGTCAACTACTTCCGATGTCGCCATATTCCTTTATCCAAACACCTTAATTTTTTTCTGTTCATAAACAAACGCGAGAACTTCTGCGACTGCCCGATAAAGATCTTCCGGTATCGAATGATCAATATCAACTGTTTTATACAATACTTGTGCCAGCGGTTTATCTTCGACTATCGGGACATCATTTTCTCTGGCAATCTCTCGAATTTTTTCAGCAATTATGTTTGCCCCCTTAGCTACAACCTTGGGCGCCATCATATTTTCCGGATTATATTGAACAGCAACGGCCAGGTGAGTCGGATTGGTGATAATGACGTCAGCTTTCGGCACTTTGGACATCATCCGTTTTTGAGCAACTTCACGCTGCAGGCGGCGGATGCGGGATTTGATCAGGGGATCGCCTTCCGTGTTCCTGTATTCATCTTTAATTTCCTGTTTGGTCATCCGCAAACTTTTTTCATATTCCCAGCGTTGATAAATGAAGTCCAGAATAGCCAGAATGACGAGGACTATCGTCGTACAAAGAATAATTTTAAAGCATACTCTTCCCAGATAAGTCATTATTCCCCAGACGCTTTGTTCCATCAGGGGGAGAAGCATATTAGATACTTCCGCTTTGATGACGATATAAGCCACAATACCCACAATACATATCTTGAAAATGCCCTTGAAAAGTTCAACAATCGAACGTACGGAAAAGAGTCTCTTGAACCCTTTCATAGGATCAATCTTCTCCAGTTTCGGGGTCAGAGATTCCTTCGAAAACATAACTCCGATTTGCAGGACATTCCCCAAGATCCCCGCAACAAGAACAGTCAGCATAATGGGGAAAATGATTATAAAACCTTTATATACATAATCACTGAACAAAGAAATGAAACTGTCCTGCGTAAGGTCAAGCTGACCGGAAGTGCGAAATCCACAGGCCATTATGTCCATGACATTCTTCAGTAATCCGGAAGCGCCGAAATAAAAATAAATCAGGCAGGCTACCAGAATCCCGACTGATATTAATTCCTGTGAACGGGCAACCTGACCCTTTTCGCGTGCTTCTTCACGGCGTCGCGATGTCGCCTCTTCAGTTCGTTCCTGATCGTTTTCCGCCATACATCACCTATCGATTTAATGACATCAGCGTCAACATTCCGCTACATCACATCAAGCGTAAAAGTGTTACCAGTTTCGTCTCGAAATTGAGGAAATACCCTGATGTCAGTTTAATAAACATCGGTGCGGTTAAACCTATAAAAATAAGCCCTATTGCTATCTGCAGAGGCATACCGACGATAAAGATGTTGATTTGCGGCACCGTACGGGCAACTATCCCCAAACCAACGTTGGTAAAAAGCATTACCGCTATGACAGGAGCAGCAAGTTTTATTGCTATGACAAACATTTCTTTCGAAAAGTTCAAAATAGTCTGCATTAATGCCCCGGAAAAGTGAAATGTTAATGGACTAAGAATGGAATAACTCTGGATGATCGCCGTGAAGAAAATATGGTGAGCATTGACCGCTAAAAATACTAGTATGGCGACCAGATATTGCAGTTCCGTAATAATGGATACCTGCTCACTGCTTGTCGGATCAATAACATTGGCAATGGAAAATCCCATTTGAAACCCCGCTATGTCACCGGCCATTCGAATGCCGGCGAAAAAGAGCCTTGCCGCAAAACCAATAACAAGACCGATCATAATCTCACCGGCCATCAGATACATTAAGATCAGTGGTTGATACTGCACCGTCTGCGGCATTTTCGGCAGGACAACAGGAAATATAATTAAGGCAATAAGAATTGATAAAGCGGCTTTAACCCGCATCGGTATTGATGATTCACTGATTACCGGAATAGTGGCAACGATGGAGCCGACTCTTAATAGAACCAGGATAAAAGCTTCAGCATGTTCGGCGGACAAGAAAGGCAAACTCATTTTCCGTTGTTCACTTGATGTATGCAGGTATATTGGCAAATATATTTTGGGTATAGGTAATCATCAAGCTCATCATCCAGGGCATTGCGGCCACCAGGGTAACCAGGACCGCCACAATTTTGGGAACAAACACCAGAGTCATTTCCTGAATTTGAGTAACCGCCTGAAACAGGCTTATCAGAACTCCTACAATCAAGCCTACTATGAGCATGGGGGCGGACACCAAAAGTGTAATCTTGATAGTTTCTGCCATTAATCCTACAATTGCATCTATAGTCATTTTTACCTTCCCGAATTTAATGGAAACTCTTTACCAATGAACCGACGATCAAATACCAACCGTCAACGAGGACAAACAACAGCAATTTAAAGGGTAAGCTAACCATTACCGGTGGAAGCATCATCATACCCATAGACAACAAGACGGATGCCACGACCATATCCAAAACCAAAAAAGGCAGATAGATCATAAAACCAATTTGAAATGCTGTCTTTAATTCACTGATTGCAAAAGCCGGGATCAATGTCGACAAGGAAATATCTTCCGGTTTTGCAGGCCGCTTGTCGTTTGCCAGTTTGACAAAAAGTGCCAGATCTTTTTCCCTCACCTGTTTGAGCATAAAAGCTTTCACCGGAGCCGAACCCTTCTCGAAAGCCTGCTCACCGGAAATCTGTTCTTCATAATAAGGCTTCAGAGCTTCATCGTTTACCCGGTTAAAAACCGGCGCCATAATGAAAAAAGTAAGAAATAAGGACAAGCCGATCACAACCTGATTGGGGGGCATAGTTTGTGTTCCCAACGCATGCCTCAAAAGTGATAAAACGATTATAATCCGAGTAAAAGAAGTGGCCATCAGGAGAATAGCCGGCGCCATGGAAAGAATCGTCAATAAAATTACCAGTTGAATGAGCGATGATATTTTTTCCGGCTCGGTAGTCCCTCCGTTCATACTCAAACTGATATTAGGCAGGCCGACAGGCGGAGCGGCATAAACACTGGCCGCACTAAAGATTGCGAATACCATGAAGAAAGATGAAAATAAAATCAGCGATATTTTTTCCTTTTTCATCTTCCGTCCTTACCATTTTTTTTAATCGCAGAAAGGCTGAACTGGGACACATATTTGGCCAATTTACTTCCCGGATAATCTACTATCGGGGAATTAATGATGCCGGTTTTTATTTTAGCGACAGCCAGGGGATCATCAATTTGGGCCAAAGTCGTCATTTGTTGATTGGAAATTCCGACAACCAGAACCTGCTCCAATACTTCGATTAAGATTATCCTGTTTTTGGGCCCCAGATATTTGGATGATATTACCTTAATCAGCGCCTGATTGTCGGATGCAGGCCCTGTCTGCTGCATAAACATCCTGACGAAATACATGGCTCCGATAAGTAAACCCAGCACGACTGCCAGCGCAAAGATCATTTTCAAAAATGAAGCTACAAGAGAAATTTCCATTGATAATCACGCTCACGCTAGTTTATTGACTCTCTCGGCCGGAGATACAATGTCCGTTAAACGCACACCGAATTTTTCATTGACGACAACCACTTCACCGCGGGCAATCAACCTTTGATTAACATAAATATCCATGGGCTCTCCGGCCAGTTTAGTCAGTTCGAGCACGGAACCCTGTCCCAGTTGCAGCAATTCACTGATCAGCATTTTGCTTCTACCCAACTCACACGTTAAGGTAAGGGGTATATCTAGAATAAAATCCAGATCAAAAGCAGTTTTACTTTCAGGCTTTTTGTTCTTCAACTCATCGAAATGGACATTAGTAACCTCTGTTTTTTGTTGAGGAGGAGCTTTAGACATCTCCATTTCATCCTGGACGTCATCCCAACTGATATTGTCATCGTCTACAGCTTCAGGCTCCTTCGATATACCTACACCTTTCATCAATTCATCAATTTCACTTTGTTCCATATCATTCGTCCTCTTTTCCCGTCACAATATCCGAAATCTGTACAGCCTGATTTCCCTTGTAATTTCCAGGATAGCCGCAATACTTTTTAATGCCCTCCACATAAATATCAAGTGGATCCGAAGCGTAATGCTCGAGTTGAATCACATCACCTTTCTTTAGATTAACGACGTCCTTACTCAATACCTGGGCTCGCCCCAATTCGACAAAAATATTTACATAGGACTTAAGGAGACCGGATTTAAATCTGTTTGCCCAGGCCTTGTCCACTTCCAGATGTTCACTCTGGAAACCGGCAGCGAGTTTTTCTTTCACAGGCTCGAGCATGGAATAGGGAATGCAAATGGATATAACACCCGACGTATATTCCACTTCGACTTCAAAATTCATGACAACAACAACATCAGTAGGAGGAACGATTTGCGCAAACTGCGGGTTGATCTCCGCCCGCTGATAAGCTATTTTTAAATCAATCAACGGTTTCCAGCACTTTTCCAAGTCTTCCAGTGCACTCATAACTATTTTTTTAATTAAATTATTTTCTATTGCCGTAAATTCACGGCCTTCAATTTTATAAGCCTCTGTTCCCGTACCGCCGAATATTATATCTACCAGAGTAAAAATTACCTTTGATTCCATAATAAAAATAGCAGTGCCCCGCATGGGATCCATGCGAAATAAATGCAGGCTTGTCGGAACAGGCAATGTTTTCAAAAATTCGCCAAATTTGATCATGTCGGCGGAAACTGCGGTTACGGAAATCACTTTGCGTAAGATTGAAGAAAGGGTTTGCCGAAAAGTACGGGCAAATTTTTCATTGGTCATTTCCAGAGTCGGCATCCGGCCGCGGATAATTCTATCCTGACTGGTCAGGTCATAAGTAATTACATCCCCGGGTTCATGATACTCCTCTACCTGAGTTTCTATTTCACCGCCGGATATGCCTCGCAGCAGGGCATCGACTTCTTCTTGAGAAAGGATATTAGTCATGGAGCATCACCAATAATTATCATCTGCTTTTTTCTTGTTTACTGGATAACAAACTCGGTAAAATAGACTTTCAATATTTTCCCTTTGGTTAAATAAGCATTTGTCCGCATGGCAACTTCATCCCTCAAACGCTGCTTTCCGATAGGGTCCATCATCTCTTTGTATGTTTTGGACGACAGTAAATCGAGAATACTGTCTCGAACCTTGGGCTTTATAAGATTCAGTTCTTCCACTGACGATTGATCGGATAATTCCAGCTGCAGAACCACTTTTAAATATCGTTCGCCTTCATTATCGATGAGATTGACAATAAACGGCTCCATTGGCCAAAACACGGCTGCCAGAGGTTTAGCCTGTTCAGCAGTTTTCTTCTCTGCAGTGGACGACTTCGAATGAAACAGAAAAAAATAAGCCCCGGCGCCGGCGCCACCTAAGACAAGCACTGCCGCCACTATAATGATAACCCATTTTAAGGCAGAGCTTTTTTTCTTTACCGGAACCTGTTTTTCACCCTCCGCCTCGTCATAATCATTTTTTCTATCCACATCTGCCATTGGTTTCTCCATAAATGATATTGCTTTTCTTACCCGCTATCTAGCAAAGAGCATACCAGATGCAAGAAGACACTCTGCAATTATTTTTGATCGCTATTACGTATGCTTATGATAGTTGGTAGAGAGATCCGAATACTTTCATTGATGTGAATTCTTTTTCTTGACGAAAAGTCAAATAATTGACATGAATGAACCTAAGGCTCGAGCATGAAGGTTGAGGATGGAGGACTGAAGGTAGAAGGAAAAAGGCTGAAGCTAAAGATGGAAGGGAGGAGTGGAAAGCATCTTTAGTCTCCAGCCTGTAGCTGAAATCAATTAATCTGTTACTGTTTAATGTTCATCAATACCTGCATCATGTCGTTCTCAGTTGTAACAACTTTAGCGTTGGCCTGATATGCTTTTTGAGCTGTAATCATTTTAATAAATTCCGTGGCGATATCAGTATTGGACATTTCCAGGGAATTAGAAGTCAAGGAACCAATACCGCCCTCTCCGGCATAATTTATCACAGCTTCACCCGAGGAAATCGTCTCGCCGAACAAGTTGTCGCCCATTTTTTGGAGACCCCAGGGACTTGTAAATTTAGCAAGCATAAGTTGTGCCAACTCAGTGGTTTGTCCGTTGGTAAAAAAACCGCTGATTATTCCGTTCGAATCAATCGAAAGACTCTTCAGGCTGCCGGAAGAATAGCCGTCGGCTGACAGTGACCGGACAACTGACGCGCTGGCATATTGGGTAATATCCAAATGATCATCTCCCGCCAGATTCCATTCTATCGCGCCGCCATTGCCAATGGTGGCACCACCGCTAAGCGCTGGCGTAGTATAATTAACAGTAATATCAGTAAGAGCTATTGGTGTATTAGTCAAATTAAAGCTGGCTGTGTCACCGTCAGCCCATCCACCGGAAGTAGTCAATGTAATATCCGTAGTACCTGTACCATCAAGGCTGATTTTAACAGTAGTTACACCTGCGGCTGTAGTCGCTGTAGCTGTAGCGTTTGTATATCCAGCTGGAGTTGTAACCGTCCAGGAATTTGCGCTGTAATCAGTACATGTCAATAACATTTGGCCTGTAGTAGTTTGATAGACCATACCTGGTCTATTCAAAACACCGGTCATACCGCCAGCCGCACTTTCTGTAATGGCACCCATAGTTCCTGTATACAGACCTGTACAGGTACCATCGGCATTAAAAACAAACCCATTAGCGGTAATCGAATTTACAGGAGATGAATCCAGCGAACACTCTACACCCCAGTATCCACTAGTACTAGCTCCCGTTTTAGTAAACGTTGTATTCAGGGTATGTTCAGAACCGAGCGAATCATATATTGTCTGCGAGGTGTTATACTGGCCGCCGGCTGCCGTATCGGAATTTAAATTAGCCCCTATGGAAAAGGTAGAAGTTACCTGCGGTTCGGATTGAACGTCGGCTAAAGCAATATCGTCCAGCGCACCGGAAGGTGTACCGTTGACAATTACTTTTCCCTGCACCATGTAACCATTGGTGTCCACAAGCAAACCTTCGTTGTTCAGTCGGAATGCCCCTGCCCGTGTATAATATGACGCGTCATCCGCATCGTTCACTATAAAGAAACCGTCGCCATCGATGGCAACATCGGTGGCGACACCGGTTGACTCAAAAGAACCGGTGCTGAACTGTGTTTGGATTTCCGTCACGGAAACACCGCGGCCAACCTGCATTGTTCCGGATGCTCCACCTGAAATGCTCTGGCTTAAAACGTCAGCAAAGTAAGTTGTGCCCGCTTTAAAGCCGACCGTATTAGTGTTGGCCAGATTATTGGCAATAACATCCAGTTCCTTGGAACTGGCGTTCAATCCTGATATTCCCGTCCATAATGCGCTACCCATTTTGTTTTCCTCCTGTATATGATGGATATTAGTCTTTTGGTTTGTTTATTGACACTATATTAGAAAATGCCACTTGCTGACCATTGATTGTCAAATATGCGGTGTCATTCTTAAACGTCACGCCGGTAACCGTACCGGAAATCAGTTTCGTTGCAGAAACCGGATTTCCGCTTTTATCAACCGCGCTTATTTCATAGGTATAGTCACCGGGATTGACTTTACTGGTATTCCAGGAAATACTGTTGATTCCGGATTTCATGCTCCCCAGGTCGGCACTGCCAACCTGGCTGCCGTTCGAGTTATAAATTTTAAGAGTTCCTCCG
Source organism: Smithella sp. (assembly GCA_039679455.1). Taxonomy (GTDB): domain Bacteria; phylum Desulfobacterota; class Syntrophia; order Syntrophales; family Smithellaceae; genus MVRV01. The sequence goes on along the minus strand of JBDKUX010000045.1, from coordinate 75,781 downwards.
GCAATGGCTGAAGGCAGGCTGAAGAAAATATTTGTTTCAGAACCACTAACCGTAACAGCATTTCCGGAAGCAGTGGCTTCGTTGCCAATCATGCCCGCCATTTGAGCATTGCTGAATGCCTGTAGATAAGAAGGAATATTGCTCATTGTCGTATTTAAGTTGCTCAATTGCTGCAATGAAGAGAATTGGGCCAGCTGCGCCGCAAAATCCTTACCTTCCATGGGATTCAATGGATCCTGGTTTTTCAATTCGGCAAGGAGCATTGTCATAAAGTCATCCTGCCCCAAAGTCTTATCACTGCTTGCTTTGGAAGTTGTAGTGCTTGTTGTACTACCGGTCAGAGCCGACAATACATTATTTACTGTAGCCATTTTTTTCCTCCCCCATATTATCTTTTCAGGCGAATAAACTTATGTTTTCGGCATCTGTTGATGTTTTTAAAACTCTTCCCGGATTTTCGGAAACGATCTTACCTGCGCTGACGTTAGCCTCCTCATCGGAATTTCTCCGCCGGTCATTGCCGTCCTGCGCTGATCCGTCATCCTGATAAAAGGCTTGCCTGCCCAGATTTTGTTGATATTCTTCTTGCTTGTTTTGCATCGAAACATCACAGCGATCAATTGTCAGTCCCTGATTTTGCAGGTTGTCCTTCAATCTGTCGATATTGGCATTCAGTATTTGCTGGACATCTTTATTATCGGCTACCAGGGTAACTTCTACCTTACCGTTGCGGACAATTACATCCATCTCCAACTTGCCCAGGTCAGGCGGATTCAAGGCAATTTTCATCCTTCCGCCGTCGTTGGCCGCCGCTTCTTTAATTTCACCCGTTACCTGGCCTATTATTTTATCAGGTGAAACATTATGAACTTTTTCCGTGCTTGCTGAATTTACGCCGGATGCATTAACCGCAGTTAAAGAAACTTCTTCATTTCCTTTTCCACTGGTAACGATTTTCTCTTTTTGCTCTGCACTGGTTTTACCGGCTGCGTCTCCCATACCTGCCTGCATTGCATCTGTCTGAGATTTATTTTCCGCTTTCCCAGTCAGCGACTTCAAATACTGCTGTCCGGAATTATCTTTGCTGTTCAGCGATTCCTTCATTTCCTGTGCAGTTGGACGGGATCTATCGACGGCAGCGTAATCTTCTTTCCCTGATGCTGCAGAAAGAATATCTTGGGTTGTTTTGTTTTCTCTCTTTAGCTCGGTTAAATTTACAGATATTTTGTCGGCAGCAGTTTCAGAAACTCGATCTTCTCCGGAAATTACCTCCGCCGCCTGCATCTCTGCCTGTATATTCTTTCGCCCGGTCTTCAAAACAGACTGTTTATCCATTCCCAGTCCTTCAAATGTAACGTCTTCTTCAACGGGTGTATTTGCCGGCGGCAGTTGAAGGTCTGTGGTGCCGACCTTTGCCTGTTCAGTCTTTGCACCATTTACATTGTTCAAACCGACATCTTTCAACAGAGCTTCAAAAGAACTTTCTGCCTGATCAGCCTTCGCCGTAACTGCGGACCCGTTCAAATCTGCCGGAGGCTGCCGTAATTCCTTTGAAGTCACATCGCCTTGCATCGTTGAAGAATTTTCATCGTTGGCAGATTTGTCTGTCCGGGATATTTGCTGATTCAGGATATGGATAAATGGAACGACGGAGCTTGAATCTTCTTCATCCGTATCCGAATCGCCGCCTGTCACTTTAATCTTCTCATTGGAAGCACTGGACATCTTATACGGACCGGCAGAATCAAATGCTTTGCTTTTCGCGCCGCCTCCAAATACCGCTGGTATTGCCTGTTCCATATTTTCCCCTTAATCTTTTTATAGACTCTTGAGCAAAAGGCATGCCAGCAACAACATTCGTTTATTATTATGATATTTCAAATACTTACAAATTAAAAATCTTATTAAGAACTAGAAAGAGGAAAATATTTCCCTGCTGATGAAGAAAATAATGTTCTCCAACAGGCAAAAAAAAGCCCTCGGGTGTGGAGGGCTTTTGATACTTCTACAATAATATATTCAGATTAATATTCGGTCTGTTATTCCAATTCTAAATCAAGCGCTATCTTTGTTGGCGTCGTTGTCGACTTCCTCAACGTATGAACAATACGTCTCGTTGCCTCCTCCTAGCCGCCGCGATATCATCGTTGATTTAGAAATGGAATTATCTACCGCCGGTATGTGTTATTTCTTTTGTAATCGCCGCAGCCTTCTGTGGCGTAATGTATCCCCAGACAGCACCGGCCTTATCTTTCTTCATGTTCATTGTAATACCGGCTGCTGTTTTTATATCCAGCTGCTCCAGCATCTTGCCGGCTTTAGCGGGAGGAGCCGACTCATAAACTTTGGCCATATCCTTATATCTTTTTACATCTTCAGCTTTACTGGCATCCAGGGCTGACGTTAATTTTTCTTCCTGGCTCTTCAGCAATGAAATTTTATCCGTTATTTCTTTCTTTAAAGCAAGCAGACGTTGTTCTTCGGTGCGCAGGCTGTTTTCACGTTTATCCAAGTCGCTTTTCCTGGCTGCAAGCGCCGTAGCCAGGTCTCTCTCCGTTGCCAGATTATTGGCTGCTGCTTCGTTTGACGATTGCCCCAATGAAGACGGAATAGTACCCGATGTCATTGATTTGACCGGAGGCTGAGCCAAAGCCTGCTTTGTAATCAATGATGTTGCCGATATAAAACCAGTTTTTTTGAGAAGGCCGGCCACGGAGGCAATCTTGGTAAGGATTAAAACCAGTACGAGTATTTGAACTCCAATTAATAATTTTTTCATTCTTATCTCCTGCCATATTTCAGTACGGCCATTTCATCGGAATTTTTTTGCTCCAATGCTCTTTCGGCATCTTCGTACTCTTTAATATGCCGTTGTTTTAACTTTTCTATAATTTTTGATTTTCTTACGGCATCGATTAATTCTATTCTCTTAACTTCCAATTGCTCCGATACCTGGATTATTTTCATTCTTTGCCTGTTTTCATTTTCTTTAACCTGATCAATATAAGCAACATAGCGGGCTATATCGCCAACAGGCAAAGCCTTATTTTGCATTTTTCTCAATTCACCGATTAGATTGGTCCATTCTTTGATTATGCTTTGCAATTTTAATTCCTCTAATTCAAGTTCACGCTTTTTTTCTGAAAACTCATTGAGAATTTTTTCCTCGATGTTTTTTCTGTAATCCAAAACAGCCTGGAGTTTGAATACGAACATAAGCTTTTATTCTTTAATAAGTTCCAAAAGCTGGGTTTTCGCCGTTGCAAAGTCAACTCTCTCTCCTATGTTTTGCCGTAAAAAAGCATTAACGTTATCAATCATCTTAACGGCATGATCAATTCCGGGATTCGACCCCTGTACATAAGCACCGATATTAATCAAATCTTCCGCCTTTTTATAGCTGGCAACAATGTTTAGAAGTTCGCCGGCTTTGTTCTTCTGTTCTTTATCAACAATATCGACCATGACCCTGCTGATGCTTTGCAGAACGTCAATTGCCGGATAATGGTTATTATGAGCAAGACTACGGGAAAGTGAAATATGGCCGTCAAGTATGGAACGCGCCGCATCGGAAATCGGCTCATTGAAATCATCGCCTTCCACCAAAACGGTGTACAGCCCGGTTATGGAACCCACCCCTTCCACGATGCCCGAGCGTTCCAGTAGTTTGGGCAATAAACTGAAAACTGACGGCGTATAACCTTTTGTTGTGGGTGGTTCACCTACAGACAATCCTATTTCTCTTTGCGCCATGGCAAACCTGGTCAATGAATCAACCATCAGGAGAACATCATTGCCCTGATCGCGGAAATATTCGGAAACAGTTGTGGCAACATAGGCAGCCCTCATGCGAACCAGCGGATGCATATCGGATGCCGCCACAACAACAACCGATCGTTTCAGGCCTTCTTCCCCCAAATTCTTTTCCAGAAACTCGCGCACCTCTCTGCCCCGCTCACCGATTAAGCCGATAACATTTACGTCAGCTTTTGTATTCAGAGCAATCATTCCCATGAGGACGCTTTTGCCTACACCCGATCCGGCAAAGATACCCATTCTCTGCCCCTTGCCGCAGGTGAAAAGCGCATTTAGCGCACGGATACCCAAATCCATCGGCTCAACAATACGGCCCCTATCCAGAGGATTAATGGGATCCGCATAAATCGGGTATTCATCGGTAAAATCAATCGGTCCTTTATTATCAATGGGATTTCCCAGGCCATCTATCACTCTTCCCAGAAGACCGTTGCCCACACCGATCGAAGCTTTTCTTCCCAGGGAAAGTATTTTGCAGCCCGGCCCCAATCCCTGAATACTTTGCAGGGGCATTAAAAGAACCCGGCCGTTTTTGAAGCCGACAACTTCCGCCTCCAGGGGAGTGTCGCCGTTCACCGGCATAATGCCGCATACATCCCCTATCGATGCAGCGGGACCGTTGCCCTCGACCATCAATCCTACTATTTCACTCACTTTACCATGAATCCGAATTGGATTAATCCGGTTCAAGAGTTTTTCATATTTGGTTAAATCGATAGTTTCTGTGTACATGATTAAAGCCAACAAAGTTAGTGCTTGATTTGAAAAATGGGATTACAGTTTTAACATTGCCTCTCTTATCTCTTGCAATTGACTTTCCAGCCTGGCATCAACTTCACCGAGCATAGTCTCCACAACAGCGCCACCCCTTTTGATGGATACATCTTCTTCAAAAACGGCGTTTCTCACGCCCTCGATCGATTGTAAGAAATCTTTCTTTATCTCCATTATGTAATGAAGATCCTGGGGATTAAGTCTTATCTTTATTCCTTCCGTTACTGAGATATTTTTAGATACGCCCTTAAGAACTCCCAGGATAACTTCTTTATTCGTTGCCACTTCATGATTTATTACTTTTTCCGCAATTGCAAAAGCGAGCTTTACTATCTGCTCTTCAGTTTTTGCCATAATATCTTTTTTGATTAAGGGAATCATTCCGGTTATGGCAGATAACGCATCAAGCACCGATGACATTTCTTTTTTTTGAAATTCGACACCTTCGGAATATCCTTTCCGATAACTTTCATCACTGACCCGGCTGAGATGTTTCTCCATTTCAGCTTTAAGTTTTTTCTGCCGGTTTTCTTCTGATGCCGATGATGAACCGGCGCTATCAGGCAGTTTGACATTATCATTTTTCCCATTAGATGAATTGCGGAATAATGATAACGGCTTGCTGGAATTAACTACTTCGTCAGCTTTAATGACGCTCGCTTTATATGAATCCATCTTGTTCATCACCACGCAGAATTACTATTCTGCCTTCCGCTTCCAGTTTTTTCGTAACTTCTACAATTTTACGCTGGCTGCCTTCCACTTCGGAGATCCTGATCGGCGGCATAAGGGAAATCTCTTCCCGCAACATTTCCGCACCACGTTTGGACATATTCTTGAAAATCTTTTCCCGCATAACTTCGTCTGCCATCTTTAGTGCCCGCGCCAAATCTTCCGAACTGACATCTTTCATCAACTCCTGGAGTGATTTATCATCCAGTCTCAAAACGTCGTCGAAGCTAAACATGAAATTACGGATTTGAGACGCCAATTCCGGCTCGGAATCTTCCAATGACGTCATAATGGCATTCTCCGTGGAACGATTCATCCTGTTCAGAATATTGGCCATTAATTCGGCGCCGCCCAACTGCTGATCAGATGTTCCTCCCATAATCAATTCTTTTTCCAGTGTCTTAGCAATTTCTTCAATAAATTCTCTGGGTACGCTTTTCAGTGTAGCCATGCGTTTGGATATTTCATACTGAATTTCCGGATTAAAATATTCCAGTACTTGAGCCGCCTTTTCCGGTTTCAGATGAACCAGTATCAATGCTATCGTTTGAGGATGTTCCGTTCGGGTGAAATCCGCCATCACTTTAGGATCGATATCATGCAATTTTTCGATGATGGGATTATCATTGGCTGAATTTTCCACTTCGTCTAAAATAGTCTGTGCATCTTTCTCTCCTAATGCTTTAACAACAAGTTTCTTCGGAGTGCCGTCCCGCACTGAAATCATTCCGCCCTGCTCTTTGGCCATGGTGCAGAATTCCCTGGCCACGCTATTCAGCAGATCCGCGGAAATATTTGTTATCCGGCTCATCTGTTTGCCTAATCTGCGAATCTCTGACGGCCGCAAATTTTTCATCACATCCGCCGCCAAATCTTCATCTAACGATAACAACAATATTGCCGCTTTCTCTTCGCCGGTCATCTGTTTTATCCTTGATATTTAGTTAGGGATTTATTTGATCCAGTTTCTTAATATATCGGCAAATTGTTTGGAATCGGCCCGCGCCATTTCTTTGGTCATTTCACTTTCCGTAAGCATACGACCTCCGGATGCCTGCGTATCAGCGGCAATTTGCCGTGTATATTGTTCATTTTGAGCGTCACCCGGCAGACCAGGCGGTAACTGCGCTCCGGACATTTGATTGACAGGCTGAGGCGCCGATTTCAGGATAGTAGTAATCAGCGGGCGGATAATAAATAATAAAATGAATATTATTACACCCGCTATGGCAATGTAACTGAATATAGGCGTGAATGTTTCCACTCTTTCTTTTAATGTCGGGCTGTCAACTTCTTCAGCGTCCGCTTTTCTAAACGGCATATTTGTCACAACCACCTGATCGCCTCTCTGCGCATTGAATCCCGCCGACTTGCGCACCAGATCTTCAATCGATTCAATTTCACTTTTTGCCCGCGGCTGATATATTTCCTCACCTTTTTCATTTTTCTTATAGGTTCCATCTACCAAAACGGCAATGGAAAGTTTCTTCGTGTCGCCTAAAGGCATTACCGTTTTATTAACAACTTTGTTGATTTCGTAATTGATGACTTCATCCTGTTTCTCCTTTTCGGGATTCTCCGACACCGTTCCGGTTTTTCCAACAGCATTAACTTTATCCGAATTGCGTTGTACACTTCGCACAACCGCTGATTCCGGATCGTATATTTCTTCTGTTTTCTCTGTTACCCGAAAGTCAAGTTCCGCTGTAACCCTGACCACAGCCTTGTCTTTTCCCACAACATTTTCCAGCATGGATTGAATTCTGCTTGATAATTCTTTTTCCGTATTTCTCTGGAAATCGGCCTGCTGGGCGGTTAGCTTGGAAAACTTATTGGAATCATTTTGCTTTGCCGAGAGTATCGTCCCCCGTGAATCAACCACCATGACATCTTCGGGATTCATTCCTTCTATTGAACCTGCCACCAGGTGCATAATCCCTTCTATTTGAGACTGTTTGATTGTTTTGCCCGACTTCAACCGCAGTGTTACGGATGCCGTCGGTTTCTTCTGCTGGTCGGTAAAAAGAGAATCTTTAGGCAGGGCAATGTGTACCCGGCTGGACTGAATTTCATCAAGGCCGTTGATGGTGCGCGCCAGCTCTCCCTGAAGAGCGCGCCGGTAATTTAATTGTTGTTCAAATTCCGTCGCCCCCAATGTCTTATTATCAAATATTTCAAACCCTACGCCGCCGCCCTGCGGAAGTCCTGCCGCAGCAAGCTCCAGGCGCAATTCAGACACTTTGTCGGCAGGTACGGAAATAGCATTCCCCGATGATGAAATTTTATAAGGTATTTTCTTTTCATTCAATTTTGCAACAATAGCCCCTGCATCTTCAGTCGACAAATTGGAAAAAAGCACTTTATAATCGACCTGATTTGTCAGGTAAATCATGAGTCCGATACTAGCGGCAGCAGTCAACGCAACCGCTGCCACCATGATCTTGCGGGTCGGGCTTAATGCGGCGAAACCGGACCATAATTTTGTGAAAAACTGTAAAATTGAATCCATAGAGAACCCTGATCAGCAAAATTGAAAAATCACACCTGCATGCGCATTACTTCCTGATAAGCATCCAAAATTTTATTGCGAACCTGCATCATCACCTGGAAAGAAATCCCGGCTTTTTCCAGAGCAACCATCGCCTCATGAATAGAGCCCGCATCCTCCAATTGAACTTTGGCAATTGACTTATCCGCATCATTTTGCAGTTTATTGATATCCAAAATTGCATCTTTCAGCACCGAACCAAAAGAACTTCCACCGGCCTCGTTCTCCTTATCTGATTTTTGAGGAGTTACATCCGCCGGTTTTATAGGAGCAGTAATGTTTATGTCCGTCATATTTTTACTCCATTATTATTTATTTACCTATGCCCAGAGCCGTTACCGCCATATTTTTCGCCGCATCAAAAGCGGTGGCGCATGCTTCATATGCCCGGCTGGCCGTAATCATGTCTGTCATCTCCTGCATTGCATTTACATTAGGAAAAACCACATAACCGTCTTTATCCGCATCGGGATGGGCCGGATCATGCACCCTTCGGCCGCCCCCATTATCTTCCGCTATCTCTTTAATTTGCACCGCTTGCACAGCTCCTTCCAGAGCCTTGTCGAAACCCTGTTTGAGCGGTTCAGGCGCAAAAGTAATTATTTTCCTTTTATAAGGCCCTCCCTCAGGTGTGCTTGTTGTGTTGAGGTTGGCCAAATTGCTTGTGACTACATCCATTTTAGCCCGCTGTGCGGAAAGGCCCGTACCGCAAATCTTGAAAGTCGTAAAAAAATCCATATTACTTAGCCTCGGTTAAAACGTTTTTTATACCCTTGAATTTTCTGGACAGTAACTCGGCGCTCAGATTATACATCAGATGATTTTCAGCCAGATTCGTCATTTCCTTGTCTAAATCCGCTTTTTCTTCGGACTTGACCAATGCAAAGTCATCTTTGGTAATTTCTTTCTTAGTGTTAGGAAAATGTTTCTTATGTGTTCTGGTTAAAGGAACCTTCATTTCTATTACCCGGCGCAATTCTTCTTTAAACACGTAATCGGCCGATTTATAATCAGCAGAATCCAAGTTGCTGATATTAGAAGAAATAACCTTATTACGTTCGGAGCGGAAATTTAGCATTGTGGACAACAAATTAAATGTTTTTCCAAATAATGATTCCATCATTAAATTCCTCTGCTCAAACTAAATGCAAACCACATACCAAAGAACTGTTCAGCACCTATTCATCAGCGGAAAGATCGTTAATCCCGTATTCATGCAGCTTATTCCTCATCGTTCTGACACTGATACCCAATACTTTTGATGCCTTGGTTTTATTCCAGTTAAACTTGTTTAAGGTGTCAAAGATCATATTCTTTTCCATTTCATAAAGAGTCGACACCTTTTCGTCCTGCCCGTTATTACCAGACACTGATAGTGTCTCTTCTGGCTGCGCAACTTTTTTGACGATAGAGTCTTTGGTCATGTTTTCCAGGAATAGATGCTCAGGGCCGATAACAGTATCGTTACAGATTAAAACCGCCCGCTCCATTACATTCTCCAACTCCCGGACGTTTCCCGGCCAGTTGTAAGCCTTTAATGCATCATTAGCGGCATCGCTCAGAACCGGTTCATTTTTTTCGTTAACCTGGCTGTATTTTTTAATAAAATATTCCGCCAATAAGTTGACGTCACTATTTCTATCCCTCAGGGGAGGAACCAGAACGGGAATGACATTCAGGCGGTAATACAGATCGCTGCGAAACGTTTTTTGTGCAATACGGTATTGCAGGTCGGCATTGGTCGTCGCGATCAGCCGGACATCAATCGGTATCGGGGCTTTTCCACCCAACCTGTCCACCTCGGCTTCCTGAATTACGCGCAATAATTTTGCCTGCAATTGAACATCCATTTCCGATACTTCATCCAGCAGAAGTGTGCCTTTATTGGCCAATTCAAACTTTCCCAGCTTCCTGACGGCGGCGCCTGTAAAGGCCCCCTTCTCAAACCCGAACATTTCGCTTTCCAGAAGCTGCGCCGGTATTGCCGCACAATTTACAGCCACAAAAGGCATACTGCGACGGTTGCTGTAACGGTAAACATAGCGGGCAAAAAGTTCTTTTCCGGTGCCGCTTTCCCCCTGAATAAGAATGCTGGATTTGCTTCCGGCCACATTCTTCAGCATATCCAGGATTGTCAGAATCTTTTTGTCCTTTGTGATTATTTCTTTCACCGGATAAATATCGTCAAGCGTTTCGCTCTCCTGCTGCCCCGTATTTACTTGAGTGCTTGCCGCCAATACATTCTTTACCGCGAATTCCAGATCATCCAGGGAAAAGGGCTTCATAATAAACTCGGCCGCCCCTTCTTTCATTGCCTCGACTGCGGTATTTACAGTTCCATATGCCGTAATCAGGATTACCGGTGTTTGCGGTGACACCTTTTTTATTCCTCTTAAAACATCCATTCCGCTCATCATGGGCATGCGCATATCCGTAACAACAACTGCAAATTGCCCTTCTTTGAATTTTGCTAATGCGTCAGAGCCGTTTTCCGCTGTTTCCACTTCATAGCCGCAACTGCTCAACGATTCATAAAGCGCCGCCCGCATTGACTGGTCATCATCGACAACAAGTAATCTTTCGGCAATGTTCATTTAAAAGAAATCTCCAATTATTCATTGTTTTCCCGTAAAAGCGGGAAACTGATATTCACCATTGTTCCGCCTTGCAACGAGTTTTCCACATTAATAGAGCCTTTATGCTGACTGACAATATTATGTACTATGGCCAATCCCAGACCGGCCCCGCCCTGTTTTGTGCTGAAAAATGGATCAAATATTCTGGATAGATTCTCTTCCGGAATGCCCGGGCCGGAATCCTTAAAGATTATTTCCACAACTGATAATGCTTCCGGAATTATTCCACGTGATGATTTTTTCGCTTCAATCTCGATCATCCCGCCGTCCGGCATGGCTTGCTGGGCATTTAATATGATATTTAAAAACACCTGTTTGATCATGTCGGCATCACCGTCGATGCATGCTCGCTTCCCGGTATACTTGACGGATATATCAATGCCTCCCTGCGCCATAATATCTTCGGAGAAATCCAGCATCTCGTTTAAAATCCGATACAGATCGATTCTTTCCATTTTGGGGTTTTGTTTGCGCGTAAACATCAGCAAATTTGATATCTTGTTGTCGACATTTTTTACTGAAGAAATAATGTGTACGACACGCTCCTGATCTTTCTTATCCTGCAAATGTTTCAAAAGCAGAGAAGCAAACAGTTCTATGCTGCCTAATGGATTGCGAATTTCATGTGCGATATTTGCCGCCATTTCCCCCATGGCCGCAAATTTTTCCGTCCTTTTCGCCATATCCTCCAGTTTTTCGATCCGGGTAATATCACGCAAAACAAAAACATTACCGATTGCGGCTCCAACGGGCGACCTGAACGGCGAACAAAATATTTCCAATGACCGGTCATTAATTTTTACTTTATTTCCTGATTCACCTTTAAAATATTCAGCAAGATTTATTGTCGGCCAGTCATTAACTACCGTATCTTCAAAAAGAATACTGACATGCTGCCCAACAACTTTCGCTTGCCCGACACCGACAAACATTTCCGCACAATGATTCAACGTCTGAATTTTCCCATCCAGATCAGTTACAATCACACCATTAATCAAGCTTTCCAGAATATTTTGCAGGTAATTTTTTGTCTGTTCTTTTTCTGCAACCGTTTTAACCAGCTCAGCATTCTTTTCTTCAAGTTCTCTATTCAAATTGGCAAAACGATCTTCCAGCCTTGCATAAGCTGATTGAAGATCAGCGGTAGCCTTATTGAAATTTTCAAAAGACTGCTGGAGCAAAGTGATATCTTCCATCAACTTTTTCCAATCTTTATTTTTTCAAATACTCTCCGTATTTATCCCACCATTGTTGATCACTGACGTGATAATCCACGATCTTGGTCCAAAATCCTTCCGGTCCCGATTCGGCTTTGATCCTGGCAAATATTTTTTGCGCCTCCTGGTAGTTGCCCTGTTTTAAATAGTCCTGCCCCATCTGGAACATGGACCAATATTTGTGATCCGGGCTCGACGATGGACTCAATGCCGCTTCATGCAGCCGCTTCCGATCCCGATCAGCAATTCCGGCCATATCTTTTTTAATTGCAGCCAGATCAGTTTTGTTTTTGGGTGACGTTTGAAGTAGCGATTCACTAAGAACTTTTTCTGCCTCATTGTATTTTGCCCTCCCCGTTTCTGTTTCAACAATTCGATTATTGATTATGCCGATGGTTTTGCCGTCTTTACAGATATTTCTATAATTTTTCAGAAGTCGAATACAATCATCGGACAGGCCGACATTATTTAAACTGACCGCTATCTTATCAACAATCTCATATTCATCGGGCTGCAGCGGAACAACGCTGTAGGCTTTAAAATAGATATCCGCTACAGCCAAATAATCTCCTTTCCGGTAACTCTCGCCAATCAATGAAAGAGAAGCCAGTTTCAGGTTTTTTTTTGCCTCATCCTTTATCTTACTTTGCGGATACTTTTTTAAGAATTCCAAATAAGCATCTGCGGCGGTTCTGTCCTGCTTCAGCTTACGCAATGCATTCCCCTTTTGTAATAGTGCGTTTTCCGCAATTTCTCCCGTCTGATTTTTCGTTAACAATAAATTGTATGCTTCCAAAGGCGCCTTGTAATAATGAAAATTTCCGGCGGCATAAAATACTTTAACACCCGGTTTATCAAGCCCCAGGGAAGCCATGGCCATTATGCTTTCCGTCGCTTCCCCGCTTGCAGGGTACTTATCGATTATCAAATTATATATGGTCAGGGCGGCGGAAACCTGATCCGCTGCTTTATAGGAATGAGCAAGTGCGAGCATCACTTCTCTTATTTTTTCATCAGTTGGATATATATTGGCATAGTAAGAAAATATTTTACTTGCCTCGCTATAGCTGCGCATAGCATATTTATGATGCCCCATATCCTTAACAACTTCTTTGGGAATACCTTTAAAATCAGGCCATTTTTTTTGAGCATCGCGAAACCAGACTTCCGCGCTGGCTGATTGCTGTGTTTTGTAATAACAATCCGCAACCACATAATAAGCCTGCTTGGCAAAGGTTCCTCCCCGATATTTCATTAAATATGCTAAAAGCTTATCCGCAGCGGGACCATATTTGCCTATTTTATGCAAAAGCAATCCGGTTTTGAAAAAAGCCTCGGGAACATATACAGATTGAGGATATTTGACCAGCAAGTCTTCGTAATATCTTAAGGCTTCATAATAGTTATTTAAATATTCATAAGATTTGGCTAACCGAAGGTAAACAAGATTATTGTCCCTTGCCTGATCCGGGAAGCTCTTCAGTGTATTTCTATAAAATTCAACTGCCAGGAGAAGGTGATTTTTTCTCCCTTTTTCTCCCAGATAAAAATGGCAATCCGCCATATGGCGCAAAGCACGTTCACCCAAATCTTTTGTAGTGTCTTTGCGGGTTACAAATTCCTTAAATGTAGCAAGGGCCTGCTCATACTTTTTCTCTTTCAATTCACGAAGCGCTTGATCATAGAGAACCGACCCCGAATATGGTTCTTCATTTTCTACAAATGATTGTTCAGTATCCTTAGCTTTAGCGGCTTTATTATCAGATAACGCAGCGAGAGGAGTTTGCTGCGTTATCTCAGCTTTTTTCACTTTGGCGGCAACGGCTTCTTTTTTTGTTAAACTCAGGGCAGGCTGATTTTTCTTTTCGATCTGTATCGTTGTCGAATTTGCCTGTTTTGTATTCCTTTCTTTTTTTTCACTTACTCGATTGGCAGGTACTGAAAAAATAAAATACTTGTTCAGCACATTTTTTTTCATCATTATTTCCGCTGCAAGTCTGGCTTTTTCTTTTGTTGCGTACTTTCCGGTATTAACGCGGTACCATTTTCCTTTCCCCTTAATTTCCACTTGCATAACGTAAGCCGGATAACCACTGGCTTCCAGTTTTTTAACATCAACGGCAGCCTGCTGTTTTGATTTGTATGAAGCGCAATGAATGGTATATAAGTTTCCCGCCTGAGCACTGCCCGGGAAATTTACCGCAGCTGAAAGCATTACCCAGAACACAAAACATACGCAGGTCGTTTTTACTTTTATTAATAATAACTTATACGTAGGACATTTCCTTCATAAAATAGATTTAATCCGTTTTGTTAAGTGACAGCAAATTACATACCATGTTCAATTCACTTTTAATTTAATTCAATTATCGATTACTAAAGCTTTTTTTATCACAGTCAAATCCTGTTTCTGTCAATTAGCCAGCTCGGCAGCCAATATTTTGACATAATAATCAGGAATTATAAATCCTGTAACCAACGATCAATAAAGCTCTTTTACAAACTTTTCTTTAAGATCCAGATGGCATCTAGTTTGCATAATTCAACGCAAATAATTTTATTTTAAGAAGGTAAATTATGGACAATCAGGATGTACACCAGAAAGAAAGCCAGAGGGAATATTCCCGTGTTGACGCTTATATTCCCATAGCATACAAATTGATTGATCCCCAGCATATGAAACATATCCGTTCACGGGTGGCCGGAGAATTAATTCTTTCCAAGTTTAAGTCTTTGCCTGACCCGGACGATCAAGTAATAGCTGAATGGTTAAAAACGATTAATTCCAAATTGAATTCAATCATACGCATGTTGACTATGCATCATGAAGGATTTGATCAATTACCCTTAAGAAAAGTCAACATAAGCGGTGGTGGAATCAGTTTTTCTGCAGATATGTCATTCACACCAGGGGATATTATCGAATTCAAATTGATACTTACCATGCAATACCCGCTTTCGCTTTTTTTATACGGTGAAGTGATCGAGAGCAAACAAGATACCGAACATAATGCAAGTGTTCAATTCATCGCTATTGATGATTTCATCCGGGACGAAATCATTCGATTCGTTTTTGAAAGGGAGAGGGAAATTCTTCGCGAGAAGAGGAAATAACCCTAATATAATTCATGTTTCCTATAATTGGCATTATCATAGTCACCGCCTGCGTGATCGGTGGTTACCTGCTGGAGCACGGCAATATGTCCGTTATTTTCCAGCCTATTGAATTAATGATTATCGGCGGTGCAGCAATAGGCAGTTTTGTTATTGCCTCCCCTATCCATGTCATTAAATCAGTAATTTCTTCTTTTCTCGGCATGTTCACGCATTCCCCCCGCACAAAGCAGGATTATATCGATATCCTTATGCTGCTCAACGGGATTTTCTATAAGATAAGACAACAGGGACTTGTCTCTATTGAAAACGACGTGGATTCACCGCAGGAAAGTCCGCTGTTTACAAAATATCCCCACATATTGAAAAATCATGAAGCGGTATCTTTGATTACCGACACATTGAGGACTGTTATGACTACAACCATTGCACCTCATGAACTGGAATCGCTGATAGACCACGAATTGGAAACCCACCATGAAGAAGCAATGACACCCGCCCACAGTGTAAACAACATCGCCGACGGACTCCCTGGGCTGGGAATCGTCGCCTGCGTTTTGGGAATTGTCTTAACCATGGGGAAGATCAAGGAGCCGCCGGAAATACTGGGTGCCAGCATTGGTGCCGCCCTTGTGGGAACATTCATGGGGGTGCTCTTGTCTTATGGTTATATCGGCCCGATGGGAAAGCATCTGGAATTTATCGCCGCAGAAGAATTGCAGTACATGAACGTAATTAAAGTTGCCCTGCTGGCTTTCATCGGCGGTGGAGCCGCACCTAAAGTCGCCGTTGAATTTGGTCGCCGGGTAATTCCCATTAACATGAAACCTACTTTTCTGGAAATGGAAGAAGCTTTTCACGAAGCAAAGAAGGCAGCATAACCGGTAGACCAATAAAGACATCGTCTAATATTATAGTTATATTTTAATGGATTAATATGGAAGAACGTCCTCAACAGATAATTATTAAAAAGAATAAAAAGAATAAAGGCGGCGGTGCTCACGGTGGTTCCTGGAAAGTAGCCTATGCCGATTTTGTTACGGCCATGATGGCTTTTTTCCTTATGCTCTGGCTTTTAAGCATGGTTTCCGAAGAAAAAAAAGCAGCCCTCTCGGAGTATTTCAACAAGTACAGTATTTTTCAGGAAAGTGGCACATCGGCAGTTACAACCCAAAATTTAAAGCTAACAGACCCTGATTTTCTCAATCAACCCAAGCAAGATTCATCTAAAGGACGTGGCCTTACATTCCAAGGAAAAAAAACGGGAGAGATGTCACGCCGAACAAAGCAGAATTTAAGCGCTAAAGATGAAGAACTGGTCAAAAAAATCAGATCTTCAATAGATGCAAAAATGGCGGGGTTACGCGATCAGATATTAGTTGATGTAGTGGAAGAGGGTGTCCGGATTCAAATTATCGATAAAGAAGGAAGCGTCATGTTCCACCTCGGTTCCGCCCAACCGACATTAAAAGCAAAAGAAATATTGAAGCTTGTGTCATCGAATCTCAAAGAAACGTCCGGGCGGATCGTAGTAGAAGGCCACACTGACTCCGCCCCTTTCAAAAAAGGTCAAACAACAAACTGGGAACTTTCCACATCACGCGCTTCCTCCGCACGTATGGAATTAGAAGCAAATGAAGTCGATCCGTCAAGAATTTCGAAAGTAGTGGGCTATGCGGACACAGAACTGCTGGTTCCTCTTGAGCCACTTGACCCGCGCAACAGAAGAATCAGTATAATTATTTTAAATGCTCAGGGATAATAAATAATTATTCGGCCAGGCAGACATCGACGACAAAAACGCCTTCATCAATTTCAAATGGAATAATCAAACTGGGCCCCCCCATAACATGGGCTATAGAGTGATCTTTGCCGGAAACAATGGTGGGAATAGCTGCTTGAATATAAAATCCTGCCGCTTCCAAATTTTTCCGGGCTACACCAGAAACCATATTTGTAAGTTCACCGACAGCATCTTTAACATCAGAGTTGATGCTTTTTAAATCTTCTCCCAGCATATTGGAGACTATCTTCAATATTGCACCTTCACTGAAACTTAAAGCAAGAGATCCGGCCGCCGATCCTGTTAAACCTATAATACCGGAGATATCGCCTTTAGCAAGAGTATCCAGTTTAAGATAAGGTTTTCCTGCTCTGGGTTCTACAAAAGCCATCGTCTTTAAAACGCTTACAGTGCCTTCAATAAATGGATTGATAAACTGTACGTTCATTAACTAATTACCTTCCTTCATTGTTCTCAATAAAAACCATTATTTCTGTAAGCTTTCGATTATCTTCTTAATTTTTTCATTTAACACTTCAGCCGTGAAGGGCTTAACAATATAATTGCTTACACCGGCCTTTACCGCGGCGACCACATTATCCTGCAGCGCTTCAGCAGTTACCATCAGAAATGGGGTTTTTGCCAGTTCCGCATCAGCCCGGACCGCTTTAAGCAGTTCCAGGCCGGACATATTCGGCATGTTCCAATCGGAAACAATAAAATCAATTTTCTGCGACTTCAGCGCTTTTAAAGCCATTACGCCGTCTTCAGCTTCCACGATATCCTCATAGCCGCCCTGCTTTAACAAATTGCGGACAACCTTTCTCATCGTAGCAAAATCATCAACAACTAAAATTTTAATGTTATTATCAACCATAATTCAACCTCATTTCATTTACTTTCGCTGAAAAATTTTTTTATAATCAACGTCCGTCACTTAAATCGAACAGACCTTCGATATCAATTATTAAACCGATTCGGCCGTCACCCAGAATTGCGCCACCGGCAAGACCTTTAATATTTTTCAGCCCTTCGCCAAGACTCTTGACAACTACTTCCGCCTTGCCGACAATTTCATCAATCAGCAGGCATTTGGAACCACTTTCACTGTCTACCACAACAACTATACCATCCCAGGGTTCTCTATGTTTAGGCTCAATATTAAATATTTTATAAAGTCTAAGCAAAGGCATTAAGTGACCCATTGCATCGATCATTTCTCCCTTATCAACTATATTGGTATAAGCTTCACGGGTAGGCCTCAACGCCTGGCGAATCGATATCGTCGGTAAAATGTAACTTTCTGCTCCCACTTTGACTATCATACCATCAATGATAGCTAATGTTAGCGGAAATCTCGTAATAAAAGTAGTTCCAACGCCGACGGAACTTTCAATTTCAATTTTGCCCCTCAGTTTTTCAATAGCTTGCCGTACAACATCCATACCCACACCACGGCCGGATACATCCGTCACCTTTTCCGCCGTCGACAAACCAGGTAGAAAAATAAATTTGTATATTTCCTGATCGGTAAGACCTTCTTCGCTTTGAATCATTCCGTTTTTCAGCGCTTTCTGCAATATTTTGTTTTTATCAAGACCTCTGCCATCATCCGTTATTTCAATTACGATATTCCCGCCACGATGATAAGCTTTCAGTTGTATCAAGCCTTTTTCCGACTTACCCAACTTTATTCTCTCCTCGGGAGTCTCCAACCCGTGATCAACAGAATTGCGGATCATGTGCACAAGAGGATTGTAAATCTCATCCACCATGTTTCTGTCTATTTCCGTGTCTTCCCCGATTAGTTCCACCGAAACGGATTTACCCGAACTTTTCGCCAAATCCCTCACTAAACGGGACATACGCTGGAATGTTTGTTTGATCGGAATCATCCGGAGCGTTGTGGAAACCTGCTGCAGAGTTGATGTAATCCGGAAAAATTGTGAAATATCTCTTATCAACTGTTTGTCGGCATTGACCTGATTGTTCAAATCCTGCTGAATCATTGACTGTGTAATGACCAGCTCTCCGACCATATCAATTAAATCGTCAAGTTTTGACGTGTCGACACGAATCGTCGTCATGTCAGTAACCTGATCAGCCTGTTTACGCAAAGCCTGCGATAGCTGCTTTGGTTTAACCATTCCTTCTTCGATCAGAGCCTGACCTATTTTTTTCTCCGGCGTGGCCTTCACCGCTTCCAGTGTTTTTTCGAGTTCTTCTTTAGAAATAACTCCTTCATCAACCAGGATTTCGCCGATTTTCTTAGGAGCTGAATCCGTATTCAAGCCCTGTTCAATTTTTGTTATTCTCGCCTTCAGTGAAGGAATATCTACTCCACCGTCGTCAAACTTTTTTCCTTCCAGAACATCCCGAAGCCCGCCGATTAATGTTTTCAAAACATCGGCGCCGTCCAGAACTACATCAATAAGCGCCGGCGTAACCGAGATTTCGTCGTTTCTGGCCTTATCCAGCAGGTTTTCGAGGCTGTGAGCCAAGTCGCGGATTGTTTCCAGATTCAGAAAGCTGGCCACGCCTTTGATGGAATGAAACGGCCTGAATATCGTATTTATATATTCCTTATTTTCCGGTTCGTTTTCCAAATTTAAAATATTAACTTCAATTTCCTCAATATATTCAAGGCCTTCAGCAATAAAATCTCTCATCAAGGATTCATCTTGGACTTGAATGATCTCTTCTTTTGCCTCCGGAACATTTGCTTCAGGAATATTCGCCTCGGGAGATTCTGTTGCTGAGGAAGCAATTTCTTCAGAAATAACTATTCCGGGAATCGCAGCCAATTTGCCCATGAATTCCTGAATATCGCCTTCATAACTGCCGGTGTTCTTAAAACTATCGGCAATTTGCTGCATTAAACGAATTCCCTCCTCCAGCAACTCAGCGGCTTTGGTTTTATCTTGTATCGAATCCAGCACAATCTTTTCCAAAACCTGACTGAGGCCCATGGCACAACTATTTAACTGAGGTATGTTAACTTTCCGCGACTCATTGCTGATGTTTTCAAGATTATTAAGCAGCTTTCCCGCTGTAGGAATATCGATATCTTTACAATCCAAAAAAAGATATTCCTGAGCCAATATATCCAATAAGTTAATTATTTCGTCGTAGTTCATAATCACACCATTTTAATTATTTCTGAGGGTATCATTTCTAATGAAACAATCTTATCCGCCGCGCCTAATTTTATCGCTTCTTTGGGCATGCCGAAAACTATGCATGATTTTTCATCCTGTGCAATCGTACTCGCACCCTTTTTCTTCATTTCCAGAAGCCCCGCAGCACCGTCGGCTCCCATGCCGGTAAGAATTACGCCGATAGCATTGGCTCCCGCATATTGAGCGGTTGATTTAAAAAGAACATCAACAGCGGGGCGCTGATGATGAACCATTGGTCCGGTTTTTATTTCTACATAATAACGGGCTCCACTTCTTCTTAAAATCATGTGAAAGTTGCCGGGGGCAACTAAAGCCGTACCAGGAATAACGGAATCATTGTCTTCGGCCTCTTTTACCGATATCTGACAAAGATCATTGAGTCGTGAGGCAAATGCTTTAGTAAAATTGGCCGGCATGTGCTGAACAATAATTATTCCAGGTGAATTGGGAGGCATTTTCACCAACACTTTTTTTAAAGCCTCCGTCCCTCCCGTGGAAGCACCGATGGCAATGATCTTGTTCGTGGTCTGGGTCAAAGCTTTTATAGGTTCATTATCGGCAGCATTGCCATCTGGAGTGATTTCCCGCTTTACTAAAGTAACTCTCGAAGCAGCCCTGATTTTTTCCACCAACTGAACAGACATGTCGCCGACACTGTATGCGGCTCCCGGTTTACCGATAACATCAACCGCTCCTATATCCATTGCTTCCAGAGTCAACTTGCCGCCTTTGGGGGTCAATGAACTGACGATTATTGTCGGCACGGGATAATATTTCATTAACTTCTTTAGAAATGTAAGCCCGTCCATCCGGGGCATTTCAATATCAAGGGTAATTACGTCGGGCTTCAGGCTGACTATTTTATCACGGGCAACATATGGATCCGGTGCGGCACCAATGACTTCTATATCCGGATACTTAGAGAGCTCCTCCGAAAAGATCTTTCTTACTATCGCAGAGTCATCAACTATGAGAACTTTTATTCTATTCACTTCACATGACCTCTATGTACATGGATAATATTCATGCCCGTTAATGTTGAAGCAACATCCATATATTTTTTGAAAATATTTCGTTATTCTTGATCGTTGGTTCCTGATTTATGAAAAACTCATTTTTACACCGAGCAGGCCTTCACTGGATTCAAAAGACAAGTTCCAAGTGTTCTCTATCGCGTCTGTCTTGGTAAACACTGCCGATTCATCTTTAAAAACCGGAATCGAAAGATCGAATACTTTTGATGAGTCATATTTTTGCAGGAAATTCCCGCCGACCATGTTGACAGATTCTTTTACACAATCTTCAATCAGTTTACGGGTTACACCACCTTCACCAACACCAAGCATGTTTTGCACCATAGAATTGGCCAAATCACTCGTCAGCATTACATCAATTTCACCGCTAACCGGACCGGTAAAATTAATCGATGCAATCATATCGTATTTGACGTCTTCATCTACAGGCTCAAGAAAGACAAAGAACATCTTTTCAAATACTTCAAAAATCGCATTCATCAACACTTCCTGAATCCTCAATGTATCCTCCATTTTCGGACACTCCTATGACTTGAAAAAGAATTTTTTTGATATCCTCCGGCAAAAAAGGCTTCTTGATGAAACCTTTTGCCCCCCGATCAAAGGCTTCCTGCATACGCTCGGAACTTCCTTCAGTTGTGATCATAATTACCGGTATTTCTTTTAACGTTTCACTCTTCCTTAGCTGATCAAGAAATTCCAAACCATTGACTTCCGGCATATTGATGTCAGAGATTATGATGTCGATCCAACTTTTTGAAAGCACTTCCATGGCTTCTCTACCATTTTCGGCTTCTAAACACTGATCCATTTGAAAACCGGAAATAGTTATAATTTTCTTGATTATGGCCCTCATGGAACCGGAATCATCGACAATTAATACATTGAACGACATAACGTTACCTTCCCTTTTTATGTTCAACCATCTTGTTAATCATATAATACTTATGAGTTCCCTGGCATGATTCAAATCATCCGTCAGCATAACCATGCTCATTTCCAAATCTTTCATTCTTAAATTGAATTTTTTAAATACCTGATCAATCGCACGATATGAAAGACCGTCAATACCGCCTCCAAAACCCAACATTAAACAAGCTTGATCAGCAATATAAACAATCCAGGGCATCGTCTTCTCCTCTTTTTGCAACAAATCCGGCCGGTGGTGAAAAGATATGGCCTCTCTGATTTCCGCCGGGAAATTCCAGTATGCTGCAATCTTGCCGCCCAACTCCGCGTGATTGATTCCTATGACGATTTCCTCCGCTTCTACAAAAGATACGCGTTGAGTCGACACAAGAGCGGATATTTTCGGCAAAGCTTCACGGACAAATTCACCCATGATAATTTTTCCGACATCATGAAGAAGTGCGGCGGTATAAAGAACAGTGTCTTCCTGTCCGGTAATTTTTTTTGAAATAATTTGCGACATCAGAGCCACCGCTACGGAATGCTCCCACAAATCCGTCACTTTATCATAATAACCTTGAGCGCCTTTTTTATAATATTTAGAAACACCCGCTGTCTGAATTGCTCTTAACAGGTTTTGTTGACCAAGGTAAACCACCGCATCATTAATGGTGCTGATTCTTTGGCGGGACCCGAAATAAGTGGAATTGGCCATTTTTAAAATATTTGCCGTTATAGAGGGATCAAATTTAATTACATTGGCTACTTCAGTGACGGAATAATCCGGTTTTTTCAGAAGCTGCGTCACTTTGTTGCCGGTTGCCGGAAATGCAGGAATTGTATTGATTGATTTTAATATGCGATCTACCGTCTTCATAGTTCTCTCATTTCACCTCCGGAACTACGGATAAAGACTTTACCGGTGGACATTTCCAGACGGATTGTACGGTTGAAATTCAATCCCGTATCTTCCTTTTCGATCATGACATTATTCTTCCAGAATATTTTTCGCATGGCCATAATATTCTTCTGCCCAATACGAAAATAATTAGTGTCATCCAATATGCTTGCTCCTCCCGCTGCTTTAACAAGCATTCTCTTCTTTTCCGCACCTAGTTTGTAACAGGTTTTAAACAGCAACGGAATGCCCGTATCTGCAAACATTGCCGGATTGTCCTTGGCTTTATTTTGATCCAGCGTAGAATCGGGTAGCATGTAATGCAACATCCCTCCTACTTTCGCAAGTGGATCATAAACAACTACCCCTATACAGGAACCTAACGCATAAGTTACAATTACGTCATTCGCATTATTACTGACTTTGATATCCGATATTCCTACAATTAAATCGCTCATATAATCACTTTTGGTAAACGCTTGGTTCAATGTATTTAAAAGAATGAGTCAGACCATTTAAGCTTTCCGAATGCCCTACGAAAAAATAACCGTCTTTTTTTAAACTATCATAATATTTATTTACCAATCCTGTTTGTGTGTATTTATCAAAATAAATCATTACATTGCGACAAAAGATTACATCAAAACTATAGTCCGTCGGAAATTGATTCATCAAATTAAACCGATCAAACGTAATCATGTCTTTAATATCTTTTTTTACACGAAAGTACCCTGTAGAACGACCCGTTCCTATTTGAAAATATTTCCCCAAAATTGAAGCATCTATCTTTTTTATCCTTTCTTCCGAATAAATACCTTTTTCAGCTATCTGCAACACTCTTGTGGAAATATCCGTCGCAAAAATTCTGGCATCCAGTTGCCTCATCTTCGCTGCTTCCTTTATGGTTATGGCAATTGTGTACGGTTCCTCACCCGTCGAACATCCCGCAGACCAGACATTAAATCTGGGAGCAGATCCGCTGGAACCGGTTTTGTCTAATATTGATGAGACAATCGACCGTAATCTGGCAAAATGACTTGCTTCGCGATAAAATGACGTTAAATTCGTGGAAATGGAATCGATCATTGCAATCAATTCATCGCCACCCTCACGTGTCGTCACATAGTTGTAATATTCTTTAAAAGTTTTATAGTCACCTTCCCGCAACCGCTTGCCCAGACGAGCCTTGACTAATTCTTTTTTTCCTTCGTGAAGATTTATTCCACAAAGCTCGTAAACAAGTTTACTGATCTTTTCAAAGTCTTTATCATTAAGTTCAGATGTCATCATTAGCCATTAATTTATTGTCAGATTAAGTTTAAGACAAAACTTCCACAACAACTCAGCAAAATTTTGTTAAAATGCAATCCAAAGAGTTTTTATTGAAAACGGAATTATGTAAGTAGCAATATCTATACCAGAGAATTAACAACTCAACAGCTCAACATTTCGCAACATTTAATAAACATTGAAATATTCCTTGTATTATCCTGTTAATTACTTTTTTGAGCAAAGCTGTTGATTGTTACTTTCTTTGTTCGGTAAAAAGCAGAAAATACTTAAGAATGTTTTCATTTTTTTGACGATTATTTGTTGCAAATTAATTGACGCTATACTAAATTATGATTGTTTTTTGACACTTTTTATATTATTTTCTGTGTGCTTTTATCATAAAACAATAATTAACCGTGTTCATTGCGGCAAATCTACATTTCAGGCATTGGATGTGACATGAAACAAGGTAAAATTCTGATCGCTGAAGACAATGAGCTCAACAGAGAAAATCTGGCGGAACTGCTTACGGAAAACGGGTATGAAGTTAAAACCGTATGTGATGGACGGGAAGGCATAGAATCTTTTCTGCAGGATAAATATGACCTGGTAATTACCGACTTGCGAATGCCTCATGTCGATGGTTTGGAATTCCTTCAATATATCAAGAATGCCAACAGCAACAACATTGTCATTATGATTACCGGCCACGGAACTATAGATGCAGCGGTGGAATCCATGAAATTGGGTGCTTTCGATTTCATTACCAAACCTATCAAGGAAGATCTGGTTAAATTATCGGTTGACCGGGCCATGTCGTTTGCCAAGTTGCGTGACGAAAATATCAGTCTGAAAGTTCACCTCAAAGAGAGACAGAACTTCGACAAAATGATCGGTTACAGCGATTGCATGCAAAAAGTCTTCGACATAATCGACAAGGTTTCCGCTTCGGACAGCACCATACTGATCGAAGGTGAAAGCGGCACAGGTAAAGAATTGGTTGCCCGTGCTATTCATTTTAAAAGCAACAGAAGTAATCAACCCCTAATCTCCGTTAACTGCGGCGCGATACCCGAAGATTTACTGGAAAGTGAACTATTCGGCCATGAAAAAGGCGCTTTTACCGGAGCAATTCGCAGCAGAATGGGACGGTTTGAGCTTGCGCAGGGCGGCACTATATTTCTCGATGAAATTGGCGACATGAGTCCGTCGCTGCAGGTTAAAGTCTTGAGGGTTATTCAGGAAAAGCAATTCGAGCGCATTGGCGGCGTAAAAACTATTAATGCCGATGTCCGTATAATAACTGCGACCAATCAAGATCTGGAAAAGTTAGTCGAAGAAAAACGATTCCGCGAGGATCTTTATTACCGGATCAACGTTATCCCTATCCATTTGCCGCCTTTGCGTGAACGTAATTCGGACATCCTTATTCTGGCCAATCACTTCCTCTTGAATTTCAACAAACTAAAGAAGAAAAATGTTGTACGTATCGCCCCCGACGCCATTGGATATATCAAACAATACCAATGGCCCGGTAATGTTCGTGAACTTCAAAACCTGATCGAAATGCTTGTAGTAATGAAAGAAGAAGGAGAAATTTGCGCCGAAGACCTGCCGCCAAAATTTCGCAACATGCAAAAAACAACCGATGAAACTCCCCATATTGATATAACGGAAGAAGGCTTAAATTTTAATGAGTGCATAAGCCAGATGGAAAAGGATCTTCTGTTAAAAGCTTTGAAAATGAGCGGTGGTGTAAAAAACAAAGCCGCCAAGCTTCTTAATTTGAATCGCACCACATTAGTGGAAAAATTAAAAAGACTTAATATCGTCGATGATTGGATTGATTAATTCCATTTATCATCAACCTTTATTTCAAAGCATCCGTTCAATATTAAAAAAATAAATTATCTTCCCGGTATGATCATGGGGCGCCGAGATCGGGTTCGCCGCAATACTGCAGAATGTGTTCACGGGCAGCATCGCGTAATTTTATTGCCGTTGTCCATAAATCCGGAGCAACTGCATCATGCAAGCTGCGGGATTCAATGGGTTTTCCGATTGTAACGATAACAGCGCCACGCCGTGGGAACCGGCTTTGATCACGCAGTATGGATCGCGTACCGCGGATTGCAACAGGAATAACAGGTATATCAGTTTCAGCCGCCGCCTCAAATGCTCCCATATGAAAAGGACGAAGCCCCGGAATGCGGGTGAATGTTCCTTCTGCAAAAAAGAGCAGGCTCCGGCCCTGATGCGTCGCAGCAGTGATGCGGCCGGCATCCTCAACGCCTTTCATTGTGTCGAACCTTTCCACAAATTCCGTTTGAATCCGTTTTAGAAATACGCGCAGCAGAAAATTTCCGCTAAGTTCGGCTTTTGCCACAAAGCTGAATTCGAGCGGCAGCGAGGCAACCATTATCAAGCCGTCCAGATAACTGGCGTGATTGGCCACTAATATACATGAACGTCTGCCGGACAGATTTTCCGTCCCCTGCACAAAAAATGAAGTAAATGAAGCACGAACAAGGAACTTTGCAAGTCTCCTCAGCAGCGCCCATCGCAGAGGGAATGCGGGCAACAACATAACCGACAACCAGACAATTGGTGTCATAAGAGAAAACAGCATCCAACAATAAGCGGCGTAAATTCCATTACCGCCGGCATGCCGCATGCGTCTCAATTCCGGCAGAATCCCCGAAACGAAAAGACGCACTATTTGCCACCATCCTGCTTTACTCCCCCTGCCGATTTGACCGCTTTCATAAAGACTGCGATTGGCCGCCCGGCGAATTTTACCGCTGGATGTCTTCAGGACCGTTCCCGGCGGCGCCAGGACCACTTCATCTGCCGCAGTTCCCACTAAATCTATGGCTATGGCGTTGATCTCCTCTTGCAGGGTACTTAATTTTTGCGGATCATCTTCCCGTGTCTCCGCCATAACCACCAGCTTTTCCGTTTGATTGGCTTTATCTTCCGCAGCAAACACTACCACATTGCCTTTTCTAACACCTTTTATCATTCCCACAAACTCTTCTAGTTCCTGAGGATAGATGTTGCGTCCCGCCCGGATGATGATGTCTTTTTTACGACCCGTGATGAAAACATCGCCTCCGGCGATATAAGCCATATCGCCGGAATCCAGCCAATCACCCTGAAAGAGCTGTTTTGTATCTTCGGCATTATGATAATAGCCGGCTGTAGCCGACGGTCCCCGGAAATGAAGTTTTCCCTCATAGCGC
The DNA here is from genome assembly GCA_039679455.1 of Smithella sp. Classification (GTDB taxonomy): domain Bacteria; phylum Desulfobacterota; class Syntrophia; order Syntrophales; family Smithellaceae; genus MVRV01. The sequence continues at coordinate 48,627 of JBDKUX010000045.1, read as the reverse complement.
TCTGGCAATTCGCGGCCGGCGGCATCTACAATGCGTATTTCGTGGCCGCGCAGCGGCCTGCCGCAGGCAACAAACTGCAAAACACTGTCACCAGTACCAGCAAATGGTATGGCATGTCCGGTATTGGCAAAATCATCGCGCTTAATTCTGTCAATAACAGGGCCGCGATCAAGAGGTGGAAACGCCAGTCCGACAGAGCATTCCGCTAAACCGTATACAGGCATCAAAGCTTCGCGCCTGAAGCCATATTTGCCGAACTGCCGGCAGAAATTTTCTACGGTATTGGGACTTACCGGTTCGGCTCCATTGCAGGCGGCTCTCCAGGAAGACAGATCAAGCCCCTTGATATCTTCCTCTGTCAATCTTTTCAGACATAATTCATAAGCAAAATTGGGGGCGGCTGAAATTGTACCCCGCCAGCGATGAATAGCCCACAGCCAGCGCTGCGGCCGGGAGATAAAACTGAGCGGAGACATAATTATTATGAGGGCGGCATAGTAAATACTGCTGAGCCAGGTGCCGATCAAACCCATATCATGATAGAGTGGCAGCCAGCTGACAATCACATCCGTGGATTTAACCTGCACCGCTTCACCCAGCGCGCGTATGTTGGCCAGGAGATTGGCATGGGTGAGCATTACCCCTTTGGGGTTCCCGGTGCTTCCGGATGTATATTGGATAAAGGCGATATCGTGCATTGACGGATTGAACTCTTTATAGATCGATCCAGTGGATGTTAATTCCTGAACGGTTGTAAGAGTGTGCATAGTTTCCACTTGTGCTTTGAGAAACTGACCGAAACGCTTGGCTTCCGGAACTAAGACCATCATTTTTGCGCCGCAGTTTTTCAGAATGGCGCTGTGCCTCAGCAAATGCTCCTCAAGCTGGCTTAAACGAAAAGGCGGATAAATGGGGACCGGAACGCCGCCGGCAAGTAAAATACCCCAAAAAGTAAAAAAGTATTCCTGCCCCGTGGGCAGCATGATGGAAACAGTGTCTCCAGGCAGCAGTCCTCTTTCCTGAAGGCCGGCGGCCACAGCCTGCGCCCCTTCTCCGAGCTGCCGGTAGGTCAGAACTTCTCCTTCACCTTCATCGCTGTATAAACGAACGTGGGGTCTGTCCGGATGAGTTGCTATATGCCAGTTTAATACATCTACCAGTGTTGCGGCATTATGCGGCAGGTCGTATGCTTCACCCATCTGCTCTACTTTTATTTCCATAGACGGAGCAGATACAAATACGGCACCGGCATTGACAATCGCCTGCCACAGATCCCGGGGTGTTTCTGCGTCGATAAATATTTTTTCCGGCAGGATAATTCCCATGCCTCTTTCAATGCGTGCCAGGAGTTCGACCCGGGCCAGACTGTCGAGCCCCAGGTCACGCGAAAGCGAGCTTCCCGGTGAAATATGCCGGGTTTTCGGCCAGGACGGATGAAGCTCATATACCAGTTCTTTAATGGTATTGAGCAATACATCCATTGTCTCGTCTGATTTATTGCCTGTTTTACTGCCGCTCATGAGTTTGCCTTAAATCGTAATATCTGTCTATTCTCCGGCATGTTCACGTGCGCCCATTTTGCCCCTTTCTTCATCGACGAAAAGGACAAGAACTACTGCTATAAAGAAAAAAACTGAGCAGACAAGAATCGCCTTTTGCAGACCGAAAAGTATCTGGAATACCCCTAAACCCATAAGTCCCAAAATAGATGAAAGACGACCGGTAAAACTCCATAGACCGAAAAACTCACCGGACTTTGTATCTGGAGAAAAAAGCCCCACCATCGCGCGGCATGCGGATTGTGTTGACCCCAGGCCTAATCCGGCTATGCAGCCGATGACAAGGAAGACATGCTCCTCTTTAAAAGAAGTCCCCATCAGATCGTTCAAGAAAGCCGTAACTTCAATGACCCCGTAAATCAGGATCACGGAAACAACCCAAAGCACAAGTGTCAATATAAATGTCTGTTTTGCCCGCCATTTATCCTGAATTATACCGAAAAAAAATGCTCCTCCCGCTGCCGTAATCTGCGTTAAGATAAACATCAACATTTGGGTCATACCGGACCACTTGACAACCTGGTCACCGTAAATGAATGTAAAAGCGATAACTATGGAAAGACCGGCATATGCGAAAAAAAAAGACGCCAGCAGAATAATAAGATCTTCGTAATCCCTGATGTCCATGAACGTCTTTTTTAATCTTTTAAATCCCAGAGTAAAATAGTTTTCATTTCCCGGCAAAGGTCTATGGACAGTTCGTTCATTGACCCAGAGAAATGTCGGAATTGCGGCTAAAAGAAAAAACAGGCCCGTAACCGGTCCCACCAGCCGCAGGTTGGAAAAATTTTCCACTGTATACACACCGGCATTCAGACCAAACATCACAATCGAAGTAGAAAAAAGTCCCCCGAAGTAACCAAGGCTCCAGGCATAACCGGATATCCTGCCTAGATCTTCAGGCGGTCCAAGGTCAGGAAGAAAGCTGGATACAAAAGATTCGCTGTAGGAAAAACCGATATTGGATAAAATAATAAGACACATTCCCAATATGATGTTTCCAGGGCCGACGAAAAAAAGAGCTGTTGTAGCAATTACTGTCAGTATATAGCTTCCAAAGAGAAATTTCTTTTTTGATCCGGTATAATCCATGATTGCACCAAGGAGAGGTGCTGAAAGGAGCACAACCAGATAGCTTATTGACAGAGATGTGCTCCATAGCAGATTACCCAGACGGTATTGGGGGCCGTCTCCTACAATGATCCTGGGAAATATTATACAAAAAACAACTGTTATGATAACTGTTGTATAGGAAGAGTTCGCAAAATCAAACATTGCCCAGCCGAATAATTCTCTGCGTGAAGCCCTTTTGATTTCTGCCACAAATACTCCCCTATACAATTCATTTTAATACACTCAGACGCTCAGTTAAAGTGTTGTGTGAAAACATTTACTAATGGACTACGTTGTTTTTATTAAAAAATTCTTCCACCTTCTTGAAATTTTCATCCACATTTTTTTTGAAATTCTCGCATCCGTTTTTGTAGGTCTTCAACCAGTCGGAGATTACTTTTTTGCCTTCTTCAGGAAACATGGGTGATTTTTCCCAGAATTTATTGATCATTTTTTCCGTTTGTTCATACAATGCAGTCATTGCTTTAAAATTATTGTCGAAAGCAGCTTTATTGAAGGCGATCATCTGTTTGGCAACCTGTTTAGGATCCATCGTAAAACCTCCTTTAATGAGAGATAATTTTGCAGATAAATTAAATCTTCCAGGCTCAATTGTCAAAAAAAAAGACTAAAATTATTCCGAAATTCATGCTCTATTGACAACTACAACAGGTAATCTTAAATTTTAAATATATAAAATCGAAAGGAGGTCTTGTTATGCCGACAAGTAAAATGAAAGAGTTTCTGGACAGTCATGGCGTTAAGTACGTAAAAATTGAGCATTCACCGGCCTATACCGCCCGGGAAATTGCGCAGTCCACGCATATCAAGGGAAAGGAGGTCGCCAAAACCGTTATTATCTTCATCGAAAATAAAATGGCTATGGCAGTCCTGTCCGCCAACTACTCCATCGATTTCGATTATTTTCGTAAGGAAATCCATGCGAATAAAATCGAGCTCGCCACCGAAGAGCAATTTAAAGACATATTTCCGGATTGTGAGGTTGGCGCCATGCCTCCATTCGGCAATTTGTACGGGATGGATGTATACGTAGATCAGCATCTGACGGAGGATAAAGAGATCGTTTTCAATGCGGGCTCCCATTCGGAACTTGTGAAGATGTCTTACGAGGACTTCGCCAGGCTGGTGAAGCCCAGGGTGATAAGGCTTACCTGAACCCGGACAAATCAACCTTATTGCACTTGCTTGCTGACAGACTCGTTTAGTTTTTGGGGAACTGTTAATTGCTCGGCCTCGACCAACCAGCCGCCGCCCATTGCCTTGTAAATATTTACGAGTGCAATGAGTGCATTAGCACGGGTCTGGGCATAATTCAGCTCCGACGGGAAAAGCTGCTGTTCGGCTTGAAGGACAGTCGAATAGGGTGCATACCCCCCATCATACTGGAGACGGGCCAGACGGGCATATTCACTGTTAGCTTTAACGAGACGCTCCTGCGCCTCCATTTGTTCTACAAGCTTCTTTCTGGCAATTAGTGTATTTTCAACATCGGCAAAAGAGTTCTGGATAGTCAACTCATAATTTAACAGTGCTGCTTGTCGGCTTGCTTCTGCTTGTCTGACTTGACTCATAATTGCGCCCCCCATGAAAATAGGACCGGTTAAAGATCCTGCATAATTCCAGAGACGGGCCGGTCCCTTAAAGAGATCAGAGAGGTCCTTGCTGGCGTACCCCAATGCACCGGTCAGGGAGATTGTTGGAAAATAAAGCGCCCGGGCGGCTCCCAGTTGGGCGTTTGCCGCAATGAGATTCTGCTCCGCCTGTTTGATATCCGGCCGATTAACAAGTACCTCCGAAGGCAGCCCTGCAGGAATATCGGGTTGATGGATTTCATGGATCGTCTTGCCACGCTGAATATGCCCCGGATTACGCCCAAGTAAAATTGAAAGAGCATTTTCCGTCTGGACAATCTGCGATTCTATCTGAGGAATCGCCGCTGCCGCTGTCTCATACTGCGAACGAGCTTGTTCAACGTTCATCTGCGGTACCATGCCATATTTGAAGCGGAGTTCAAAAATGTTTACCGAATCAGCATACGCGGCCATATTACTCTTTGATACAGCCAGCTGTTCATCAAGACCAAGCAGTTGAATATAATCGCTCGCAACCGAAGCAACCAGCGACAGGATAACACCTCGCCACGCCTCTTCAGTGGCGAATAATTCCGCTTGTGCAGATTCAGAGAGTCTACGGATGCGTCCCCAAAGGTCGATTTCCCAGCTTGCACCTGCAAAAACCTGATAAGAAGTCTGAGGATTCGGCACAGTTGCGGACAGAGGAGTGGCATTGAGCTCGCTTAAACGTTGCCGTTCTCCGACGCCGCTGTAACTGAGTTGGGGAAAAAGCGGCGAGCGCGTTTGCATAAGCACCGCGGCGGCCTTCGTGACATTAGCTGCGGCAATTTTGACGTTTTTATTGTTGGCAAGTGCCTCATTAATCAAAGCGTCCAAAGTAGGGTCCTGAAACTGCTGCCACCATGTAGTATTAGTTGCAGCCTGCACCCCCTTGTCATCATACATAAAGGCAGGCGGCACCGGAATCTCCGGCTTTACATAATCAGGGCCGGCCATACAGCCGCTGATAATAATAAAGATAATTACCGGCACAATGAAGATGAAACGGCGCATGTCAGCTATCCTCCTTCTTTTCCTGAGACAAGGCCGCGGGCAGATTTCCATTGTCGTGAATTACCTCCTTCACCTCGGCTTCCTTTTTTGTCCTGGAGCGCTCACCGAAACGATCAAAGAGGTAGAATAATAACGGTACATAAAGCATAGCCAGCGTTGTCTCCCCGATCATGCCGCCTATAATCCCTGTACCAATGGAATGACGTGCGTTTGCCCCTGCACCCATAGCAATCGCCAGGGGCATGACGCCGAAGGCGAAGGCGAGTGAGGTCATGATGATCGGCCGCAAGCGCTGCTCACCCGCCTCGATGGTGGCCTCCATGATGGACTTACCCTGTTTGCGCAGCTCGACGGCAAACGATACTCTCAAGATGGCATTCTTTGCCCCCAAACCTATTAATACCAGGAGACCGATCTGAAAATAGACGTCATTATTGAGACCGCGCAGCCAGTTTGCAGTGAGGGCACCGAGTACCCCGAAAGGCACCGCCATCATCACGGACCCCGGCAATGTCCATGACTCATACTGGGCGGCAAGGACAAGAAAGACGATGATAAGTCCAAATAAAAAAGCAATTGCCGATGTACCGCCGGATTTCTTTTCCTCAAAGGCAAGGCCTGACCAGGCAAAGGTGTAACCCTGCGGCAGCACCTCCTGAGCGACTTCTTCCATTGCCGCAATGGCCTGGCCTGAGCTGTACCCCGTTGCGGCATTGCCATTAACCTTTGCAGCCGGAAAACCATTGAAATGGGGCAGCAAATCCGGGCCGGTTACCCATTTTGTTTTTACGAGAGCTGCGAGAGGTATCATTTCACTCTGACTTGATCTCGTATACAGGCGTGTGAGATCATCCGGATTCACACGGTATTTCGACTCCGACTGTAGAATAACCTGCCACACTCTGCTGAACTCATTATACTGGCTGACCATGAGTGACCCAAATTGTGCCTGAATGGTGCTATAAACATCATTCACGGAGACACCGAGAAGATTTGCCTTATCTCGATCCACATCAACACTTAGTTGCTGGGTATTGGCGCGGAATGTCGAGTTTAATCCGGATAGTTCAGGACGCAGACGGGCTTTGGAGAGAAATTGCTGAGTAAGCTCATCCAACTTCGCCGCCTCGCCGGCACCAGTATCCTGGATCCAGAATTCAAAACCACCTGTCGTCCCAATTCCGGGAATAGCCGGCGGAGGAATGGGTATAACGACACCATCTTGAATGTTCTTTGCGTCCCGACTCATACTTGTCAGCACCGTACGCGCATTTTCGGCACGTGCCTTCTTCATCGAGGAATATCTTTCCTCAAAAGGTTTCAGGGTTACAAAGAATGTTCCCGCGTTTGTTTTGTAGCCGCTGTCGAGCAGACTGTATCCACTGATCTGAGTACGGTTTTCAACACCGGGGGTTACTTTGAAGATGTTTTCCACGTGATCGGCCACAGTACCGGTCCTGTCGAGGCTTGCGGCATCGGGCATGATTATTGCGGCCAGAACGTACCCCTGATCCTCATTAGGCACGAAACTCCCGGGAATTACCATGAAAAGGTGAACGATAGAATATATAAGTATCGCCAAAACCACAAAGGCAATAATGACCCTTTTGATAACAAATGTTACGGCAATGCCGAAGCCACGGGTAATCCAATCCACCCCCCGGTTGAACCAGGCGAAAAAACCGCGTGTCGGGGGGGCAACATGCTTAAGCATCATCCCGCACAGAGCCGGAGTAAGCGTGAGTGCCACAAAACCGGATACTGCAACGGATATTACAATGGTGATCGCGAACTGTTTGTAGAGTTGTCCGGTGGCGCCGGGTAGAAATGCAGCGGGGATAAAAACTGATGCCATCACAAGCACTACCGCAACCAGCGAACTGGATATCTCGCCCATGGCCTTGATGGTCGCTTCCTTCGGAGAGAGGTGATATATCTCCATATTACGCTCAACATTTTCCACCACCACAATTGCATCATCTACAACCATACCTATTGCGAGCACCAGGCCGAAGAGAGTGAGTAGATTAATGGAAAAACCCAAGGCCAACATCCCGGTGAAGGTGCTGATAAGGGCTACTACGATCGCCACGGAACAGATGATAGTAGTGCGGAAGCTCTGGAGAAAAAGGTAGACGATAATCACCACCAACAGAATCGCCTCAAACAGCGTATGAACCACCTCTTCAATCGAAAGGCGAACAAAATCGTTTGTGTCCAACGAAATCTTATAGTCAAGCCCGCTGGGAAAACGCGATTTCATTTCTTCAAGGGTTTTACGGACTGCTTTCGACACCTCAAGTCCGTTTGCGCCGGGTTGTTGGTAAACCGCGATAAAAGTTGCCGGGCTGCCGTTTAACTTGCTGTTGACAATATACTGTTTCAAACCAACTTCAGCGCGGGCAACATCCTTTAAATGCACGATCCCGCTGCCGTCGGGATTTGCACGGAGAATGATATTGTCATACTGTTCCGGTTTAGTGAATGGTTTTTGTGTAACCAGAGGGAATGTCAATTGCACAGGCCCGGGTGTAGGCTGTTGTCCTATTTGTCCGGCGCCATACAAGGCGTTCTGGCCGGCCACAGCCTGCTGAATGTCAGTAGTTGTAATACCCAGCGATGCCATCCGATCCGGATTCATCCAGATGCGCATGGCCTGATCCGGGATACCCATAATCTGCGCTTGCCCTGCTCCCGGCACACGTTTGATGGCATCAAGAACATAGACATTGGCATAATTTGCTATATAAGAACTGCTGTAGCGCTCATCCTTAGAGTAGATGCCTATCAGCATCATGATGGTCGAGGCCTTTTTCTGCACTGAAACACCTTGTTGCACAACAGCATCCGGCAACTGGGGTGATGCAAGGTTGACCCGATTCTGAACCTGAACCTGCGCGATGTCCGGGTTTGTGTTCAGGTCAAAGTAGACTGTTAACTGCAATTGACCGTTGGAAGAACTAGTCGAAGACATGTAGAGCATATTGTCCACGCCGTTGATTTGCGCTTCAATCGGTGCGGCAACAGAATCGGCAAGAGTCTGCGAATCAGCACCGGGATACGTTGCCGTGACCGTGATTTGAACCGGTGTGATGGTTGGATATTGTTCCACCGGAAGGAACTTCATTGCCACCAAACCTGCAAGGCAGATTATAATCGTGATGACCATGGCGAAGATCGGCCGCTTAATAAAAAATACGGAAAACATACACTATGCGTCCTTTTTTAGGATTATCAACACCTACTTCCGGTCAACGGCGGCGGAACGGTCCGATCCCAGGCCCGGCTGATACGACTTCGCTGTAACAGAAATACCGGAGCGCAGTGTCAAACCACCATCTACTACGACACGTTCACCACTCCTAATCCCTTCCGATATGAACCAATCGTCTCCCTGCCATGCCCCAACGGTCACAGGGCGCATTTCGGCCTTGTTCTCCTTGTTCACGACCCAAACAAAATGGCCTTTTGATCCTTGCTGCACCGCTCTTTGAGGAATTAGTATTGCGTTAGGCCTTACAGCACCTTTTAAATGCACTCGAACATACTGATTCGGTCGCAGGGAACCGTTTTTATTATCAACACTTGCCCGGATGGCAAAAGTACCGGTTTGCTGATTATAAGACGGCTCGGCAAAGGTCATCTGTCCGGTATGTGGATGAATAGATCCATCCACGAGGACGATCTCGACGATGAAACGCTCCGCCTTGGGAGCACGCAAGAGCCCCTTAGCCATTTGATCACGGAATTTTTGCATCTCGTTCTCAGACAGGCTGAAGTTCACCCATATCGGTGAGAGCACCTCTACTGTTGTAAGCAGGCTGTTCTGCGCATTTATATAAGTACCCTCAGTTTGACGGGCCGCACTGGTAACACCGTTGATAGGAGATTTGATGGTTGTATAGGATAAATTCAACTTTGCCGTTTCGACTTGAGCCTTATTCTGTTCTGTTGCCGCCGCCATTGATTCATACTGGCCAACGGCATCATCAAGATCCTTCTGAGAAAGCGCGTTTTGCTCCGTCAGCGGTTTGGTTCGAGCCAGGTTTAAACTGGCTGTTTTGAGAGCCGCCTGCTGCCTCACAAGAGCAGCTTTTGCCTGCTGCAGCTGGACCTGAAATGGTTTGGGATCCATTTGGAAAAGGACTTGTCCCTCTTTCACCACAGCACCCTCGGTATACAAACGCTTGTCAAGAAAACCACTTACACGCGCCTGGATGTTAACCATGTGTGAACTCTGGGTTTGCGCAACATATTCAAAAACAACAGGTGTATCCTTTTGAACGACTTCCAACACCGTTACGGTTGGTGGAGAAGGTGCTAATGCTTTTTTTTCAGTCTTGCATGCACAAAAGAGGAACGCCATAATAATAATCATTATGGAGTTGATAAAAAATCGATCATGCCTTGAAGGACCTTTTTGATGATTTTGGTGTATCGACAAGTTTCCCCTCCTCATTTATAAATGCGTTACCATTCCATTAAAAGGTGAGATCATTGCATAACTACACGGTTTTTGGTTTTTACGTTATTATGAGTATAAAAAGCCATATATAAAGAAGTTTATTTATCTATATCTATAGATATAGATAACATGAAGGTTTCGCATAAAGGACCATGATTACCAGGCTTTTCTAATTCTCACATTACTGATAGGTACTGAGCCTACTGAACATAAAAAAGCCCGCAATCAAGCTATTTCCAAAACGCGGCATGAAGTGTTCCATTCTATACACCTGTCTAAAATTCAATAAATAAAAAATTCATCCATACTTCCACTGCCAATTAAAATCTGCCTCTTCTGAAAAAATATTTCAAATGACGAATACAAGAAGTATAAAATGTTTGTTTAATCTCTTAAGAAACCACACTGCCAACAATAGGTTTAAGGGCGATTTTATAACCCAATTATTTCGCTTTTGCTTTCAAATTTTTCAGCACACGTTCTTTGTATTTTTGTTCATAATAATCGGCTCCCGGATCGTTCTAGGCTTGGCCGGTTTTCCAAAGTCAATAAAACATAAGGGTAAGCTTATGAGCGGTCGCAGTGATTGCTGGGTGCGCCAAGTTTGGCACGCATACGCCGGTAATATCCCCCGGAGCACTTGCGTTGCGGTGCATGGTGTTAGCTGTGCAAGACGGAAGGTATTTGCTGCCCGATTCACTACCTTTCGGGTTTTACTGGATTTTATCTTACCACCGGTAATCCGATTATCTGGAAACAACCCTGACCACGAGGCAAAATGATTGTCACTTGAAATAGAGTAACACAAAAAATAACTTGGCTGGTGACTAGCCCATTGAAAACAAAAACAGGTCTATCACCAGCCGAGTTAATGTTATTGTTAGCGAAAAGTCATTTTATATGAACTAGTCTCCAATCCCTGTAGTTCCCTCTGTTGCCCCACGAGTAATTTTATGTTTCTTAACGATATTATTTTCATCAAAAACTATTACTAAACTATTACTATAAGCAGAACCACCCCCCAAGCCAACAACGCTTGTCTTACTTCCCCTGGTCCAGTTATAGAAAAATACTTTTTCATTATCCATTGTTTTGCTTGGATTTCCAAATTCAATAAATATTTCTTCTTTTGTTGTCTTGCCATCTATAATCTTTGAGACTTGTTCATCGGAAATCTCAGAACCATGAGAAATACTTTTGTACGAACAGCCTGTTCCAAAGACACCAAGCAATCCAACCACCGCAAGTGCTACAAAAAATATTCTTAGCATTGGCAACCTCCTAATTATTTTATATATAACTTAAAAAAAAGAAAGCATAGTTGACAAGGTAAAGATTTATTTCTTACAGGAAAGACTTCACAGGTAAAATCCTGCATCATCCACCTCCTTAACTCAGTGCCAGGCAGTTGTCAGGATCGAGAATCAGCGTCTGAACTGAGGTATCCGACATCGCTAATGAATCAGGGATAACCCCTTTGTCCCTCCTGCTGCTCATGTTTTATTGAATTGTATATTAACGAGAATATTTAATTCTTGCAAAATCCGGATTGTCTGCGTCCTCATTAGTCGTCTTGTTTCATGCATGATTTTAAGTTACCATCTATATGAAAAGAAATCGGAGCATCTGGTTTGCATTTAGTATCGGATATATTGACCTCCGCAGACAGCATACAAGATTCTAATTTGCCGTTTTCATAAAAGCTAATAAGACCACCATTTTTACATGTGATGTTATTCACATCGTAATCATCTTTGAGTTGGCAAGATTCCAGTAACCCGTTGTCATAAAGAACAACGTTTGCATCAGGATTACAAATTGATTGGTCGGCGGCGTAGATATTAAAACTGACGAACACCGATGCTAGAATTAAACTCTGGACAAACAAAGTCTTTATAATGTTCATAAAATATCATCTCCTTTAGACCTGAACGATGACGAAACCACCGGAATTCTTAGCGGCCATGGCAATGAACAAGACTGTCAATGACATGGCCCTAAGATGATATCCTTGTTACTTGTTGATTTTTGTTATCTTTGTCCCCTGAAGACCAATACCGGCCATCAGCCCCTTTTGACTGAAAAAGAAGGCATAGACATCCGATTTTGCAGTGGTTGTCGAAAGGCTTCCGGACGCCCCCTTATCGACGACAACAATGGTCGGTCCCGTACCTAATTCCCAGCCGCCGCTTTTGTCAAGATATTTCACTGCCGAGTCCGTCATCAAGAACAGCGCATATCCGTATGTCTGCAAGCCGGCCTGTAAACCATAAGAAACCGCAATGGTATTGTAGTATCCGGCGACTTTTCCCGATTGAACAAGCGCGCCTTCACCGTATAATCCGCCAACAATAAATCCTCCCTTGGTGATCGCCGGAAAAACAAGAATGGCCTTCGCCTTTTCTCCCAGGTCCTTTGCTGATTCGGATTTGGCATAAAGCGTCTGCAGCGCCTTTTGCGCATCACGGTTGATTTTACTTGCAGAATCCGCAGAAGCAACCATTGGAACAGCACAAAGAATCGTGGCGGCCAGAACGGCACACAACAGCAGTTTAATATGAACATATCGCATAATAATTTCTCCTTTCTCAGGGATTGCCCGTTTTGACTAACGGTATCTGCGCGGCAAGTTCGTAGTATAACGCTGCATTGATCTTATTTTCGATCTGGTAATAACGCGCAACCTTTTTATCTGGCAGCACCTTACGGAACTGGGGGAGATAGGCACTCGCAAGCTTGATGCGCACAGTCTCGATAGCCATAAACTCATCCAGAAGTTTTTTGGCCATAGCATTGGTCATCTTTTCATAGTTATTGGCGTACTTTCCTATCATATTAATAGACCGGGCGCGCAGGAGAAACAGTTCATCCTGATAGCGATCGTATACAGGCCAAAAAACCTTGGCCTCCTTTTCCGTAAGCTGCAAGTTGTTGGCAACAAGCAGCTTTTTGTCCGCTTTGACTTTGGCGATAAGAAGCTGCATGTTATCGGCAGCTTTGTCCTCGGCCGCTAACGAACTGGTGCAGATGAGCAGTAATACAGCCATGATGATTATCAGGCTGCCACTTATACAATTTCTTTTCATTTGGATACTCCTTTCTTTGTCATTTATGATGCACCTCTACATCTGAAGGTGTATTGGCCTGAGTCAAATCGTAAACACGTATACCCGGCGCTATTGTTACCGGTTGGATGGAATCCAGGGTATCGTTAGCGTGGCGAATGTCTTCCAGACCTGCAGCCCATAGCTCGTTCACGGTTGCCCGCGAAAACTCGTAATCCTTTGTAGAACTTGATGGCGGGCGGCGGCGATGGAGCAACATCCCAATTACCCAGTCCCGCTCCCGGCAGAACGGTGCCAGAAATTGTATGTCGGGATCGGATTTTAACCCGGGTGGAAGCTTTTTAATCAGACGACCCGCCGCTGCTTGCAACTCACCAATGGTTTTAACCTGGTTAACGTTCAGCCGCGTTCTGCTGGCATACTGAATGTCCTTGGCACGCTCCTGCACCTGGTCAAGGTTCCGCGGTAGTTCTCCCCGCGCGTTGAAAATGTCCACTTGAATAATCAATGCGCTGGTCAGCGGTTTTTGATCCACCACGTATGTCATGGGTGTATTACTTACCACACCACCATCCCAGTAATACTCGCCGTCGATATTCACTGGCGGAAACCCCGGCGGCAGCGCACCGCTGGCGAGCACATGGTCCGGACCAAGGTGGGTATAACGGTTGTCAAAATAGACGGAATTTCCGGTCCGCACGTGCGCGGTGCCCAGCGAAAGGCGCACCTCACGGCTGTTGATCAGATCGAAATCGACTAGCTCCTCGATGGTGGTCCTGAGCGGACTGGTATCATAGATACTCACCTCACCGGGAGTTTTGTTCGATACGAAACATGCCATAGGGATACGCGGTTTGAAGAAGCCAGGGACCCCGAAACCCATCACGTATCCGGCACTGATTTGATTAAGTATTGACCGCATGGCATCGGAAGCAAATGGATAAGTTATCGGATCATAAGATGAAACGCGGTTCCAGAAAGCCCGCAGTTGCTTCACTCTTTGCTCCGGAGGATTGCCGGCGATGAGAGCTGCATTGATCGCGCCAATCGAAATCCCTACGACCCAGGTCGGGGCAACGCCGGCTTCCATAAGGCCTTCGTACACACCCGCCTGGTATGCTCCCAGCGCACCGCCGCCCTGCAGAAGAAGGATTTGATGATCAAACTTGCGTTTCATGACGGCTTCTTCCTGCCAGCAAATATATATGCAATTACGGTCAAGACCAATACTATGGATAACTTTAAAAACAGCAAAAGAATCTTGGCGATTAGTCCGGGAAATTCAAGTGGAAGGTCGTACCACATGATCAGGGCTGAAACAATCAAGGCACTGATCAGAATAATGATTTGTTTCATGTTCATATTTCATCTCCTTACACATTGCTTTGTTGTCTCAGCTCACTGTTCCTCATTCAGTTCGTGCTCAGAACGACTTATCTCAAAGCTTTTGGGCTTCGATTTTCAGGATCATCCTGGCAATTTCAGCACTCAACAGTCCAAGCGCCCGACTATGCGCCGCGACAAGATCGGGATAGTCGCCACCTTGTGTTGGTTCGGTAATCATCATCCGGCCTCGGTAAGGCTTTTTCTCCTTCACTGAATTTACCGTCCAAATCGCATCCAGGGTAGCCGCCTTGCCCAGCTCCGAATCGAAGCGCAGAATATCGATCGTGACTCGGTATGAAGCACCTGACGCCGATGATTGCGGGAATATTGTCACCTGCGGTGTGCCGAGAATCGAGATGAGGTTCCCGGCCACAACCCGCGCAACGTCGCCTTTAAGAGGCGATGCCCAGCGGTCGAACTCGCTGACAAAAACCTGATTCGGACCCGTCCGCAGGACAATCGGCAGACGATTGACGACATCCGGCACTGTGACGGGGCCTACAGAGACGGTGTAACCCGACGACGGCGAGACAGCCGGCGGTGCCGTCGAACTCAGTGTGTAAAAACGCGACGGAGAGGAAGCGCATCCTGCGATCAAGGCAACAACTGCGCAGCAAATAAGGATGGTTGCAAGTCTTCTCATTTTGATTTCTCCTGTGTTTTCCCTCGGACGAGGGCTTCGGGGTTTCGTTCAAGATAATCGACAAGGCCGCTGATAGCCTGTGCAGCCCGTCTAACCTCCTGCAGGGCATCGCGCATCTCCTGCTGCGCCGGTGCATCTTTGCCAACCAGGGTGGCGTCGGTACTCTTCAAGACACGATTGAGGTCTTCCAGCGTCGTCTTCAACTCCGGCAGAACATCTCTGTCAACACGCTTCACCAATCCATTGAGCCCGGTGAGCAGTTTTTTCATATCCTCGCCAATGGCAGCCAGGGGGATTCTATCGAGTTTGGCCAGGACATTATTGATTTTAATTTTCAGATCCTCCATACCACTCGGCATCACCGGCAACTCTGCCGGTGTCTTTGTCCAGTCGATTTTCACTTTGGGAACACCCCGGAAGTTGTCAAAGGCGACATAAAGCTGCCCCGTTAAAATATTCCCGCTTCGCAATTGCGCTCGTACGCCCCCCTTATCCATCAGTTTCTGCAGAAAGGCACGAAGCCCGCCTTCACTCTTGGCCTGCTCGTCGAGGGCAGCCGATTTCTTCACATGAGACATGAACCGGGATGGATATAACTGGATATCAACGCGGGGACGGATTAATTCTTTTGCCGGGTCATATTCCAGACCGACCGCGGTGACCTCGCCCACCGGCAATCCGCGATAGGTAACAGGCGCGCCGACGCTGAGCCCGACTAGTGACTCATCGAAATATAAAACATAAGGTGTAACAATTGTTTCGTGCTGCGTCATGGCTGTTGCGCGGTTGCGGAAGAGTGTAAAGACCGCATTTGCGTCGGCAGGCTTCGTTTCCATCATCAAAGAAGGTGCTTCAAACGCAATTCCGCCAACCAGCATGGATACCACCGACTGGGTTTCTACAGTAAACCCTGATGCTCCCATTGACACGTCAATACCGCTCGCCTCCCAAAAACGCGTCTCGTTTGTGACATACTTGTCATAGGGCGCATTTACAAAAATCTTGATTTGGAGAGACTTACCATCCCCGGCGAGGTCATAGCCAATGACTTGTCCTACGTTCAGACGGCGGTAATAAAGTGGAGAACCGATGCCCACTGACCCGAGATTATCGGCCTGCAGCATGAATATCCGGCCGGGCTGGTCGACGGTGACGGCCGGTGGCGCGTCTCGCCCGATAAACTTATGTTTAACTTGTTTCGACTTTCCCATCCTGAGTCCGATGAAGTTGCCGGTCAGCAGCGTACCGATGCCGGAGACGCCGCTCAGGGTGACGCGCGGCTGCTCGACCCAGAATTCGGCATCCTCGACAATCAATCCCTCCGCACTTTTGTCGATCTTCGCCGTCACGACGACCTTTGTATAATCACTGGATAGCTTTACCGTTTTTACCTGACCGATGTTGACATCCTTATACTTTACAAATGTCTTCCCCGCCTCGACGCCCTCAGCCGCCTTGAAAACGATGGTAATCGTCGGGCCTTCGCTCAGTATTCGCTGGACCGCGATCCCGATGGCCACCACAGCGGCCACTACAGGAATGATCCATACTACCGAAAAACGCATTTTTTTCTTCGGCACAACGGCGGCCTGTGGAATGTTGTCGAGATCGATCTGCTCAGCCATTTTGCTCCTCCTTGCAGTTACTGGAATCCCAGATAAGACGTGGATCAAAGGTTTCAGCCGCGATCATGGTCAGCACGACGACCGCTGCAAAAAACAGCGAACCGAGCCCCGGTTTCACGGACATGAGTGGTTGAAGTTGGATAAGGGCCACGACAAAGGTGACAACAAAGATGTCGAGCATCGACCATCTGCCAACGAACTCAACCAGACGGTAAAGTCTGGTCCGCTCGCGCTGGTCCTTGATCGAGTTACGCTGGACCGTAATTAAAAGATAGGCCAGGGCGGCGAGCTTGGCCAACGGTATCATCACACTCGCAATCAATACGATGAGCGCGAGATGCCATGATCCATACTTATAAAGCAAAACGGCGCCGCTGATAATGGTATCTCCTTCAACAGATGTCAGCGTGCTCGTGACCATCACCGGCATGATGTTTGCCGGGATATAACAGATTGCAGCGGCGACGATGAGAGCCCAGGTACGCTGGATCGCATTTTGCCGGCGAATCTCGAGCTCTCCGCCGCATCGTGGGCAACGCCCGGGCTCACGGACATTGGCCGGCCTCGTCAGCAGGCCGCAGACCTCGCACAACACAAAACCCGATTTGATGCCTGTCGGGACGCTGGGGCTCATATTCCGCTCCTCCCCATGTCCGTCAATTCTGCAGAAGCAGTCATTTTCTGCGATTCCTCATCAGCCCACCTGATTCGTGTCCATACAACATGCCGGTCGAAGCTGACCGTCATGGCGGCAATGAGAACGATGAGAGCGCCGACGGCAAATATACCTGCGCCAAGAATCAGCGTCGCCAGTTCGCCAATCTTGATCAAGGCAACCAGAATGCCAAGCATCATCACCTCCGCCATCCCCCAGGGCTGGCTCAACTCTGCCATCCGCATACACGTACCGACCCATGCGGGCGCTGGTGATTTCCTCACTGCGAGCAGGATCACCAGCATCAATCCGATATAGGCTGTTGGTGCGATTATGGCGCATAACGCCACGAGCAAGGCTGTGATTTCCTGCCCCTGCAGCCACATCTCCAGCACACCGCCAAGAATCGTTGTGCTGACATGGCGTCCAACGGCTGAAATTCCCATGAGAGGCGCAGTGTTGGCGACAACCAGGGTGATCGCTGCTGCAACCGTAATCGCCAGTGTGCGCTCCAGGGAATTGGGTTTGCTGGCGGCGATCACATGGCCACAGCGGGGACAGCGCGCCTTGCCACCCGGCGGGAGCACGGGAATACTTTGCAACAGGTCACATCCGGGGCACGCGGCGACATTTTCGATCACTGATGACATTCCGGTTATTCCTTTGTTTCCCTCTTGATACCCTTGGTATCATCAATGAACAGCACGATCCGTTCAGACCAGAACTTGAAGGCGTCTTTGGCCGATCCATACTTCGAAAAACGTGATGCAAAGGCCGCCTGTTGCTGATCAACGCCCATCACAAGCACATCATTTGTTGTGGAGTCGACGGCCATTAACTCGACGCCCGTTTCACCACCGCCGCTCCAGCCTCCCGTTGCACCTTTCTTGATGATGCTGACTCCAATACCAACGGGTAAGATTGATGTAACGGCGCTGATTCCCGGCCGGCTCTGTTTGACATTCGTTATGGCAATGCGGATCCTTGCAACGTCGGGGCCGGGCTCGGCAACTATCGGGTATTTGTCCTTGAAAGCCGCCACGAGTTCTTTATTGAAGGAATCGGCCATCTCTTTCATCAGCTCAGGATCAATACCTTTGTTTTCAGAGTCGCCGGCCAGATAGAAAATAACGTTGTCTACCATGAACTTATTGTATTTATTGAAGTCCGCATTCGGTTTGACCCACCTCAGCTTTGCCCCGCCTTCCGGTCCAGGCGTTAATTTTTTATACACACCCGCATTACCGAGAAACCCGGAAAAGACAGGATCGCTCTCCAGTGGAGCTGCCAATACATTTGATACCGAAAACATAATACCTATCGCTACCATGATGAATCTTGCCGCTGCTGTCATAACAACCTCCTTTAAAAGTATCTTTTTTTAATACGTTTCCTTCCTCATTCTATGCAGGATTTCCATTCCCTCCAACGGTTCCTCACTATCGATCTTGACCCTCGCTGTTTCGCTTAACACTTCTATAGCTCCCATAAGCGCACTGCCGCTGTTTGACCGAAGATAATGTTCCAAACTTGACTGCCCTTCCCAGCTAAAAGAAAGAAAGAATACATCCTCCTTCTCCGTGTCCGTATAGATACGGCAGTCACGGCACCCCTTATGTTTGCGAATGGTGGGAAGAAGCGCATATAAGGTCTGATAAAGCTCCTGAAACTTTAATTCTTTTGCTTTAATTTCCATTGTGAGTTTCATGTTATCTTCCCTTACTTAATATTTTTTATTTGTTGATAGTAACATTAATCCAAGAAGCGTTCCAGAAGGAATAATATTAGCAGATCAATTGTATACATATGATATTTATAAATTATTTATGAATCGAGATTGTTTCTATAAAAAAATGGATGGGCAATAATACTCAACATGTTACGGATCTGCAATATATTGAGAATTACCCAATCATGAAAATGGAGTTCTCACGGCCGTGTAATGTTCAATTTCTTGATTCGGAACCGAAGAGTGCTGGGGTTAAGTCCAAGGATGCCGGCAGCGCCTCTTTCTCCATCGATCTTCCAATGGGTTTTCTGAAGAACTTTCAGAATATGCTCCCGCTCCATTGCTTCAAGATCTTTAAGTGAATCTTCCGGCTTGTCCCCGGCTTCGAGATCAAGATAATCCGTAAGCTCAAGAGCCGATCCCGGGCTGGTAATAACAGCTCTTTCTATGATGTGCTCCAGCTCCCTGACATTGCCCGGCCACTCGTATTTTTGAAGAATCTGCATTGTGCTCCTGGACACGGTCTCGATATGCTTGCCGCACTTTCGGGCATACTTGCCAATAAAATGGTGAACAAGCTGCGGGAGATCCTCTGACCGCATCCTCAAGGGCGGCAGCGAGACGGGAAACACGTTCAGTCGGTAAAAGAGGTCTTCACGGAACCGCCCCTTTTGCACTTCAGCTTTCAGATCACGACTTGTCGCGGCAATCACCCGCACATCCACCTTAATGGTCCTGGCGCTGCCAAGCCTTTCAAATTGACCGTCCTGCAATACCCGTAGGAGCTTTGCCTGGAGTCTAATAGGTATCTCACCAATTTCATCCAGAAAGATCGTTCCGCCGTTTGCAACTTCGAAACGACCGACCTGTCTTGCATGAGCGCCGGTGAAGGCGCCCTTCTCCCATCCGAAAAGTTCGCTCTCGATGAGGTTCTCCGGAAGGGCGGCGCAGTTCACCGTAACTATCGACTTGTCTTTGCGGAGGCTCATTTCATGGATGGCATAAGCCACCATCCCCTTGCCGGTGCCTGTTTCGCCGAGGATGAGGACGGTGGCGTCGGTAGGCGCAACCTGCTGAGACCTGAAGAGAACATACTTGAGAGCAACGCTGTCTCCAATAATATTGCCGAAACCCCGTCCCGTCTTTATTTCCCGGCGGAGATAAACATTCTCTTTTTCCGTTTGTTGTTTCAAAGTTTCAATTTCCACCAGCTGCTTGCGCATCTGCTCTTCCATTCCTTTGAGCTCGGTTATGTCCTGGCCGAATACAGATATCCCAAACACTTTATCATCGCGACTCAGCGTGTTGAAATTCAGCCTCAATGTCCGGTTTTTGGTGTAAACCTGGTACTCTGTAGTGAACGATCCTTCCTCAAGTGCGCGTCGGTAAAATGTACACCACTTCTGTGCATACTCCTCTGTGGGAAGAAGATCATGCGGCGTCATACCGACCCGGATATGAAGACCGATGCCGTGCCGGAAGTATTCGTAAAGACTGCGGTTAAACATGGTAAGACCGAAGTGCTCTGAATTGACAGACCAGATCATGTCGGGTGTGCTGTTGACTAATGCATCAAGCAATGTCTGTGACCTCTTGCGTTCCAGAGCATTGATAAAAACCTCACCGAGAATTTGCAGTTTGGGGGTAAGTTCCCCCACCCATTCACATTCCTTCCTTACCGAACAGACAACGATTACACGATCAACGGAATCACCTATAATAATCGGCACTTCCAGCATGGATCGAATCCCCCATTCCAGAAAGGTTTGCTTGTCCACGCTCGCCTCCAGCGGCAGTTCATCAAGCCTGGAAAAGGAGAACGGCTCGCGGTTTTGTATCACCTTTTTGAAAGACCATGGGCAGATGGATGACTGAAGTTCCGTCCCCCGCGAAACGGGGGAAATATCGTCTATGGCAGCGATATGAGTGACCTTCCATATAGTCTTATCCGGCAATACCTCCAGCAACGCACAGAGGTCACACCCGAAGAATTCACAAATCCGTTTCAGGGCATGCTCAATGTTCTTATCCGCCTGATCGAGAGGCACATTCATAAATCCTGCTGAAAAATCCGGCAGCAATTGATCAAATTCCAGACATTTTGCAAGCGTTTTCTCTAACTGTCTGCGCTTTTCCATCTCTACCGTCATTTGATCGGTGATATCGGAAATCTCCCGCGTAAGTGTTTGGATCTTCTGCTCCAGAATATCATCCTGCATCTCAAATTCATGTTGCCCCAGTTCGATATGCATAACCATGACCTTCTCCCCGTTGATCCGTTTTTCTTTATTATGGCGGTCATTCCTGGTAAAAAGACTATTTGTTTTTTTTCATATTCTTATTATTTTCGGTAATTTGACTGGTTCCTCAATATGTAAAGCAGGTGCTTCTTTTATCAAAGAAAAGAAATAGATTTGATCTGATGCACAACAAACTCCAAAGAACATAAACATGGAGGTTTACATTTTTATATATGCTTATAAAAAAGACCATATATAGATTAGTTTATTTTTATATATCTTTGAATATAGATCACTCAGAAGGTCTCGTTTTCAAAGGAGATATTTGTTGTACACATGATGGGTTTATAAGATGATGTTCCTATTCCTGCGGCTGCTTGTGCGACGTGGCCCCCAAACCTTGCGAGTCGGGAATGCGGGCAAGCGCAAGGTCCTCGGGAAACTGGTAATGACTAGCCATGGCGCGATCCAGCAGGTCCAGTTCTTCGCGCAACACAGGATGGCGATGCGCAGGCAGGCTTTGGGTGAGGCTCTCGACCATCTCGCGCAGGCGCCGCGCGATCTGTATGCTGCCGGCGCCGGACTGCCTTATCTCCCTGAAAGTTATATGCACGAAATCTTCCCAGTTCGGTGTGCAGAAGATCACGCGCAGCTGCCCCGCTTTGTCCATTATTTCGTGGGTGCGCAGAGAACGCTTGCCGACCATGCGCAGCAGGCGGTGCAACTGGTCGATGGCAAGCACGGCCGTGGTCGGATCGTGGACCGCCGGCGACAGAGCTTTCAACGCAATGTCGACCTCAATGCGAAATGAAAACATCGGATCCTGCTCCATCGTACGCTCCGAGCCGAGCGCGATCAGCGTTTGTAGTTTGAGGCGGTCAATTGCACCGGCGTTACCGTACACGTAAAACAGAGGATCGTCGTCGGTAAGGAAATCGCCCGCCTGTGGCAAGACTTCAATAATGATGTTGGCCCGTTGTGCCTCGGCCCTCAACCCTCGTAGATTTACGGCCAGGACTATTCCGGATTTGCCTTGATAATTGATAATGCGATCGGGCGAGCCGAGTTTCCTGGCGGGCGTTGCGGGCGCTGCCACGTTGTGGACCGGTTCAGGATAGACGCTTTTGATGACCTCAATTCCCTGCTCCCCGATACGCCCCACGAGGCTTACCGGGCGCAATAATTTTGCTGCATAATCGATCAGCAAAATGAAAGCAATAATAGCGGCTAAGCCGAAAGCCATGGCGAGGAAAAGTTGAAACTGGGGTACTTCGGTCTGCTCACCCAGTTGAAGCATAGTTCTATTAGCCCACAGCAGCGTAAAAACAAACAGCCCCACGATACAGCGAATAACATTGTCGCGCAGTAAAGTGGTCGCAATGATCCGCGGCGTGTATTGGCCGCCCGCGACCTGGATTGCAACGAGCAGGGAGCCGAACGTAAACACCAGACACGACAGGTTAATGGTGAAAATGCGATCGAGAACCGCGTGCGCCTCGGTTGCGTTAAGCGCAAAAAAGCCGGTTTTCAGATCATAAAACCCTTGCCTGACCATCCAACCGCCAAGCCTTTCCGACAGGCGCTTCAGCACCAGCTCAGTTATGAGGGCGAAGACCGGAACAACCCACAGAGATGATTTGAGATAGCTCTTTAGGCTGTAACGACGATTCCATGCCATGTTGAATTTTTCCATCAGAAATCAGCCTCCCGGGGACACGTTGTATCGTCAAACGATTGTATCTGGCATTCACGAATTGAGTTAAAGGTCATGTTTGATCCTTTTCCAGCTGCCCCTCTTCCGAACCCACTTGCGTGCCTTCCACCCAGACTACAAGCAACTTGTATGTAATGGCAAGGACGACGGGGCCGATAAAAAGCCCGATGATGCCAAAGGAGACAAGACCACCGATAACGCCGGCAAAAATCAGGAGCAGTGGCAGATCGGCGCCTTTCCTGATGAGAAACGGACGCAGGATATTGTCAATAGTACCGACGAAGATCGTGAGGACGAGCAGTACCGTTCCCCAGGCCGTCTGACCGCTCCAGTAAAGCCAAATCACCGCGGGGAAAAGGACAAACCCGGGACCCAGCTGAGCGATACAGAGGATGAACATCACCGCCGTCAGTACGGGAGCGGCCGGCACTCCGGAGACGGCCAGACCGATGCCGCCCAGGAGCGATTGGATCAGGGCAGTACCGACTACGCCCAGGGCAACTCCCCGGACGGTTTTTGCAGCCAGCACGGCAACTTCCTCTCCGCGCTGCCCTCCAAGCCGGCGCGCAAAGCGAACAACACCTGTCGAGGCCGTCTCGCCAGTGGCATAGAAGATCGCAGCAATGATCACTGTGAGGAGAAGCTGCACCGCTATGATTCCGACGCTTCCAGCCTGGGACAGAAACCAGTTCAACAGCTGTCCTGCATAGGGAGCCAGGCGTGCCGATACCCCCTCCGGTCCGGTCCTGGCGCTTTCCCAGGCAGCGGCCAGCTTCGGACCAAGAATGGGAATTCCGGACAACCAGCCGGGCAGTGTCGGCAGTGTCTGCGTCTGGAAAGATTTCACCCAGACGATGATCCTGTCTGCGTTCTCGATGATGGCGAGAATGGCCAGGGAAAAGGGTACGATGAACAAAATCAGCATGGTGACTGTCATGGCGGCAACGGCCAGGCTTCGCTTTCCCCACAGCCAGGCTTCTATCTTCAGCATTAACGGCCAGGTGGCCACAACAATCGTGGCGGCCCAGATAAACGACGGAAGGAACGGACGCATGATCCAGAATGTTGCAGCAATCAGAATTCCTATCCAGAGAACCTGCAGTGTTACTCGGGTCAAATCCGGGGGTGCGTGTTTTTGCATGGCTATTTCTTCCCTCTTTTCTTTCCATCGTAAGTATTAGATGAAGAATCATTCAATGATGTATGGTTTAATTATTATCACAACTTAATGCTTATTTCCACGGACGGTGTATAGACTTACAAGCCGCGCCACGGTCATGGCGATAAAGAGCTGACCCGTGATCATCTCCAGCATGGCGAGGGATCGCGCCTGAACCGATACAGGTAAGACATCGCCGTAACCAGTGGTTGTCAACGTGACAAAACTGAAATAGAGGAATCCTGACCGATCCGTCTTTGCTCCCGCAAAGTTGAACGAGCCCGGATATACCGTCTCTATGAGAACATAAAAGCAGGCCCACAAAATACCAATGAGGATGTATTCGCTGGCCCCGGCCATCATCATGTCAGCTGTAACTTCTTCCTGTCTGATAAGATAAAACAAAATGGTAACTACAGCATATCCCAGGAAGAAGACAATCGCAATTTTACTCACCCACGATGTTACAGCGTTTTGGAAAAGGAAGTCTAGAAGATCGGCCAGGATAGCCACGGCAGACATGGCGATGGCAAACCACTGGTGTCTTTTTTTTTCGTGAATTGCCCAGACGCAGGAAATAACCATGAACCAGAGGAAGATGTTTGTTACTAGAGTTACTGTCGTCACACCTTCTATAAATGGCCGGAACAGAAAAAGTAGTATGATGGTCAAGAATAGGTATGAGAACCGCGTGTTCAGAATTGCGTTGATAATTTTTTTGACAGGTTGACGCATGGGCTCTTTCTCCGCCGAATGGGTGCTATACTTTTATCTGCCGGCAGTCACATTTTCCGCTATCCCGGGTAACGCCTGTCAGTCCATGATGTTATATCCTGCATCAATGAAGGTGATATTCCCCGTTAATGATTCCGCATGATCGCTCACGAGAAATGCCGCCACAGCGCCCACGTCCTCGATAGTCACGAGGCGCTTCTGGGGCGATTTCTTCTCGGCCTGGTCCAGTAGCTCGTCGAAATTGCCGATGCCGGATGCAGCCCTCGTCTTGAGGGGACCAGGCGAGAGGGCATGGACCCGAATGCGCTTCGTTCCCAACTCCGCCGCAAGATAGCGCACGACGCTTTCGAGCGCCGCCTTCACTGGCCCCATGGCGTTGTAATTCGTCACAACCTGGTTTGCTCCGTAGTAGCTCATCGCCAGAAGACATCCCCCTGACGGCATCAACGGTTCGGCGAGCCTCGCCATCCGGATGAAAGAATGGCAGGAGATATCCATGGCCATGAGAAAACCATCGAGTGAGCAGTCGATTACCCTTCCCTGGAGGTCATCCTTGGGCATGAAGGCAATGGAATGAACAAGGAAATCAAGTCGCCCCCATTTTTCGTGGATGGCTTTAAAGACCGCATCCATCTGTTCCGGTTTCTGAACATCCAATGGCATGAAAATTTCGGGTGCGAAATTTTCCACCAAAGGTTCAACAAAGCGTTTTGACTTTTCGTTCTGGTAGGTAATGGCCTGTATCGCTCCGAGCTCACTGAAACGAAGAGCACAGCCGTAGGCAATACTCTCGTCATTGGCAATACCGACGACGAGTCCTTTTTTCCCTGTGAGGTATCGATGCTCATTATTCATCGGGAGTTCCTCCTGTTATTATAAAAGGAATAAAAGATCTAATCCACAGTTCAGCATGGCTTCGCCAATACAGCTTTCTGCGTGTGTCTGGCAATCATCAGCTCCTCATCCGTCGGAATTACCCAGGCGCTAACAAGGCTTCCAGTACGGCTGATGCGCGGCCCTCCGGCAGCGTTGGCTTTCTCGTCAAATTCAAGGCCCAGCCAGTTCGCAGCGCGGCAGATCCGGTCGCGGATTGGCGCCGAATTTTCTCCGATGCCGCCGGTGAAGACCAGCGCATCGAGACCCCCGAGGGCCGCGGCGAGGGAACCAAGTTCCCGGCTGATCCGGTAAACAAAAAGTTCCACCGCTTCCGCGGCATGCGGATCATTGCTTTCCAGGAGCGTCCGCATGTCGCTGGAAATACCTGAAACCCCCAGCAGGCCCGATTCCTTGTAAATAAGATTCTCCAGGTCACGCGCATTCAGGCCGCACTCATCCATCAAGTAGAGCATCACACCCGGGTCGATGGCCCCGCAGCGCGTTCCCATCATGAGGCCGTCAACGGCGGTGAATCCCAGGGTGCAGGCCGTACTCTTCAGCCCCTGCATGGCGCACATGCTGGCGCCGTTTCCGAGGTGCGCAACGACCGTGCGGCCTTTTGCAGCAACTGAATCGATGCCAGGAAGAATAGAGGCGATGTATTCATAGGACAGGCCGTGGAACCCGTAGCGGCGAATTCCCTTTTCGGTGTATTTTCGGGGAATAGCAAATGTTTGGGCCACGGCGGGGATACTAGTGTGAAAGGATGTGTCGAAACAGGCGACCTGGGGAATGTCGGGACGCCTCTTCGCGATGACACGGATGGCGGCGAGGTTGTGAGGCTGGTGCAGAGGCGCCAGAGGATTGAGTTTTTCCAGGTCTGCAACGATACTATCATTCACGAGGGTAGGTTTCGTGTACTTAAGTCCTCCGTGAACGACACGATGGCCTACGGCCACAATACTGCCTGCGTTCCCCAGAACTTCCCGCCCCCACGCAAAGAGGGCCTCGATGGCTCCTTCGTGACCGAGGGGTGTTTCCGCAGGCCACGTCTTCTCGGCAACCAGCTTTCCGGCACCATCCTTTGCCCTGAATCGGGATTCCGTCAGGATACCTTCGATCTGGCCATCATAAAGGACCTTAGGCCTTTCACCCTGATCGACAAAAAGAGTGAATTTTAAGCTGGAAGATCCGGCATTGAGGACAAGGATAAGTTTTTCCATGGCATCACCTCGTCTCGTACTTCCCGGTTCGGCGCGCATGGGCGATGAGTGTCATGACCGCAGTTGATGTAAGACGCGTCCTTACCGTGTCAGCGCGACTCGTCAGAACGACCGGCACCCGTGTCCCGAGAACAATACCGGCGCCCTCAGCCCCGGCAAGATAGGTGAGCTGTTTGAAAATCATGTTGGCGGATTCAAGATCGGGAGCAACCATGATGTCAAGATCTCCGCTTACCGGCGAGGCGATTCCCTTAGTCTTGGCCGCTTCCGCGCTGATTGCATTGTCGAAGGCCAGCGGCCCGTCAATAATGCCTCCCGTGATCTGGCCTCTGTCTGCCATCTTGCAAAGCGCCGCCGCATCAAGCGTGGACGGAATTTTCGATGTGACAGTCTCCACAGCTGAAAGAAGGGCGACTTTGGGATTTGCCACCTTTAATACATGGGCAAGATCAATCGCATTTTGTACAATGTCGACCTTGACCTCGAGATTCGGAAAGATGTTTACGGCCGCGTCGCTGATGATGAATGGTTTGTGGTAGGTCGGCACATCCATGATAAAGGCATGGCTGATCCGGCGTGAGGTACGAAGACCGGCGGCAACCGGAACGATAGCACCCATGATTTCGTCGGTATGAAGGCTTCCCTTCATGATGGCCTCGGCCTGTCCCGAACTGGCCAGTTCAACGGCTTTTGCCGCAGAAGCATGGCTGTGAGGCGTAGAGATAATCTGATAGGGGGAAAGATCGATGCCCAGCGAGTCGGCAATGCCCCGGATCTTGTCCTCTGGTCCGACAAGCACGGGAATGATTAGTTTTCGGCGGGCCGCCTCGATTGCTCCCATCAGCGAGTCGTTGTCGCAGGGATGGGCGACGGCGCAGACAACCGGGTCGCATCCCTCGCAGGCCATGAACATTCCGGCAAATGCGTCATTTCGACGAAGGACCAGATTGGGTGGAGTAATATCATCATAGAACAGGTGAGACGTCGGCGCAGCCACGGAAACCGTCCCGGTGACCAGTTCGTCACCATGCTGATTCAGGCAGCGGCCATCAAGAACCACAACGGCGCCCTCCGTTTGTTTTTGCCGGACTGTGACAGTCGCCGTGATGGTGTCTCCCGTGTGGATGTCTCCTTTGTATGCGAGGCTCCGACTCAGGATACGGGACCCCGGACCGGGCAGTTTGATTCCAATGACAGCAGACAGGATGGCTTCGGCTCCGACCCCCTCTGTTTTCCTGACATCTGACCGGCTGTAGCCTGCATCTCCCGTGAAATGGAAGGCATCTGCATCCCCGGATACCAGCGCCAGCATATCCAGCTGCGTTTTTGTCAGAGTGACGCTCAGTTCGGCTGATTGGCCGACCACGATTTCCTCGAAGGGGACATTTGTCATTTCCCGAACAGTACTCATTATAAGCTCCTCCTCATGTTCTCTTTACCAGTTTCCTTCAATGTTTATCAATAAACGCCGGTCAGGTAATACACCCCGATGCCCACGAATACTGCGGCGAATTTTATCAAGGTGATCGAAAAGATGTCGATGTAGGAGTCCTTGTGGGTCAATCCCGTTACCGCCAAGAGTGTAATAACTGCGCCATTGTGTGGCAGCGTGTCCATACCGCCGCTGGACATGGAGGCGATGCGGTGCAGCACATCGAGTGGAATGTTGGCGGCCTGCGCGCCCGCGATGAAGTCATTCGCCATTGTGGCAAGAGCAATGCTCATACCGCCAGATGCCGATCCGGTAATACCGGCAAGCGCACTCACCGAGACTGCTTCGTTTATGAGAACGCCGGGAATCGCTTTCAACCCTTCCGCAACAGTCAGGAACCCCGGCAGAGCGGCGATCACGCCGCCGAAGCCGTATTCCGAGGCGGTATTGGTTACGGAGAGTAACGCACCGGCAATCGCACTCTTGCTCCCATCGGCAAACCGTTCCTTGATCTGCTTGAAAGCAAAGACCACCACGGTCAATATTCCGAGCAAAAGCGCGCCTTCCACCGCCCAGATCGCCACTACAGACGAAACCTGAGTGACGAGCGGTTTGGCCATGCCCGGCAATTGGGCCGTATGCGCGGTGCCGTAAAACCGCGGGATCAGCATCGTAAATACCTTGTTCATCACACCTACGATAATCAGCGGCGATACCGCGATCCACGGGTTGGGCAGGTTTTCCTGGGAGAATGGTTCCGGTTCATTAACCAGATTGGTACCATAACCTTCGCCTGCTTTGGATGCCTTTCTACGCCTCCACTCCAGATAGGCCATACCCAGAATAAATATAAAGATTGAGCCAATGAGACCCATCCAGGGCGCCGCCCAACCATCAGTCTTGAAAAACGTGGTGGGAATGATGTTCTGGATCTGGGGAGTACCGGGCAGCGCGTCCATCGTGAATGTGAATGCGCCAAGCGCGATGGTCCCGGGAATGAGCCGCTTCGGGATGTCGCCCTGCCTGAACATTTCCGCCGCGAACGGGTACACTGCAAAGACAACAACGAACAGCGACACGCCCCCGTAAGTGAGCAGTGAGCAGACGAGCACGATCGACAGCATCGTTCGTTCCCTTCCCACCAGTTTGATAACGGCAGACACGATTGATTTCGAAAAACCCGAGAGTTCAATCACCTTGCCGAATACCGCACCCAGCATGAACACCGGGAAATAGGATTTGATGAACCCTACCATCTTGTCCAGAAAGACACCACTGAACATCGGAAGCACGAGGCTGGGATCGGTAAGCAGCACCGCCAGCAATGCGCAGACCGGCGCGAACAGAATCACGCTGAACCCCCGATATGCCACGTACATAAGCAGCACCAGAGCAAGGACAACAATAATTAAACTCATGGTTCTCCTCCCTTCTTATTCCTCTACTGTTCCAACTGTCTTAATAACTGCTCGGATCCGGATACATCATCGTCAGGCGTTCTTCCCCCAGTCGCCGCAACAGCCGCTCGTGCCGCTCGATCAGCGCGCCCATCAGCTCGCGCACCGAGAGCACGCCGAGGACTTCCTTCCCTCGCATCACCGGCAGATACCCGACGTCTTTCTCATACATAAGCGTAATACATTCCGGAATCTTACTTTCCGGCGGCACCGTATCGACGGAAGTTGCCATGATATCGCGCACAGGGGTGCTGTCGGCCGCCAGGTGCCCGAGTATCACCCGCCGGGCGCAATCACGTTCAGAAAGCACCCCAACCAGTGTCCCGTTCTCGATGACAGGCAGGAACCTGAGGTTCTTTTCCACCATGAGTTGCAGGGCCGCAAGAACCGTCATGCTCGGCGGCACCGACTCCAGGGATTTACGTTTTTTCTTGACCAACTCCTGCGCTGTCGGAAACGGCATCAATTGCTCCATTGATGTTAACGGAATGTCCATGAAAAATAACCTCCTTTGGGTCATGAATATTCAGGCATGTCTTTCTCTTTCAGCTATAACATTAAAACTCTTTCCGACCCGACCTTTATTCGACCTTTTTCCAAGTATTATCCGGATTGTAGGATTTCATTGCTGCGGCGATTTTGCCCGTATTCCTGCCCATGTCCTTCTGATGGACAACGCCGTTCTGGTTTACGACAAAGGTCATGATGCCGGAATTGCCGTACTCGACCGGATAAGCGACAAGTGCAAAGCCGAGAATCATCCTGCCGTTCACCACGTAGTCGAAAGCGCCTCCTTCGGCATATTTACCCTGCGCCTTGAGAATTTTGAATAGGTAGCCCCAGTATGGTGAATTGTCCCCACCTTTGCTTTTTGCATATCCCTCACTGTCCGCCTTGGCAACAAAAGAGCCCAAGGGGCTCATTTCCACCCCGTCCTTCGCCTCCCAGTAGAGTCCATCCTTTTTCCCCGGTGTACTGCGGAATTTCTGGGCAAATTCGAGCACCGCATCACTGTCCCGGTCCTTAGAGGCATATTCACGCTGAGCGTCTACATAGGTGAGCATGACATTGATCACTTCCAGCTCATTCCGGCCGATACGACGGTTGAGGATCTCGTCCCTGCCGGCTCTGGCATCAAAGTGCCACTTATTCTCTTTTTTGACCAGCGGCACCGGGAAGGGAAAATCGTCATTGCCCAGCACCAGTATGGACTTGTTGCCTGCAGCACTTTCAATCAGGTGTTTTTCTTCATAGAGCCTGTTGAACCGTTCTAGGCCTTCCTTGTCGGCAACCTCGTCGCCGGAAGAGACGATCTTTGTGGATCCCGGGCCGAGTATAGTGATTATCTCACTTTTATTGCCGCTTTTTACCGCGGCAGCAAGGGCGGATGCGGCATCCTCCGCCGAGGAGAATGATTGCTGTCCCTTAACGGAAGTGGCCGCCAACAAAGGCAGTCCTGCTGCAAAAATGAAAAATATTACCAGAAGCGGCAGCAGGAAACCGGAAATACTGTGGGATGTCTTGACCTTCATGTTATATCCTCCGTATGTAGTGCAGTGATATTTTTATATACAAACTGCGGGCTATCTGCGTCCGCCGCC
Source organism: Smithella sp. (assembly GCA_039679455.1). Classification (GTDB taxonomy): domain Bacteria; phylum Desulfobacterota; class Syntrophia; order Syntrophales; family Smithellaceae; genus MVRV01. The sequence continues at coordinate 17,302 of JBDKUX010000045.1, read as the reverse complement.
ACGGCCACCGCCGCCTCTTGATGCGCCGCCGCTGGAACCGCGGCCGCCCCTTGATCCTCCCCCACCGAAACTGCCGCTGCTAACAGAGCTCTGACGGCTGGACGCACCACGGTCGCTTGCCGCCCTTGCCTGTTTGCCGCTTTCTCCGCTTCGGCTGAAAGCGCTGTCACGGCTGCCTCTGCCACCCCTGTCCATGGTGCCTGCTGAAGGGCGGTCTCCCTTGCTGCCACCGGCACTCCCAATCTTATCGCGCTTTGCTGCTCCTCCACCGGCGCCGCCCCTGTCCATGGTGCCAGCCGAAGGGCGATCCCCCCTGCCGCTACCGGTACTGCCGTATCCACGTGATTCACGCCGTCCCTCCATGGAACGCGCCGGAGACTGCCCGTATCTCTTTGCCGTCGCACCATCCTTGTAGGCAACGCCACGGCGGTGTTCCGGGTTGTGCTGCCACTGTCTGTCGTTCGGGTTCACCCTGTTCTGGTATTTGCTCCGATCAATGTTACGGTTAACATTGATGTTCTGATTGATATTTTGCTCCACATGCCCGCCATGCCAGTTGCAGTTGCCCCAGGCATAACCCCAGGCAACACCGATAGCGACCCCGGCGGCAAAATGGTACGCCGGATAGGCGGGCGGAGGCGGCGGGTAATAGTAGTAGGGGGGATAGGCGGGGTACATCCAGGCGCCGTAAACCACCGTCGGACTGTAGGACGGAACGTAGATAACCTCGGGGTCGGCCTGTTTGATGACAATGACCTCCTTCTCAACTATTACCTTCTGCTCTTTCGACGTTTTCAGGTTGCCCGCATCGTAGGCCTTTTTCCGCAGCATCTGGATTGTATCCATCACATCCTTCTGCTGGGAAAGAAAAGCATCCCCTACCTTTGTGGTGAGGTCGAGTTTTTCGCTCATGGCCGCCAATATGCTCGGGAAACCGACCAGGGACTTGACACTAGGATCCCAGTTCTCCTTTTCGAGTGCCTTGGCAAGCGCATCCCCTTTGATCTTCTTATTTTTCTTCACCCAGCGATCCGCCTGAACGACTTCAAGCGGATAAGTTGAGGCCATTAGAATCTGGGAAACCAGCTCGTCCGGGTAAAGGGCGATCGGTGCGAGTAACTGGGCAAGCTCCTCCTTCGACAGCTTCTTCTGGGGAGCATTATTATTGGACTCCGCCAGCGACTGCAAGGGAAGTGCAAACAAAATGGCAATGGAGATGCTTACAACCGGCATCCATAACTGTTTCCGTTGCATACAGGCTCCTTTCACTTTTTATTCAGTTAGTCGTGATCAACTTCTCAGATTTCAGCCCTTTCCGGGCCTCCTCCCTGGTTTCATAAACGTGCGAGGCAAATCCCCGCGCCTTCAGCCCATCTCCCAGTTTCATTCGCAGGAAGGCACTGGTTGTGTACCGGGTAACTTTTTCGTAGAAGCTCGAAACAATATATTTCACCGCATCAGTATAATCATCTACGAGTTCCGGCAAAATGGAAAAATTGTCGTAGTTGACGATCGCGTCCACCTTTCGCCCCAACGGGCGCAGGACAGCTTCCGTCTGGGTCCGGATTGCCTCGATATCCTTCAGCGATCGGATCTGGAGGCCTTCGAAATTGACGAAGAAGATGTTCGTGTCGGGGTCATACTTCAGTCTTTCGGATATCGGTTTACTGAGAAGATCTGTTTTTAGATCCATCGGCGGAAGCCTGAAAATCCTCTCATCCATCTTTTTCAGATTCTTCACGATCGGCTTGAAATCCATGTGGGCCAGGATATCCTTTTCCAGATCCACACCGGGCGCTATTTCCGTCAGTTCCACTCCTTCATCGGCAAGGGTGAAAACGCAGCGCTCCGTAATGAACAGAACGTCGAGATTGTTCATCCTCGCGGTATCCCCGCTGAAGGTCACCTGTTCAACCTCGTTCACGAATTTCTTTACGCCCCCTTCTTTCACGATCCGGAGCTTCCCGTCATCGACGTCCACCTGCGTCCCTCCCGCGGTAAAGCTTCCCACAAAGACCATTTTCTTTGAGTTCTGACTGATGTTAATGAAACCTCCGCAGCCCGCGAGCTTGGGGCCGAAACGGCTCACATTCACATTTCCATGGCGGTCCATCTGTGCAAGCCCCAGACACGCAAGATCGAGCCCGCCACCGTCGTAAAAATCAAACTGAAAATGCATGTCCAGCAGGCAGTCCATGTTCGTCGCAGCCCCGAAATTCATTCCGCCGGAAGGTATCCCCCCAACCGAACCGGCTTCAGCCGTAAGGGTCAGGTAATCGAATATTCCCTCTTCATTGGCCACATTAGACACGCCTTCCGGTATACCGATCCCAAGATTGACAACCATGTTAGGCTTGAGTTCCAGCGCCGCGCGCCGGGCGATGATCTTCCGATCGTCCATATCAAGCGGTGCTACGCTGGCGGTCGGAATCTTGAACTCGCAGCTGAAAGCCGGGTTGTACTGGACACCGTAAGTCTGCCAATGATGTTCCGGCCGGGAAACAACAACACAGTCGACAAGAACGCCGGGAATCTTCACGTGACGCGGGTTCAGTGCACCCCGGTCGGCAATGCGCTCTACCTGGACGACGACAATTCCGCCGGAATTCCTTGCCGCCATGGCGATCGGAAGCACCTCGAGTGTCATGGCCTCGCGTTCCATCGAGATATTGCCGTCCATGTCGGCCGTCGTCCCCCTGAGAAACGCCACCTGTATGGGCACCGTCCTGTAGGCCAGGTACTCTCTGTCGTCAAAGGTGACAACCTCAACAAGATCGTCCTTTGTGATCGAATTGATCTTTCCCCCGCCCAGTCTCGGGTCGACGAAGGTTCCGATACCGACACTCGAAATTGTGCGTGGTTTATGGGCGGCAACATCACGGAACATATGCGCGATAATGCCTTGCGGCAGATTGTAGGCCTCGATCTTCCCGTCTACAGCCAGCTTCTGCATTTTCGGAGTCAATCCCCAATGCCCGGCAATCACCCGTTTCAGCAGGCCTTCCTGCGCAATACGATTGACGCCTTTATCCTGCCCGTCCCCGATTCCCGAGGCATACATCAGCGTCAGTCCCCGAGGTTCTCCGCTTTCCAAAAACCGTTTCTCAAGGGCGACGATCAGTTCGTCGGGGGCGCCGCCCCCCATAACGCCGTCCAGGGCAACCGTGTCACCGCTTCGAATGACGCGCACGGCCTCTTCCGCCGAAACGATCTTCCCGCGCTTCATATGGGCTTTTATGTCATCTACGACCGGACTGACAATTTTGCTCTCGCTCATCGTTCCTCCTTAAATTTCGTTACGGAAACGTGGAAACAAATCGGCGTCATTTATTCTTGCCCTTCACACCGCGGGTGCCCGGTTTATTGAGACGGTCCATGATGGCCATGATCGTTGCACGCTGCTCCGGTGTGATGCCTTCCACTGACAGTCCCCATTGCAGAATCGATAAGATGTGTTCCCTCTCTTCGTCCACAGTGAGGAGCCGCGGCAGAGCGTCCAGGGTCCGTTCGGGCTCCAGAAGCACCATCACCCCTGCATCGGAACGCAGGCGCCGAATTTCATCTGCCGAGAGTTTTGAGAGCACCTTATCCGAACGGACAAACTCATCCGCCATTTGCAGTCGTTCAAGTGGAATGGCGCCCGCATACCGGCCCACCAGGGCCCCGATCCGGGCAACAGCCTCCGGGTATCCTCCCTGATCGATGGCCGACAGGGCTTCCTTCACGTAGGGCAGCTCATTAACATCAACCTTGGTTTCAACCTGAATCGGGGGCTTAACATCTCCTGAAAACCCGAGGGCAATCATGGATCCGAAGATCTGGAAGAAAGCAGCTTCGCTGGTCGCATCCCTCAAATCGCGATAGAGATTCAGTGAGGCGGTGATCATTTCGGACCATGCTTCTTCAAGCCTCCGGAATGAATTGTCCTTCGAAACTGGCTGCCGTCCTGCTTTGACTGTGGAGGCCACTGCCTGAACGGGCCCCATGAAGGGGTTATTGTCGCTGAAGAACCAGCGCTGAGCCCTGAGGGGGTGTAGATTCCGCCGCATCTCGGCGGTTTTCTCGGTCACCAGGCTCCTGACCAGGGGCCGTCCGTAAATAGCGTAGATCTTCTCGTTGATCACGGACAAATCCTCGACCAGTTCGAATGGTTTCTCATCCTTTCGTTCGAGCTTATTCATACGCCGCAAATTCTCCAGGGGCACTTCCCTGAACGTGGAGAGGTATTTGTCCTTCCCCGTGCCCGACGTTTCCTCGAGTTCCATGACGTAGAGGCCGGGCCGAAGCTTCTCTATGTAGTCAAGGGCCTCGACGATTTCAGTGTGCTCTTTCTGGGCAACCTTTCCCGAAACAAAAATGCCGAGGTGGCCCACATCCTCATGCAGGAGTGCAACGATAACCTGCCCGTTCGCCTTGATCTCCGCCGTGCTCGAGTAGACGTCGGAAATCCAGTTGATTGCCTGCTGCGGCGGTGTAATGTTGTCCCCCTTTGAGGAAAAGATGATTATAGGGGAACGGATGGACTTGATGTTGAAGTACGTGCCGGGCGCCGCCTTTACCTCGCCACGGGCCAGTTTGTTGCCGACGAAAAGATTTTCAACAATCCAGCGGATCTCTTCTTCGTTCATGAGGAAGTAACCACCCCACCATTTTTCGAATTCCAGAAACCGTTCCCGTTCCGTATCGATGCCTTTCCAGAGGTTGTAGTACTTGTTCCAGAAAGTGTTCGCCGGGTTGAGGTTCTCGAAATTCTCCACAAGGTAGGCGCCGTCAAACTTGCCGTTCCCCAGATCACTGATCAGCAGCGACATCCAGGAGCCTCCAAGAAGCCCCCCACTGTAGCGCATCGGGTTTTCACCCTCCCCCCCGCTCCAGCTGCCGCTCCAGTATGACATGGGAGCGCCGTTGATCACGACAGGTCCGACCTTGTGGGGATCATTCGCTGCGATGAGCATGGAGGCCCATCCTCCCTGGCAATTCCCGTAAATTGTGGGTTTGGGGCTTGCGGGGTGCCGCTGGATGACAGTGTCCAGAAATTTCGTCTCCGCCATGTTGACGTCGATGATCGTCTGCCCCGGTTCGGGGTCGGGGAAGAAAATTACAAAATAAACAGGATAGCCAAACTCCAGGGCGACACCGACCTCGGAATCCTTCTTGAATCCCCCGATGCCCGGTCCATGGCCTGCACGGGGGTCAATGATAATAAAGGGACGCCGGGTGTCATCAACTTTCACGCCCGCAGGCGGAATGATACGGATCAGGGCATAATTAACAGGACGCTCAAACTTTCGCCCATCGGAGACAATCTCCCATTCGAATGCCAAAAGCGGAGGACTTCCATTCTTCACATGTTCCAGGTAGGTATTGCCACGCTCCCGCAAGATGTCCCAAAACAGCACCGAGCGCTGTGCGGTATCGGTCAGATATGAATTCCACGCCTGCCAGGGATTTTCGGTAACCTCAAACACAGGCAGTTGTTTCTCGCCCATAGCGGCCTTTTGCATGTGACTCAAATGGTTCTTTTGTGCTTCAAGAATACGAGATGAATACTGACGGGCGATCTTTCCCATAAGGCCGAAGGTGTCCTGCATTTTTTTCTGCCAGTTTTCCATGGTTAATCTCCTTTTTAATAAAAACCGGTTATTTGGAATGACCCCACGAATTACAATCTATGGGCCATAAGGACATTACTGCTTAATGTCCCTCTGATTTTGCCTTGGCAGCCTCGGGTGTGGCTGCCGCCGCTGTCAGCTTGTCCGCTTCGACTACCCATCCTCCACCCATAGCCTTATAGAGGTTTACCAGCGCTGTGAAGAGCCCCCCCTGGGTCTGCGCGTAGCTCAGCTCCGCGGAAAAGAGACTCCGCTCGGCATCGAGAACCTCCAGATAGCTGGTAAAACCGTTTTCATAGCGCAGCCGGGCAAAGCGGGTATACTCACGCAGGGCGTCAACTTGTCGCTGCTGAGCCGCCAGTTGCTCGCGGGTGCGTCTCTGATCGACGAGGGCGTCCTCCACCTCCCGGAAGGCATTCTGGATGGTATTCTGGTATCTGAGCAGGGCCTGCTGCTGGATCGCCTCCGCGGCTTTGACCTGTCCCATGATAGCCCCCCCTGTGAAGATCGGGGCGGTTAGATTGCCGGCCCAGCTCCATACCCTTGCTGATCCGGTGAATAAATTCGAGAGATCCGCACTGGCCCAGCCAAAGAATCCTGTAAGAGAAATTGTAGGGAAGTATTGCGCCCGTGCCACACCAATGCGGGCATTGGCAGCGACAAGCGCCTGCTCTGCCTGACGAATATCCGGGCGTTTTTCCAGTAGATCCGAGGGGAGGCCCGCAGGAGCAACCGGAAGGCTCAACTCGTCAATGCCCTTGCCCCGGACGATGGCCCCCGGATTCCTGTCGAGCAGTTGGCTCAAGGCATGTTCCTGGAAGGCAATCTGTTTCTCTATCTGCGGAATCGTGGCCAGGGCCTGTTCATATTCGGACTTGACCTGATTGAGTTCCAGCTCCGAGATGACCCCGCCTTCAAATCGCTGTTTGAAAAGCTTGTAAGCATCCTCTCTGATTTTAGCCGTTTGCACAGCTATTTCCCTTTGCTTGTCGAGATCCCGTAAAAAGATGTAGCCGTTGGCCACGGCGCTGACCAGCGAGAGAATGACGGCCTGCCGGGCCTCCCTGGTCGCGAGCAGGTCTGCCCGTGATGCTTCGGTGGCCCTTCTCAATTTTCCCCAAAGATCGATCTCCCAACTACCGTTGAAGACGCCCTGGTAGAAGTCCGCCGGATTTTCCGTTTGCGACGAGAGAGGAGTCGATCCCTCCTCGGAGACGCGGCTTCGCCCTGCTTGGGCATTCGCCCCGATTTGCGGGAATAGACCGGAACGCCCCACCCAGTACCTTCCGACATACTCGTCGATTCGAGCGGTAGCAATCCGTATATCCGTGTTATGCTTCAGGGCCTCTTCGATCAGTGAGTTCATGACGGGGTCATTGAACTGATGCCACCACGCCGTGTTGGCCGTTTCCCGTGCATCTTTTTCTTCGATGCGCCAGGCCGTTGGGCTTTCTATACTCGGACGCTTATAATCAGGACCAACGGCACAGCCGATCAGCAGAATTACAATTAATGCGGAGAAGATTGCTTTATTCATGGCCTTCCCCCTCCTTTTTTGTCTCCTCAACGTTTATATGTGTTTCCTTCCCCCCCCGGTGCGACAGTTTCTCCACGACATAGAACGTGACGGGGATAAGGAAGATGGCGATGAAACTTGCCGCCAGCATTCCACCGATGACAGCCCATCCCATTACACGCCGGGAGATGGCCCCGGCGCCGCTGGCTATGGCCAACGGCACGCAGCCCAGGATGAAGGCAAAGGACGTCATCAGGATCGGCCGCAGACGCAATTTTGCGCCCGTCAGTGCCGCTTCAATGACGGGTTTGCCCTTGTCGTATTCCATTTTGGCGAACTCGACGATGAGGATTGCGTTTTTCGCCGCCAGCCCGATGAGCATGACAAGGCCGATCTGGGCGTAGACGTTGTTCTCAAACCTTAACAGCCACAGGGCGCCAAAGGCTCCCATGACGGCGATGGGCGTTCCGAGAAGCACGCTGAAAGGAAGGGTCCAGCTCTCATACTGCGCGGCCAGGATCAGGAAGACGCACAGAAGCGAAAAGCCGAAAATGACGGCGGGAGACACCCCTTCCTGGGCCTTCTTCTCCTGGTAGCTCATACCAAGGTAGTCATAGCCCATCTCCCGGGGCATTGTCTCGGCAAAGACCTGCTCGAGGGCTTCCATTGCCTGCACCGAGCTGTATCCCGGCGCAGCCGAACCGTTGATCTGGGCTGCGCGGTAGAGATTGTAGCGCATGGTGAATTCCGGCCCCGCAATGGAGCTGATATTGGTAATGGCGGAGAGGGGGACCATCATGCCGCTGTTGTTCCGGACATAGAACTGCCCGAGGTTCTCGGCTTTCGTCCTGTATTCACCCTCGGCCTGGACATAAATCTGCCACTGACGGCCAAACCGGTTAAAATAGTTTACAAAGGAGCCCCCCATGAAGCACTGCAGGGTTTTGTAAGCATCCGAGAGGTTCACCCCCTGCTTGAGGACCTTGTCGCGGTCAACGTCCACAAAGACCTGAGGCACATTGGGGCGGAAGGTTGTACTGAGACCGGCAAGTTCCGGCCGCTTCCGGGCCGCCTCAAGAAAACGGTTTGTCTGATCGGCAAGAAATTTGATGTCGTTGCCCGCCCTGTCCTCCAGAATGAAGGTAAAGCCACCCGAGGTCCCGATGCCGGGAATGGCGGGGGGTGGAAAGGCGAAGCCGATGGCCTCCGTCAGGGACCCCAGTCCCCGGGTCAGGTGAGCCTTGATGGCATCATATTTCTCCTCCGGCTTTTTCCTTGCGGCCCAGTCTTCCAGTGTGATGAAGAAAAAGGAGCTGTAAGTGTTGGCAACTCCACTGAGCATGCTGTAGCCGACAACAGACGTACAATACTTCACGCCGGGTGTTTTCTTGATGATCTCCTCGGCCTTTTTCGTCACATCGTCGGTCCTCTGCAGCGAGGACGCGTCGGGAAGCTGAAGACCTGCATAAACATACCCCTGGTCCTCGTCGGGGAGAAAGGAGGTCGGCAGGTGCTTCCCGAAGAAGCCGGCCAGAATGACTGTCCCGAGAAGGAAGAGGAGGCTCACCTTGCTCTTGCGGATGAGGTGATCACACCAGTTCACGTACCCGTCCGTCGAACGGCCGAAGATGCGGTTAAACCCGTCGTAGAATTTCTGCAGTGGTCCCCAGGATTTCTTCTTCGGTCGAAGCAGGAGGGCCGCTAAGGCCGGCGAGAGCGAGAGGGCGTTGAAGGCCGAGATGATGACGGATACAGCGATTGTCACGGCGAACTGCTGATAGAGGCGTCCCGTGATTCCCGGGATGAACGCTGTCGGGACAAAAACGGCCGCCAGGATAACGGCAATGGCAATAACCGGACCCGAGACTTCCTCCATGGCTTTCAGGGTTGCCTCCTTCGGGGTCATCCCCTGCTCGATATGGTGCTCCACGGCCTCAACGACAACTATGGCATCGTCAACGACAAGTCCGATGGCTAAGACCAGGCCGAAGAGCGAAAGCGTATTGATGGAAAACCCGAAGAGCGGAAAGAGCATGAAGGTGCCCACCAGGGAGACCGGCACGGCCAGAAGCGGGATAAGTGTTGCCCTCCAACCTTGCAGGAAGATGAAGACGACGATGAGGACGAGAACAAGGGCCTCGAAGAGGGTATGGATGATCTCCTTGATGCCCTCCGTGACGGCGAGCGTTGTGTCGAGGGCAACCGCGTAATCCAGATCGGCGGGAAATTTTTCCTTGAGTTGCGCCATGAGCTTCTTGGCCCCGTTGGCTGCATCAATCGCGTTCGTACCCGGCAACTGGTAGAGGGCGACGATGGCCGCGGGCTTGCCGTTAAGGCGGCCGATCATATTGTACGACTGGGCCCCCAGCTCAATCCGTCCCACATCCTTGAGATGGACAAGGGAACCGTCGGGGTTTGCCCGGATTACAATGTTGCCGAACTCTTCCTCGTTCTGGAGACGGCCCTGGGAGCGAACGGCATAGGTGAATTCCTGACCGGGCGGCATTGGTTCGCCGCCGACCTGGCCGGCCGGGTTCACGGCGTTCTGCTGCTGAACGGCGCTGACGATCTCGGGAATGGTAATCGCCAGTTTTGCAAGTCGATCTGGCTTCACCCAGAGGCGCATGGCATACTGCCCGGCGCCGAAGATGGTGACACTGGCGATGCCGGGGACGCGGGTCATCTGATCATTTATGTTGATGTAGCAGTAGTTAGCCAGAAAGACGTTGTCATAGGTCCCCTTGGGGGAAAAAAGGGCAAACACGATCAGAGGAGCCGACGTCGACTTCTGCACCGTGACGCCCTGGTTGATCACATCGGACGGGAGCTGCGAATTGGCCTGGTTTGTCCTCATCTGGGCAAGGATCTGGTCGGTGCTGGGGTCAGTCTTTATATCAAAGTTTACTGTCAGGACCATCTTACCGTCGTTGGAGTTAAGAGAATACATGTAATTCATGTTGTCCACGCCGGACATCTGCTGCTCGATGGGTGTGGCCACGGACTGCTCCATGGTCAACGCGTCGGCGCCGGGGTAAGTGCCGGTGACCTTCATTTCCGGTGGGACGATGTTGGGAAACTGCGCCGTCGGCAGACCCGACATGGCCACAAGGCCAACGATGACCATGAGGATGGCGATGACCATGGCCACGATGGGACGGTTAATGAAGAATTTTGACATGGCGGTTTACCTCCTCTCGACCTTCGCAGGCTCGGCGGGCTTCGTGTTGGTCTGGGGCTTTTCCCCCGGTTTAGCTTCGGGAGGTGCTTCCGGCTTTGCTTCCGTCTTCATCGGCGTTTCGACAAAAGCCTTCGGCGCCACCGGCATTCCGGGACGTACCTTCTGAATCCCTTCGACAACGACGCGCTCACCGGGTTTGAGGCCATCGAGGATGACCCAGAGGTTGTCGATGCGTTCAGCAGCTTTCACGGGCCGGATATCCACCTTGTTGTCCGCCCCCACCACCGCCACCATATATTTCCCCTGAACTTCAGACACGGACCGCTGGGGCACGAGCAGGGCATCCTTTCGGATAGACTGGGCTACCCGTATCCTCCCATATTGGCCGGGACGCAGGAGATTGCCCGGGTTGGGAAATACTGCCGCTACTTTAATGGTGCCTGTCGTGATATCCACCTGCCGATCGGCAAAGGCGTAACGCCCTTTTTCAGGATAGACACTCCCATCAGCAAGGATCAGTTCGCCCTCTTTTTTTTCTCTCTCTGAGGCCGAACGTTTAATAGACTGGATGTATTCCTGCTCGCTCACCTGGAAATAGACCTTGATCGGGTTGACCGTCGAGACCGTTGTCAGTTCTTCCGTCGCCCCCGGGCCCACAAGATTGCCGAGCTGGGCCTTGGCAAGGCCGGCAATGCCGTCTATAGGTGAAATAATTTTTGTGAAACCCAGTTCAAGCCTAGACTTGTCGACACTGGCCCGGGCAGAGAGTACAGCCGCGCGGGCCGATTGCTCCATTCCGATGGAGTCGTCGAGATCCTTCTTGCTGACGGCATTGACAGCGGCAAGAGGTTTAATTCGGGCAAGGTTCGCCTTGGCTGTTGTCCATCGCGCCTGCTGGGCTTCCAGTTGGCCCTGCGCCTGCTCCAGAGCAGCCTGGAAGGTGCGCGGATCGATCTCGAAAAGGACCTGCCCCTTCCTTACAAGATCGCCATCGCGATAGTTTTGTTTAATGAGATACCCCTGTACCTGAGCCCGGATAGTGGCATTCACCATACCGTCGAGCGTCCCGATCCACTCTTTGTAAACAGGAACGTCCTTCTGGATGACCGTCATCACCTCCACAACCGGCGGTTTGGGCGCTTCTTTGGGTTCTTTCGAGCAACCTGCCGCCGAGACGAAAAACAAGATGACGATCGCGAAAAACAGGAAAACACGAGGATAATAAAATGGATGGTGCTCTGGATAACGCTGTATAAATATACTCTGCATGTCTGATCTCCTTCATTCGATATCGCTATTTTTTACAATACCTATACTAAGGCGGTTCATACATACTTCTGTTCTGATACTTTATTTCCCCTCCTGAGGTGGTTGCTTCCATTACTTTCTTGTAAATACACAAAACATGCCCGAAGGAGAAGATCTTGCCGGATTAACTCAAGTATTTGATATCTGTTTATTATTTATGAATCGGAGTAGTTGGTTTTCGATAGAAGAATAAATAAATTCTCTCAATATATTACGGATCTGCAAGATATTGAGAGCTAATATGGAATGATTACTCAGGAAAATTAATTGGAGAACTCTATAATGCGTCCCCGGCCTTTGATTCGATTTTCCGCCAGGTCCCGTCCGGATCGTAAGTCCGAATGCCGGCTGCGACTTTTGCCGTCTTCTCACCAAGATCCTTTTGATAAACGACACCCTGCTGATTCACGATAAAGGTCATGATTCCTGAATATCCATACTTAGCCGGATAAGCAAGAAGGCCAAATCCGAGGATCATGTTCCCTTTAATTATATAGTCGTATGCTCCTCCCTGCGTGTGTTTTCCCTGGCCGGTAAGAATTTTGAAATAGTATCCCTGAAAGGGAACCGGTGTTTTTGCTTTTCCTGTGTATCCTTCCCGGGCGGCCATTGCTACCAAAGGTCCCAGGGGGCTTTCCTCCTCCCCTTCCTTAACTTGCCAGTAGAGCCCGTCTTTCTTACCGGGGGTACTCATGAACTTCCGGGCATAGGCACGGATTCCGCCACTTGTCAGGTCTTTGCTCGCATACTCACGCTGTGCCGCAACGTATACCTCCATGGTCTCCATAACGCGTAATTCGTTTCTACCAATGCGGCGGTTCAGTAGTTCTTCCTCGCCTTCCTCTGAATTAAAAAGCCACGCATTTCCTTTTTTTATCAGGGGAAACGGGAAGGGCCAGTCGTCATTTCCCACGTGGAGAATGACTCTGTCATTGCCTTTCTTCTCCAGAAAGTTCCTGGTCTTATAGGCAGAAAGGAACCATTCCCTGTCGGCCCTGTCGCGTACCTCGTCGCCGGAGGAAACCTGTGATACCGATTTCGACCCGAAAATAGGTGCCAACATTTCTTTATTTCCTGCTTTCAGTGCATCAATAAACGCTTCCACTGCTTCCTCAGGTGATGCAAAGGTTTTCTGGTCCCCGGCAGGTTTAGAGCAAAATGCGCTGGAAGATGAAAAGACCACCCCCAGAATCAGTGTAAAACCAATAAGAAATACAAGGACTTTGTTTTGATACATTCTCAATAACGTCATCGTGCACCTCCTCACCTTCTTGATCCCCGGCCACCGCCACCTCGGCTCATACGTCCGCGTTCACTCGCGCTCCTTTCAAACTTCCCATTGCCTGCACCGCTGAAGGCGCTTTCCCGGCCTGTGCCGTCTGCTGATCGTCCAGTCTTCATTTTATCTCTTGCATCCCCTCCTCCTGCTCTATCGATGCTTCCGGCCTTCCTGCTTCCCGCATCATTACGGGCAACACTATCGCCGTATCCACGGGATGAACTGCGGGTCTGGCTCGACCTTCCGGTCTGCTGCCCATACTTCCGGGCTGTGGCATTGTCCCGGTAAGCAACACCTTGCCGGTGTTCGGCGTCATGCTGCCATAACCCTTTACCGGAGGAATTGACCTGTGCTTTATTTTGGTATTGCTGCTGATATTTTGTACGGTCGATATTCCGGTTTATGTTGGCATTTCTGTTCACGTCCATATTTACATTGCCCTTCTTCCAATCGGATTGTCCCCATGCATAGCCCCATGCGGAACCTTTGGAAATACCGGCAGCGTAAGAAACAGGGGCATGTCCAGGCGTAGTTCCAGCTGGTTGGCCGGTGTGCGGACCTGGAGGCGGCCCCGGTGTCGGACCAGGTTGGGGACCAGGTGCAGGTCCGGTATGTGGCCCGGGGGGCGGCTGAGGTGGTGGTGGACCTGGAGGAGGAGGTGGCGGCGGAGGAGGAGGTGGCGGCGGGTAGGGAGGAGGAAAGACATACGGAGGATATGCCGGGTACCACCAGACACCGAAAACGATCGTCGGACTGTAGCTCGGCACATAAATAACCTGCGGATTTGCGGATTCTATGATTATGGTCTGTGTCGATTTATCAGTACTAACTTTCTGCTCTTTTGTTGTCTTCAAATTCCCTTGAGCCTGAGCCTTTACCCGCAGACGCTGGACGGTATCCATGACATCCTTCTGTTGAGCCAAAAAAGCGTCTCCCAGCTTCTGGGTCCAGTCAATCTGGTCGGTCATCATTGCCAGGACCTTGGGGAAATTTACAAGTGATTTGACGCTGGGATCCCAATCCTGCTTTTCAAGCGCCGCAGTTAAAGCATTGCCCTTCAATCCCGTGTTTTGTTTCATCCAATTCGCAGCCTTCACAACTTCCAGCGGATAAGTGGAGGCCATGAGAATCTGGGTCAGCAAAGAGTCCGGGTACAGGGCTACAGGGGCGATAAGCTGATCCAGTTGTTCCTGTGAAAACACCTTTGGTTGTGCCCCCTCGGCACCATGCGCCATTACACCACCCGATAGGATGAGCAGGACAACCACCATCCAACTGAGTTGTTGCGAAAAAAATCCTTTGATCCTCATCGTTCCACCTTAATTTTGATGACGCTTTTTATCGAATCAATGATTAAACCGACGCGGCAAGGAGGATGCGCCGCAGTTGTATTAATAATACGTCGAAGACACCGACACCTCGGGGCAGTTTATGCCAACAAAGTCAGCATTTAAATTGGAAATGGGATTATTTCTTCTTCAACCCCACGTCTTTGACTGCCTGGGTACACCGGCTACTGACCTTCTTTTTGTTTTTCTCGATACAATCCAGCAGCCGCCCTTCACCCGGTCTAACTGCTGAGCAATATGTCTTCAGGTCATCACGGCATTCATTAGCCACGTAGTTCAGAGCATTAACCGCCCGTTCGAGTTGGACGGAAGCGTCGTAGAGCGCATATTCACAACGCCCTGAGAGCTTGTCACCATAGGCATAAAGACAAGCCAGAAGACGGCCTTCCCCAGGGGTTACGTTCTTACAGTAAGTATTGATTTCATTTTTGCAGCCTTCCGTTACTGTACGGACCACTTTCTCCTGTGCCAACGCACTTCCGACAAAAAAAAGCACCAGACTAATCGCGAACATACTTCTGATCATCATTTTCATTGTTCTTTCTCCTTTCTTATTTTAATTGAATGATTCTGAGTTCTTTGAGCGTGCCATAAAAAAGGTAACGGTTCTTGTATTTTCTCAGAGAAAAGACAAGGTTAAAAAAGAGTCGCGGGTAAAGAATAATTCCTGCAATATAAACTGCTTAAGTTTTATATATAAACAGAACCGAAAAAACTATAGTCACAACTTAAAGTAACAAACTTCTATTGATACATACACATGCAATTTAAAAAACTCTATATAACTAAAAGTTTATTTATCTATATCCTTATAATATAGATTTTAGCGAAGACCTTGTTTTCATTACATGAATAATTTAATAATGTATTTTAACAAATTACTTATAATGGAAGATAATTTACATTCTGTGGAGAGTTGTTGACTTGCCTCAGTTTGTTTATATATTAATTTTAAATTTCTTATCAACGGAGGTGAGCTTATGCCGGTAGGAGAAATTTGCAACCGCGAAGTGGTCATCATCAATAAGAAAGAAGGTATCCTGGATGCAGCAAAACTTATGCGTGAGCATCATGTAGGTAATGTCATCGTAGTGGAGGAGAAAGAAGGTCAGGTAATACCCGTGGGAATCCTTACCGATCGCGATATCGTCGTGGAACTGATCGCCAAGGAGGTACCGCTGGACAGCGTCGTTCTCGAAGATGTAATGAGTGCCGACCTCGTTTCCGTGCAGGAAAATATGGGAGTCTGGGATACGATTCAATGCATGCGATCAAAAGGCGTCAGACGGATTGTCGTGACGGGTGATAAGGGCACACTCATAGGGGTTATTTCCAGCGATGATTTGATTGATTTATTGTCCGGAGAATTGTCGGACGTGGTGAAGACGTTCATGAAGGAGCAAATCAGGGAAAAAGAAATTAAGGAATAATTAAATCTTTAAAGGGGAAACGCAGAAAGCTATGAAAGAAGCGTTGCTTTATGAAAAAACCAGCGACGGTAAAGTGCAGTGCTGTCTCTGCAGCCACCGCTGTCAAATCGCTCCCGGCAAAAGAGGGATATGTGCGGTCAGGGAAAACATAGACGGTACGCTCTACAGTCTTGTCTACGGGAAAATTATTGCACAGCATGTAGATCCCATAGAAAAAAAACCTCTGTTTAATTTTCATCCGGGATCAAGATCATATTCTATTGCCACAGTCGGCTGTAACTTTAGCTGTATGCACTGTCAGAATTATGATATTTCCCAATTTCCAAGAAAACACCAGATCATCCCCGGAGACGAGATCACACCGGAGCAAGTTATACAGGCAGCAGAAATGGCGGGATGCCGCAGCATATCTTATACCTACACCGAGCCCACTATATTTTTTGAGTTTGCTTACGATTGCGCGAGACTCGCGAGGGAAAAAGGGATTAAAAATGTATTTGTAAGCAATGGCTATACAACGCCCGAAGCCACCAGACTCATCGCCCCTTATCTCGATGCCAATAACATCGACCTGAAAGGAGATGACGATTTTTATAAAAAGCTTTGCGGTGCGAGACTGCAACCCGTATTGGACACAATAAAGCTCATGAAGGAACTGGGTGTCTGGGTGGAACTGACAACCCTCATTATCCCCACTTATAACGATTCTGAGGATTTCTTTAAATGGGCTGCCGAGTTCATAAAATCCGTCAGTGCCGACATACCCTGGCATGTTACCCAGTTTTATCCGACATACAAACTGCTGGATCAGCCGCGAACACCGGTCAAGGTATTGAGAATGGCAAGGGATATTGGGCTGAAGACGGGATTAAAGTACGTTTATGAAGGCAACGTCCCGGGCGAAGGCGGTGAAAATACTTATTGTCATTCCTGCGGCGAAGTGCTGATTGAAAGGGTCGGTTACTCCTTAGGCGCCATAAAAATTAAAAATTCGAAATGCATAAAGTGTGGAACAGGCGTTTCCGGTATCGGGCTGCCATGATGGTTGACAAAATATACTATAACATCCCCATTATCTTGTATAAGCCTGCACAAGACGAGTGCGCCAATCCGGCGTACCCGTCTTGCTGGAAACTCAGTATGGTAAATGAGCGCACACCCTCATCAAGATGCAAGCCTCACTGCTCACCATGTTATCGGGCTTGAGGCGGAAGCGTTTCCGGCTTTGCTGCTTCCTGCTTAAGACCCTTGTTGACCAGAATTCTAACTTCCACCCGGCGGTTCTGGGCGCGATCTTTTTTCGTCTTCTCGACAGCACTTTTAGTTTCGCCATAGCCCATGGGTGTAGCTATGCGCCGTAGCGGAATGTCATGTTTCACCGCCAGGTACTTCACTACTGCTTCAGAACGACGCTGACTTAGTTTAAGATTATGTTCAAAATTCCCGGTCTTGTCGGCAAAGCCCTGCACTTCCACCATGTAGTTCTTTGCACCGGGAGCTTTCGATGCGAGTTCGTCGAGTTGCGCTTTCGCCTTAGCCGAGAGGTTAGAGCTGTTTACGGTGAACAACACCGTCACAACCTTAACAACATCATATTCATCAAGTGAAGAGATGCGCTTGTCGGTTTCTG
>JBDKUX010000044.1:0-5945 GCA_039679455.1 Smithella sp. | reverse complement strand
GGGGGTCAAACTGTGGATTCAAGGAAGTGCCCACTTTTGACATATATTGGCTCCCCAGCGCGGACTCGAACCACGGACATGGTGGTTAACAGCCACCCGCTCTACCGACTGAGCTACTGAGGAACATAGATTTTCAAACAACAATTTTTCTACTACTTTTTACTTCCAACAGATTTTAACATTCCAGCTTTACCAAGAGTGCCCTTTTACCTGCAATTTGTACAAATCGCAAGCTCTTTTAGCGAACATCCTGTTTTTTTACTTATATGCTTCAACTGATCTTCGGGAGCAAAATAACGTCCGCAGACATCGCACACAGCCATCTTGAAAACTTTGTTCCAAATTACACGTTTATCTTCATCATCCTCCAGTTTTACAAAACTGGTCGGACAGACAAAAGCGCAGGAACCGCAGCCAATGCATTTATCAGCTCTGAATTCTATCATGGTTGCTTCTACATCGCGTCCTAATCCACAATCCTGAAACGAAAGCGCGCCTGCACCTACGATATCCCGGCATGTTCGGACACAGAGCCCACAGAGCACACAATCATGGCCTTCTGTTGCAGCCGGTTCAAGCGCAACTCCCAGTTTCTCGGCAATATCACGAACCGCTGCTGTCGTTGGATACCGATAATAAAGTAGTTTAGCTGACAGCTTTCTGGCTTGTATTGCTTTTTCCGAAGCCGTTCTTATCTCCAAACCTTTATCAACAGGAATATCACAGGAGGCAGCAAGTTTCCATTTTCCATTCGCCTTAACTTCCACTGTACAGAGGCGGCATGCCCCAAAAGGAACCAGTTCCTCATGATAGCAGAGGGTCGGCATGTCAATCCTTAAATTTCGGATTTCCTGCAGGACATTTGAACCCTCCCGGGCTTGAACGCTTTTCCCGTCTATCGTAATGTTTACCATTTAAAGCCCCTTTATTAATTTCTAATTTTTATCACTCCTGTAAAAACAGGATTTTATGTTATACCCATGTTCCGCGCGCAGTAAGCACGTTAAAACTTGGGCGACTATAATACTATTCCCAGATCATCAAGCGGTAACATCGCAAGCAGCGAGCAGCTTCGGTCATTGCTTCCATCGTGCTAAAACCACCTTCGACCTCGGCCTCGCTTTCCAAGCGTTGATTTACTTCTACAAATTTTACTTTTGATGCCGCTTTTTTAGCAACAAAACCTTCTTCACGCTGAACACTGGTATCAATACCGATAAAGGGATGCCCATCCGCCAATGGCCTGTCCTGAAGATAGCAATCAATGCTACAGGCAGCTCTGTTACCGGCATTAAGGGCCTCGATGAGGGTTTCCGAACCACTGACACAGTCTCCGCCCGCATATATCCCTTCTACTGTTGATTTAAAGGTAACGGGGTCCACCTTTATGGCTCCCCTGTCTGTAACCTCAATCTTATCTTTGCCGGTCAGGAAGGACAGATCGGATTTCTGACCAGTCGCAGCTATAACCATATCAACCTTCATCGTCTTTTCCGATCCTTTAACCGGGATAGGATGGGGGCGGCCACTTTGATCCGGCTCACCAAGCTCCATTTTAACACATTCCAGTCCGGTAACTACACCGTCTTTAGCTATTATCTTTATCGGGGCTTTGAGGAAATTGAATTTAACGCCCTCTTCTTCCGCTCCGCTGATTTCTTCAGTGCTGGCAGGCATTTCTGCCCGTGACCGGCGATAAATAACTTCGATATCCCCGAACCCCAGACGGGCGCAACTGCGGGCACAGTCGATCGCTGCACTACCGCCGCCGATAATGACAACTTTTTTCCTGGGCATTACCTTGCCGCCTAAACTAAGGTTGCGCAGAAATTCCGCTCCCTGGATAAAGCCATCGTACCCATCTTCTTCGCCTTCGCATCCTATTTTTACTCCTACATGGGCTCCTACTGCTATAAAGAGAGCTTTATAACCCTGCTTTTTAAGATCAGCCCAGTTGAGTTTTTCTATTCCGCTTTTGAATTTAAAAACAGCCCCCATCCGCTTGATCAAATCCACTTCATGATTCAGGATGTCTTTGGGAAGACGGTAATCAGGGATGCCAACCGCCGCCATGCCGCCTGGACGCGGAAGTTTTTCGAATATAGTAACATCATACCCCCATCGACGGAGGTGATAAGCCGCCGACAAGCCAGCCGGACCGGCACCAACTACAGCAACCTTCTCCTGCTTAGTTTCAACCGGTGCCAAAAGAGCTGAAGCACCTTCGGCAAGGTCTGCATCCG
Source organism: Smithella sp. (assembly GCA_039679455.1). Taxonomy (GTDB): domain Bacteria; phylum Desulfobacterota; class Syntrophia; order Syntrophales; family Smithellaceae; genus MVRV01. The sequence goes on along the minus strand of JBDKUX010000044.1, from coordinate 3,702 downwards.
CCGCAGCCCGTTTAAGCAAACGGATTGCCAACGGTTCGTCTATCCCATTGCGCACACAGGCGCTTTCACAGGGATGGGTACATGCACGCCCGATAACACCGGGAAGGATGCACTTTTCCCGAATCAGGCTGAGCGATTCCTCAAAATGATTATTCTTAATCAGTTCAATATAACCGGGAATATCCAGGTTCGCCGGACAGGCTTCCATGCAGGGAGCCGTCACAGCCACTTTGTATGTTTTTTGCGCCGGCTTTTTCCTGCCATCCAGCATTGCGGTGAAGTCCGCTTCATAATATTTTACAGCATCCAGCACAGGGGCGAGTGCTGTAGAACGACCAAAATTGCATTTGGAATTCAAAGCCACTCCCTTGGCAATGGTTTCAATTTCTGAAATATCTTGTTTGGTTCCTTTACCGACTGACATACTTTCCATGATAGCCAGTACCTTGTCCAAGCCGATCATGCAAACAGAGCATTCGCCGCAGGAAAGCTTTCTAGCTTCCCGCAGATAGGCCATGGTCAAAGAAAGGACATCCGCTTTGGGATCCAATACCACCATGCCATTCCACCCCATTAAGGCGGTGACGTCTTTCCCTCCCACCTGGGTCGGAAGTCCCGGTTCAACGGCACTGGCTCCGGCGCCTTTACGATTATCCAATATTTTACCGTTCCAACTGCTAAACGTGACAGTATTCATGCTTATAGCCACCTTATCCTGTATTTTTATGTTGATTTTCCCAACAATGTTTAACTTTTTTTGTTTTCGCCTTTATTGTCGTGGCTTTTTTCAAGCTCAAATAACATCAGGATTATTCAGGGTTTTCCCTTCAAATCAATCCCATGCTTTCAGGCACTGAACTTTATCTAACAACTTTTCATACTCTTTATTTACTCTATCCTGAATCATCTGAATCTGATCTTCGGTCAGATGACGGTAGCGCCCCTGTGCTTTGAAATAATTCTTAATCGGCTGCAATTTCTTGGGCATTTCCGCAGAAAGTTTATATTTACCATTTTCCACTTCATAGAGCGGGAAAATTCCGGTTTCTACAGCCAGACGCCCCATGGAAATCGTCTGATTTGAGCCGCAACGCCATCCCGTGGGACACACGGTAAAACAGTGAATATATGAAGGTCCCTTTACTTTTTTAGCCTTTTCAATTTTGCTGATGAAATCCAACGGATAACTGGGACAAGCTGTGGCCACATAAGGAACATTATGGGCAACCATAATTTCAGCCATATTCTTTTTCCATGTTTTTTGTCCCATGCTGACTTTACCGGCCGGTGCAGTCGTCGTGGATGCACCCATCGGTGTACCACTGGACCGCTGAATACCGGTATTCATGTAAGCTTCATTATCGAAGCAGACAAAAAGCATATCATGACCGCGCTCCGCTGCTCCGGAAAGAGCCTGCATGCCGATGTCCATTGTTCCGCCGTCGCCCGCCATACCGACAACTTTAACATCGCGGTCGGCGATTTTACCTTTTCTTCTTAAAGCCTTAAGCCCGGCTTCAACACCGGATGCCACAGCAGCGGCATTTTCAAAGGCAACGTGAATCCAGGGAACCTGCCAGGCGGTTGTTGGATACATACTGGTTACGATTTCCATGCAACCTGTAGCGGAAGAAATAACCGTATCTTCTCCCAGAGCCTTACACATCAAGCGTACACCCAGCACTTCACCGCACCCCGAACAGGCGCGATGGCCACTGGATAATAATTCTTTTTTATTAATCAGTCGCGGGGCAAATAAGTCAAAATTCTCTACGGTATTCATTATTCTCTCACCCCCAAAAATTCATAGCTGCCTGCTTTTATTTCGTCCCCGGCTACTTCTTGAATCATATCAATGAAATTAATCACACGGACATCTCTGCCACCGAGACCAATAATGTAATTGTACATCGCCGGCTTAACAGGTTCATGATAGAGAGCAGCCTTGATCTCTGAACAAACCGGCCCACCAGGACCGCCAAACGAAACTGCCCGGTCGGTAACCACTACTTTTTTTGCCTTTGTCAGTACTTCTCTGACCTCGTCGAAGGGGAATGGACGCCACAATCTCAGCTTGGCCAAGCCCACAGACACACCTTTTGCCCGTAACTCATCAATGGCTATTTCCGCCGTTTCTCCCATTGATCCCATCGTCAGTAAAATAATCTCAGCATCTTCCGTCTTGTATGTTTCCACCGCTTTATATTTGCGGCCGAACATCTTAGCCCATTCATCCCAGACGGAAAGAATTACCTTTTTCGAGTTTTTCAGAGCTTCGTCTTTCGCCTTCAGAATTTCCGTAAAATAATCAGCCATGGCAAAAGCGCCCATTGTTAATGGCTTGTCCGGATGAAGTGTAGCATAAGGAATTCTCGGCGGAAGAAACTTATCAACCAATTCCTGTTCCGGAAATTCCAGAGGTTCAACCATATGGGTTAGCTGAAAACCATCGATATTCACGCAGACCGGCAAATTAACATCTTTATGTTCGGCAATTTTGAAGGCCTGTACCGACAGATCCAGTGCTTCCTGTCCGTTCTCTACAAACATGGAAATCCAGCCGCTATCTCGCTGCGGCATAATATCCGAATGATCATTTAATATATTTAAGGGACCGGAAACTGCCCGGTTGGCGATTCCCATAACCACCGGCAATCTCATCGCCGAGACAATGGGTAAAATTTCATGCATCAGCATCAGCCCTTGTGAACTTGTCGCAGTATAAACACGGGCGCCAGTTCCCGAGGCGCCGATAACAGCACTGATTGCTGAATGTTCCGATTCAACTGTTATAAATTCCGCATCGATTTTGCCGTCAGCTACCAGATCGGATAGGTGTTCTCCGATGTGGGACTGGGGAGTAATAGGGTAAACGGCCGCCATATCAATATTGCATTGTCCGACTACTTCGGCCACGGCAATGGCTACTTCCATTCCAACACGTTTGGCCATGTTATCCCTCCTCCACAATCTTTATCGCCCGAGGCCAGCATTCGTGAGCACAAATACCGCAACCTTTGCAATAATCCAAATCTGCTTTGAAAAAGCCATCTTCTGTTTGCTGGACACAACCTTCCGGACAAAATACATAACAAATACCACACTTGATGCATTTCTGATTATCCCAGACAGGTCTTTCCGATCGCCAACTACCCGTATGATATTCACCGGCGCTGCCCGGACGAAAAACAACACACCCTGTTGTTATTTCCCGCCAGCCAGTCGGCCCGCTTTTTTTCGTCATGATCTTACCACCTCAATTTTAGTTACTGATTTTAATTTCTTCGTAAGCTCGCCTCATCGCCTTGAGATTTTTCTGCGCTATTTTACCGAAACGGTGCTCTACCGCTTCTTTTACTGAATCAAGTTCCATAACGCCGACTATCTTCAATAACGCACCGATCATTGTTGTATTGGCAATGGGCACCCCCATTTCCTCACGAGCGATATGAGTGCCGTCAACAGTTGCCACCGGACCATTGAATTTAAGTTCTTTGCGAATTTCTTCCGGTGATTTCGGTGTATTGACAATGAGTTTTCCACCCGGCTTCAAACCATCGAGCACATCAATCAAGCCTATTAAGCTGGAATCAAGCACTATAACCACATCCGGCTTATAAATCCCCGAACGGACTTTTATCTTTTTATCATCAATGCGGCTAAATGCAGCAACCGGCGCCCCCCTTCTTTCCGGGCCAAAAC
>JBDKUX010000043.1:0-34030 GCA_039679455.1 Smithella sp. | reverse complement strand
AATCATCCGCTCCCATCTCCAATCCGATTATCCGGTCCACTTCCTCGCCACGGGCGGTCAGCATCAACACCGGTGTGTTTGCTTTGGCCCTTATATTTTGCAGAACAGTAAATCCATTTTGCCCGCCTGGCAGCATGACGTCGAGTATTATAAGACCATACTTTCCTCCCAGCGCCTTCGCCAATCCATGCACACCATCATGCGCAAGCTCAACCTCCAGCTCTTCCGTTTTCAGATATGTGGATAATAGTGAACATAGCACCTTATCGTCATCAATTATCAGGATGCGTTCCATTGAGTGATCCATATCGGCATCTCCATACGGCAATATTTTATTATAGTCGGGATCGAAATCAGGCAATATTTGCCTACCACAAATTCCGGTTGTTCCGTTAATTAACATGAATTGTATTTACATGCTGTTAAGATATGTAAATAATCGACATCCCCGATTACCGGATTCTTAATGCCCGCCTAACCATATCATTTTGGGTATATTAAGTATTGTAAACATTGACGATTCTCTTCGTAGCTACCGTAATTCGGGCATATCCGTTGCTTGGCTACATAATCAGTATTCAACGCAATCGGTATTTATAATGCGTACGATTAATGTATTTATAGATGACTGATTTGGGTTTTTACTTTTTTATTATGCAAAACGGATTCCAATTTAGGCAGTAAGAGAAAGGAGCTTGTTTATCGATTAGAGGGGAATAAGGCAAAACCAAATATGTGACTTGCCGGTTGAGGTATTTGGTTTTGGGTTGAGCGGGTTTTCGCACACACTTAATTTTTGTATGTGGTCAGTGTCGTGATCAGAAGCCCTCTCGTTTTTCATCTTCATAAAACAGTTCAAAAATATCATTTTTTGTAATGGCACCTTTGCGGACATCGCAAAAAGTGTCGCCGGTGTAATACGCCTGCTTATTGGAAACGGCCAATTAACCGGAGAAAGTTAAAGGAGGGCCTAATAATGACTACAGCTATCAATACATCAACTCTAACCAGCTCGACGGCAACAACGACCAGTTCCAGTTCTTCTATGTCGTCACTGACAGCAGACGATTTTTTAACACTTCTGCTGACAGAGCTGGAAAACCAGGACCCCACTGATCCTGTCGATTCATCCACCATGATTTCCGAATTCAGCTCCCTTACGCAAGTGACGCAACTGGAACAGACTAACGAATATTTAGCATCTCTTGTGGATTCCATGTCCGCCACGAACAATAGCGCGGCTGTTTCTTATCTGGGGAGAACAGTTACCTACGACAACAACGAAATTACCGTCTCCGATGCTAGTGCGACCAGTACAAGTTTTACTCTGGCTTCCGGTGCCAGTGACGTAACAGCAACAATCTATGATTCGGCCGGCAATAAAGTAAAGTCTATTGACCTGGGAGAAACCTCAGCGGGAACTTATAGTCTAAACTGGGACGGCACGAACAGCAGCGGCAATACCGTTGATGACGGCACATATACAATCAAATATTCCGCCACGGATTCCTCGGGCAACAGCATCAGCATTACAACCGGGGGAAACGCCACGGTAACTGGAATTGTATACGAAAACGGCACAGCCTACCTTGTTACGGCAAATGGAAATATTGCCTTAAGCTCCGTAACCGGAGTCTCATCATGACATTCTTTAGATGCAAGAGACTAACAAAACCGGTTTGTTCGTTTATTTAATTAAAGGAGGATAAGACATGTCATTTTATACAGCCCTGACCGGCCTGAACGCCTTTAACACTCAGATTTCCGTAATCAGTGACAACATTGCCAATCAGGAGACTACCGCATTTAAGTCCGAGAGTATTACTTTTGCCGAAATACTCACGGAAGAATACTATAATTCGACAGTAACAACAGGAAATGGTGTAACAGTGGAAGGAACTTCAACATCCTGGACACAGGGATCTCTGAGCTCCACCGGTAACGGGAATGACCTGGCAATTACCGGTTCCGGTTTTTTTATCGTTAAAGATGAAACCGCAGGAATAAGCTACTATACCCGCGACGGCGGTTTTTCCTATGACGACGATGGGATTTTGGTAACCGACAGTGGGAAGATTGTCCAGGGATACGTCATAAACGATGATGGGACTTTGGGACTTGTTGGTGACATAACTCTTACACAGGACACTATTGATCCGGTAGCCACCTCGGAAATGAACACCGAAATAAATCTCAATTCTTCAACTGATACCAGTGGGACTTTTTCAGTAACCATTCAAGTATATGATACACAGGGAACCGAAATTCCCCTGACCATTGAATTTGAAAAAACAGGCAGCAATGCGTGGACATGGACAGCCGATATTGATTCATCTTATGGAACAACCACCAGCAGCGGTACTATGACATTTAATACAGACGGTACTTTAGCAACCGGAACCAATCCTTCCATCACACTGAATCTTACCAGCAGCGGAACTCAGACTATAACCTGGAACATTACCAACGGTGACTTTACCCAATATTCCTCCGATTCAGTCCTGACATCCCAAACCCAGGATGGATACGCAATGGGAACACTGGAAAGCGTTTCTATTAACTCAGAAGGTGTGATCACCGGCGCCTATTCCAATGATCAAACTCAGGCCTTGTACCAGATTGCACTGGCCACTTTTGCTAATTCGGACGGATTAAATCAACTGGATAACGGCCTTTATGCGGCAACTGCCTCATCGGGAATCGCCGTCGTTGGTGCTGCGGGGTCCGGTGAATATGGAAGCATTACCTCCGGTGCTCTGGAAACATCCAATGTCGATTTGGCCCTGGAACTGTCCAATCTGGTTATAGCCCAGCGGGCATACCAAGCCTGTGCCAAACTGATTACGGCAGAAGATGAAATGATCCAGACGACGATTAATATGACATAAGAAACAGAGTGATGGATATGGAAGATGACCTGTTAACAAAAAAGGAGAAAACAAAAATGTCGACAATATCAGGTATTGCCAATATCGCGTTGAGCGCTCTCAACACATATGCGGCGGCAATCAGCGTGACCAGCACCAACATTGCCAATTCCGAAACAACCGGTTATACCAGGCGACAGGCCGTGATTGAAGCATCCGGCACAGGCGGTGTTGACGTTACAGAAGTTAAACGAATATACGATTCCTTTGCAACTAATCAACTGCTTTCAGCCAATACGGATTTAGGCAAGTGGGAAGCCGAGCAGGAGACTATATCTTCCGTTGAAGGGGTTTTTTCCGATACTGAAGATTACGGCCTCAGTTCGGCCATGAGCGATTTCTGGGACGCCTGGAATGATGTCGCCAACGATGCGTCCGATTCTACCGCACGCTCCGTGTTGGCCAGCGCAGCCGATACCCTCGCCAATACATTCAACAGCATGAGTTCGGACTTAAGCAATATTCAGAATGACATTGATAACCGTGTTGTGGAAACATTGAATTCCATAAATGAACTTACTGCACAAATCGCCGATACTAATCAGAAGATCAGTAAAGCGGCGGCTGCCGGTACCGATACCAATACTTTGAAAGATACTCTGGACTCACTTGTTCTGGAACTGTCCGAACTTGTCGATATCAATACATCCGCTGATTCTGCAGGCCAGGTAAGCATTCAACTGGCCGACGGCAAAATCCTGGTGGAAGGAACGAAAACATGGTCGTTATCTACCACAACCAATTCCACAACCGGCCTTCAGGACATAACCTGGGTATCGGAAAGCGGATCGGAAACAGTGATTACTGATGATATAACCAGCGGGAAACTGGGTGGTTACCTGGAGGTGCGCGATGAACTCATTCCTTCATATCGGGAACAACTGGATGAGTTGGCGGCGTCGATTATAGATCATATCAATGCCCTGCAAACATCCGGATATGACTTAAACGGCGATGCCGGAGTTTCTTTCTTTACCGGCGGCAGTGCTGCCGACATGGCGGTTAATTCAGCGATTACCGACGATCCCTCGCTGATTGCCGCAGCGGCAACCGCAAATGGAGTACCCGATGACGGTTCCAATGCGACAGCCAGTGCCGAATTACAAAACAGTCTTCTCTTTAACAGTTCCACGGCAACATACAGCGATTACTATGCAGCTCTGGTCAGTAAAGTCGGAGCAACTGTTGACTCCATAAACACATATTATTCGTCTCAGTCCGACACGGTGGAACTGTACCAGAACCAGCGGGATTCCGTCTCCTCAGTTTCACTGGATGAGGAGACGACAAAACTCCTCCTTTATCAAAGTGCATATTCAGCTTCAGCCAAGGTAATGTCATATCTTGATGAAATGCTTCAAACACTTATCGAGATGTGAGGCTAATAAATAATCAACACATTAAACACAAGCCCATGCAACCAAAAGGAGAATATCGTGAGAATTACCAACAGCATGATGGCGCGTAATATGGAGTACTGGATGGCAAAACAAATGGAAAAACTAAATGACGCATCGACTGTTGTTGCCTCCGGCCAGGAAATAAACAAACCGTCCGATGATCCCTCGGCCACGGCTCAGATATTGACCGACCGTGCTACAATTTCTGAGTATGGACAGTATGAATCAAATATCTCGTATGCCCAAACTTGGATAAAAACGAGCGACACAACTCTGTCGGCGGTTAGTTCTCTTTTGGAGGACGCCAAGGACATTGTTTTATCCGTATCCTCCGGTGATGACGCTGCCACTACTGAACAATACGTTACCCTATTGGAAAGTATTTATGAACAGGTCATCGACTACGCCAATTCTATTTATGGCTCCGGTTACATGTACAGCGGAAACAAGTCCGGTGATGCCGCCTTTGAAAACAGCGTTACGATCTCTTCAGGAAACCCGGACAGCATTGTTTACGATCTGGCTTCTGCAGCATCTTCTGTTACCATTGAAATAACTGATTCTGATGGAAATGTAGTCCGGACATTAACAAGTACAACTACAGGAACATCCGCGGGCAGTAACACACTGACCTGGGATGGTCTCGATAACAGCGGCAACGCTCTGGCGGATGGAGATTACACCTTTACCGTCACCGCTATCGATTCCAGCGGCAATGACGTGGCGTCACGTCCATCCTATCGGGGCGATGATGGAGGAAAAGAAATTATTATCGGAGAAAATAGCACGGTTACCCTCAACAACGATGGCAGCGAACTATTCGGCGATGCCATAAAAGTTTTAAGTCAGGCGCTCACTGCCCTCAAGGACACGGATAACGATACTATCTTCGCGTCCGATTTCAGCGATGAACTAAGCGATGTCATAAACGGAATACAAGCCCAGGAAGTGACATTGTCCAATATAACGTCGCAATTGACAAATGCCACAGATCGTTTGGATACATTAATAACATCTCTTACCGGCCAGGTATCCGATCTGTTACTGGGCAGCGGTAAGGAGCAGGCGGCAGTTGAACTCACGGCACAGGAAACCGCCTATGAAACAACAGTGTCAACCGCCGCAAGTGTTCTCAAAATGAACACTTTGAAGGATTACATCTAAAATGTCGGATGCGCAGCTAAGTCAATAGCATATTTTTTAAAAAACTAATTACAAGCACAGGAGATTTTTAAATGATGAATAAAGATAAATTAGCCGAGTATGCAAGAATACAGAGAATTAACAGCACCCCTAGGGAAATAGAAGCTGAAGCTCTGACTCTGGGCGCCCATAAACTTATTCATTGCCGGGATAACTGGGGATCTGAAGAAAGAAAAAAACAACTCGCCGAGGCCTTAAAATTCAATCAGAAACTGTGGACTATATTTCAAGCCAATTTATCTTCAGCGAAAAACCTTCTTCCCGACAGTTTAAAAATGAACTTGCTGAAATTAAGCCTTTACGTGGACAAGCAGATATTCCAAATAATGGCCTATCCTTCACAGGATAAATTAACACCGATTATTGACATTAATCTAAGCCTTGCCGAAGGCTTAAGAAAAAAGCCCGTTCCACCGGATAAGCATCATAAAACATGAGATAAGTAAATACCTGCGATAATGATTTCCGTTAATGTCGAAGGAATTCATTGATCACACCGAAAGATTTCGAAAATATACTTCAGAAGCAGGAGATGGATTTATGAATAAAAAGAGAGCCAAAACGACATCTTCACAAGGGATCAGCAATAAAACCAGGGAAGATAAATTCACGGAAGAAGTGATAAACATGCAAACTAAAATTTTCAAATTGCAGGACAGCTTGAATTTCCTGTTTAGCTATTTAACAAAAAAAAATATCATTAACGCCGATGAGTTCAAGACGTATTTGATTAACGAATTCAAAGCTAATTCCGAAAAGAAAACCATCAGCAACGCCAATTTGCAGGGTACCGTCTCCATGACTTATTACAACAAGGAATCACTGGAGGTTATTCAATAATGATAGCCATTACACCTCAAAGACCTTTAAAAGTTGAAGAAAATTATAAAAACACCTCAATAATGAAAGCAGGTGTAACCTACATCGTGCCTGATGCTTTTAAAAATGAAATAATGAAAAGTGTAGGTTCAGTATTCAAAAGCGAACCTTATCTTCCCACTAATTTTTATCGGGGGGAAGATTTGACAAATAAAAGTCTTTCCTGTTTTCGGTCGGGCGGAATCGGCGATTTATTATTCATCACTACCTCATTAAAAGAGCTCAAAAAAAAATATCCGACTGCCAGGTTATATCTGGGATGCAATTCCGCCTTCGGTGAAATTCTTAAAAGTCCCACCGGCGATTACGAGATAATCTCCATGCCCTTGGAAAAATCTATTTTGGATGCCAATGATTATGTATTGTTTTTCCAGGGAATTATCGAAGAAGCGAAAGAAGCGGAAACGGTAAATGCCTATGATTTATTCAGAAAAGCATTTTACCTCGACGGCATCAGTAACTATAAACCGAATGTGTATTTGTCCGATAATTACATGGCTGACGTGAACAAATATTTGAAGAAAAATCAGCCGTTTTATGAAAAACAAATTAATATTGCGATCCAGGTTTCGGCATCCGTACCCAAAAGATCAATTTTACCGGCAACACTGATACAGTTTATTAATTCATTACCTTCACAATACAGTATATGGCTGATTGGTTCATCAAGCCAGATGGATGAAATAAACGAAATTCTGCAGTCAACCAAAGAACATGGCAATGTTTATAATGTATCGCAATGCCTTCCCAAATTGGGACATGTAGCGGCATTGCTGTCGAAAGTTCAATTAGCCGTTGGCCCGGACAGTAGTCTGCTGCACATGGCAGGTGGTCTGGGCATTCCCATGATAGGTCTGTTCGGTGCTTTTCCTTCCGTGCTCCGCTTAAGCCATTATGACCATACCATAGGGATAGATTCCAACACTGACTGCGAATTTTCGAGAGGAGAAGGCAATCTGATTGGCTGCTTTGAACATGGTTCCGGCCCTTGCCGACTGGCTTTGAAGAAATCCGAGTTTTATTCTCCATGCATGAAATTAATCACGTCCGATCACATTTTACAGGCAATGCAAAAGTTGGGATTTTGTACAAGTGAGGTAACATCGACTTTATCCGACGCCTTTGAAACTGATTCGGGAAAACTCAATATGAACAAGGTGTATGATTGGAGTAATGCGTATGGTTATAAATTAAAGCTTTGCAATGAAGGTGAAACATCGAAATTTCATAATATCATTTTGGAATGCATATCAAATTATAAAGGGAGTATTGATCCTGGAAACATTTTAGATGTTGGATGCGGCATGGATCAATTGTTACCAAATTGCGACACGTTTGATATGGACAAACCTTATACAAGCATAGATCCGATTGAATTGACATATCGCGGGGATGCAGAGACAATCACTAAGTATGTTAACAAAAAATATGACATTCTGTATTCCAGTCATTTGCTCGAAGATTTTGAAAATACAACAACGGTACTGAATGAATGGAAGAAAATAATCAAAGATGACGGGATAATGGTTTTATTGTTACCGGATCAACAAAGGTATGTTCAAAAATGTAAAATTTTCCATGAAAAACCTAATGAACATCATAAAATTGACGACTTTGGTTTGGGTTATATGAAGGAGCAATGTAAGTTGGCTGGATTGGGAGTGATCCGTGGCATGGAATTATTTTCCAGAAACGATCCGAAGGATTTGGAATATAATTTTTTAATCGTAAGCAAAATATCGCAATCTGCCACTTCGCCAAAATCATCTTGACAGGCAAGACGGTGTCTCCTATACTTCCTTCCCCAAAAAGGAAGTTCTTATCAATGTCTCTCAGAACCAGTCACCCTGGAAACATGTTATCGTGCGTATATATTCATTCGGGTCATCAGGTCAACGCTCAGGAACGGAAACTCTGCCTTGTCGATAATGATGCCTTCCGCAAATAAAAAAAAGGGCACGGCGCAGCCTGCCGGACAGGCTGCCTCCGCAAAGCGCCTGGAGTTCGAAAAGTTCGTTGCCGACCTTTCCGCGAGGTTCGTCGCCCTGCCGCCCGAGCGGGTCGACGATGAAGTGAACAGTGCTCTGCGGGAACTCCTGGATTTCTTCGGGATCGACCGTATATCGCTGTTGAGCCTCATGCCTGACAAAACCTGTTTTTTTATCTCGCATAATGCCGATGCAGCCGGCTACTCTTCATACCCCGTGGATTCACTTTTGCCCATTTCGATTGCGCCTTACGGGGCAAATATGCTTCAACGCATGATATCCTTCTCTTTTTCAACTTTGGATGATCTGCCGGAAGAGGAGGCAATTGATAAACAGACATTTGAGGCATGGGGGATCCAGTCCGGAACATACATACCCATTGCCGCCTTGAGTCCGTTCGAATACAGCCTTGGCATCAGTTCATCGGAAAAGAACCGCAACTGCCCGGAAGAATACATACCGCGACTGCGCTTGCTCGGGGAACTATTTGTCAATGCGCTGGAACGGAGCAGGGGTGAGCAGAGGCTCCGCGAAAGCGAGAAACGGTTAAGTCTGGCGTCCTCCGCGGCGCAGGCGGGCCTGTGGATAATGGAAGCGGACAGGGGCCTTGTCTGGGCGACTCCGAAATTCCGCGAACTGTTCAATTTTTCTCCGGACAAAGAACTGCCGCTCGATCGGTTCCTGGCGGAGGTCCACCCCGAAGACCGCAAAATCGTCAGGACTCTGATCGTCCGGAGCCTGAAGAAACAGGAGTCTCTGGATATCGAATTCCGCATTCTTGATTCTGACGGAGCCATCCGCTGGATAGCGTTCCGCGGCAGCCCTTTTCCCGGGACCCCGGAAAATCCGGAGCGCCTGATGGGAGCTTCCACTGACGTTACGGACCGCAAACGGATGGAAGCGGAGCTCCGGGAGCGACTCAATGAGATCGAGCGTCTGAAGCTCCAGCTGGAAAAGGAGAATATTTATCTGCGCGAGGAGATCCGGACGGTACGGGGCATCAAGAATATCGTGGGAAACAGCGACGGGCTCCAGTATGTTTTTTTTAAGATCGAGCAGGTTGCCCCTACCGACGCAACAGTCCTCATTCTCGGAGAAACAGGCACAGGCAAAGGGCTCGTGGCCCACGCCATACATGAAATGAGCGCCCGCAAGAACCGGCCCATGATCACTGTGAACTGCGCCGCCCTGCCCGCCAACCTTATCGAAAGCGAACTTTTCGGGCGCGAAAAGGGGGCCTTCACGGGAGCCTACGCCAGACAGGTGGGCCGCTTTGAGGTCGCAGACGGCGGGACGATCTTCCTGGACGAAATCGGGGAAGTTCCGCTGGAACTCCAGTCCAAGCTCCTGAGGGTCCTCCAGGACGGGGAATTCGAGAGGTTGGGGAGCCACAGGACTATCAAGGTTGACACTAGAGTGATCGCCGCGACGAGCCGGGACCTGAAAGCCGAAATTTGCAATGGCCGGTTCCGGGAGGATCTTTACTACCGTTTGAATGTTTTTCCGATTTCCATCCCGCCGCTGAGGATGCGCTCCGGGGACATACCGCAGATGGTACATTTTTTTGTAGATCGCTACGCCCGCAAAATAGGCAAGCAGATCAAGAGCATTTCAAGAAACACGATGAAAGCCCTCCAGGAATATCCCTGGCCCGGCAACGTAAGAGAGCTTGAACATGTAATCGAAAGGGCTGTTATCACCAGCACGGGACAGGTGCTTCAGTTGGCGGACCGACTCGAACATAAAACGTCGGAGGCCAAGCATGAACATCCCAAGGAACTCGCCGAAATGGAGCGGGAACACATCCTCATGACCCTTCAACAGACACGCTGGAAGATCAACGGGGAAAACGGCGCGGCTGCCCTGCTCAAAATCCATCCGAGCACACTCCGGTTCCGCATCAAGAAATTAGGGATTGAGCGCCCCTGAATATCAACGAGCGCTCTCAACATTTTGTTGGATTCGCAAAATGTTGAGAGCTCAGCCCCAATCCGTCATCTTGTTTGCCAATAAAATAATCAGATAATATCAGATTGTAGAAACCTAATACCACCATCTTTATCCCGTGGAACGCTTTTTGAATTATGATTCGAAAATCCCCGAAAGATCCCGGATTTCAGTTGTGGACCGGACAGGATTGCCGATGAGGCTCACGATAGAGATGAGAACCAGGCCGGAAAAGGCCCGGGAACTTGACCAGACGCTGCATGTGCTGCTTCCAGCCATCCGCGATGCGCAAGGTTGCCGGTCGTGCCGGCTGTGCCGCGACCTGGAGGACGCCGAGGTCTTTTTTCTGGAGGTCGACTGGGACGAGCGAGCAAACCTCGAAAATTTCATTCCGTCGCCACGGGGCGGTGCCCTGCTGGGGGCCATTGAGCTGCTGAGCGATGCGCTGCGGGTCAAAATCGGCAACGATGTTTGGATGGGGATGGAATTCCTCAAGAAAATAAGAAAACAAAAAAAAAGCACGAATTGCAGCAAAGCCGGGGTTTCCGCAAATTCTATGGTCCCGGGCAAAACAAAACCGAGTCGAAAGGAGAGGAAATAATGATGATGAAAATTGCACGAATCGCGATCGGTGCGGCAATGGCGGCATTGCTGGCCGCGCCGGTTTGGGCATCGGAAGAATTAAAACATTTCAGTCCCAAGGGCAAAATGCCTTCGCAATATACTGTCGAGGCACAAAACAAGGCGCGGCTGACAATGCCCTTCGATGACAAGCAGGATTTTGAGGAAGCGAAAAAAGGTTTCATCGCAACGCCACCTTACAGGAAAATTATGCAGGACAAAGGCGGCGTCGCCTGGGACATGGACAACTGGAACTTCCTGCTGGAAGGGAAAGACTTCAACAGCATCCATCCCTCGTTGCAACGGCAGGCGATCCTCAACATGGAATACGGTCTATATGAGGTCATACCCGGAATATACCAGGTCCGCGGTTTTGACCTTGCCAACATCTCTTTTATCAAAGGCAACACGGGCTGGATCATTCTTGACCCTCTTACCGCTAAAGAGACAGCCCGGGCCGCTCTCGACTTTATCAACGAGAAGATCGGGAAAAGACCGGTTGTGGGAGTGATAATCTCTCATTCCCACGGAGACCATTTCGGCGGCATCAAAGGCGTGGTGAGTGAAGAAGATGTTAAGTCCGGCAAAGTCCTTGTTATCGCGCCTAAAGGTTTCGTTGAAGAAGCAATTTCGGAGCACTTGCTGGCAGGCAATGCAATGGTGCGGCGGAAAGCATACACTTACGGGGACACCCTTCCCCACACCCCCTTCGGCCATGTGGATTGCTCCATAGGAAAGTTCGCGGCTGTAGGCGATATCGGACTCATTCCCCCGAACAGGGTGATTGTACAGCCTTATGAAGAACTGACGCTGGACGGCGTCCGCATGGTGTTCCAGAACACCCCCGGCACCGAGGCCCCCGTGGAGATGAACACCTGGTTCCCCGATTACAAGGCGTTCTGGGCCGCCGAGAACATGGTCGCCTCCCTGCACAACCTTTACACGCTGCGCGGAGCGAAAACGCGCGACGCCAAGGCATGGTCCTATTATGCCAATGAAGCCCTCTACCGCTTCGGCCCGAAAGCGGAAGTTATGTTTTCTGCCCACACCTGGCCGCGCTGGGGCAATGCCCGGGTCCGGGAAGTCATGAGCAACCAGCGCGACATGTACGCCAACCTTAACAACCAGGTACTGCATTACGCCAACCAGGGCGTGACGATCAGCCAGATCCACAACGTGTATGCCCCGCCGAGGTCCCTGCAGCAGAAGTGGTACACCCACGGCTACCACGGCTCCTATGAGCATAACAGCCGGGCCGTGATCAATTACTACCTCGGCTATTGGGACGCCAACCCGGCCACGCTGGCACCGCTCTCCCCGGAAACATCAGCCCCACTCTATGTGGAGATGATGGGCGGCTCGAAAAAGATCCTTGCCAAAGGCAAAAAGCTGATCACCCAGGGGAAGTATCGTCACGCAATGGAAATACTCAATAAGCTCGTCTATGCCGAACCGAAGAATCAGGCCGCCAAGGACCTGCTGGCCGACGCGTTCGAACAGTTGGGATATCAGTCCGAAAGCCCGAGCCTGCGTAATTCATACCTGTCTGCAGCAAAGGAACTGCGCGACGGGATCAAACAGATCGATCTTCAAAGCGCGGCGCCTCCGGATCTCGTGAAAGGCACGCCAACCTCGCTGCTGCTCGATGTGCTTGCCATCCAGGTGGACAGCCGCAAGGCCGAAGGCCTGAAATTCAAGTTCAATCTCATTCACCCGGACATTAACGAAATGCACATAGTGGAAATGAGCAACTCCACCCTGACGCACATCGAGGGCTACCAGGCAAAAGATGCAAATTTGACAATTACGATCAACCGCGCTGATTTCGAGAAAATCATGCTCAAGAAAGCAAAGCTTTCAGAACTGGCCAAGGCGGGGAAGGCCAAGCTAGACGGCAATCCGGGAATCCTGCAGCAGCTTGCGGGAGCCTGCGAGATGTTCGACCCGATGTTCGAGATCATGCCCGGCACGAAGCCCGCCCCGAAAGCTGTTATACTAAAGGACGAGGCATTTGCCCACGACGCACCGATAGTCAAAGAACCGTAAGGCTTCTTTACGCGCGCCGATATTGACGGTCCATGAAGGAAGGAGAATCAGCAATGAAAAAATCGGTTGCAGAGGCTTTATGCTGTGTCATTATAGTTACTCTTGCGTGCGGTTCGGCCTGGGCCGGCGGAATCATGTTATATCAGATCGGCACTCCCGACGTTGGGCTTGCGGCCGCCGGGTATGCCGCCCGTGCCCAGGACGCTTCCACGGTCTTCACCAACCCCGCGGGAATGAGCCGCCTCGAAAAGTCCCAGTTCCTGGGGAGCATGCAGGTCCTGTACGGTGACGTAAAGTTCAGTCCCGATTCGGCTACGAACACAAGCGGCCCCGACGGCGGAGTGGCCGTCGGCCTGGTCCCCGGAGGAAGTCTTTTTGTTACCCAGAAACTGAATGAAAGCTGGAGCATCGGCTTTGGAGCCTTTTCCTATTTCGGACTTGGTCAGGGATTCGACGACAACTGGGTGGGACGCTACTATGTCCAGAAGTCGACCATCCTGGGCGAGACGCTCATGCCCGCAGTGAGCTATAAGGTGAACAACTGGCTGTATGTTGGAGCGGGCCTCAACATGATGTACGGCTATCTTTCCAATAAGGCCGCAGTCAACAACGTAGCCGAAGGCCTCCCCGACGGGCAGCTCAAATACAAGGACCGTAAGTGGGGATACGGCGGAAACTTCGGCATCCTGGTCGAGCCCCGGGAGGGGATGCGTTTCGGGCTTACCTATTTGACGGAGGTGAAGCTCGATTTCTCCGCCACACCCGAGTTCAGCGGGCTCGGCCCCGTGCTGGAAACCTTTCTGAGGAACCGGGGCCTTACCGCAGGCAAGATGGATCTGAGCATGACGGTGCCCCAAATGGTGATGTTCAGCGCTTATCGCCAGTTGAACGCGGAATGGGCCGTCATGGGTAATGTGGGCTGGCAGGACTGGTCGCGGTTCGGGAAGGTCGATGTGGAGATTGACTCGGCTACTCCCGCTTCGTTGACCGTGGACAGCGACTACAAAGACACATGGCATGTTGCATTGGGAATCCAATATAAATATTCGCCGTCCTGGACGCTGTCGTTCGGTGTTGCCTATGACAGCTCCGCCGTTGACGACGACAAACGCACCGTGAGCGTCCCCATGGGTGAGATTTGGGGTATCGCCGCCGGTACCCAGTATGCAATCAACCCGAACCTCACCATGGGAGCAGCCTACCAGTTGGGCTGGTTCGGCGATATGCCTGTCAACCAACAGCGTGGTCCCCTGGCGGGCAGGGTGTCCGGCTCATTCGAAAACTCGAGCTTCAGCTTTTTCGCATTTAACCTGAAATGGACATATTGAGAATCGGCCGGCGGGAATCCCGCAGACGGGAAAGGAGAAAAAGGATGGACAAGACTATTAGAGCGGCAATGTTAATTGTATTGGGAATTTCGTTTGTATGGTCCGCGGCATATGGGGCGGACATACAATTTTCAGGCTTCTTGGGAAATCCGGGCGTATATGACCTTTTGAAGCCGGGGCCAGAGGGCGGCGTCAAGCTCAGATGGCAAAAAGAAGGGGTGTCTCCAAGAAAGTACAACAAGTTCATGGTGGATAGCGTTATCTTTTTCTTGGCCGATAAATCCGACTACAAGGGCATTGATCCTCAGGAAATGAAGGAGATGGCAGACCATTTCAACAAAGAAATCATAGCGGCATTCAAGAGCAAGTACCCGATTGTCTCCGAGCCCGGCCCGGATGTCGCGCGCATTCGCATCGCCATTACAAATGTTCAGCCAAGCAGGCCGGGAGTAAGTTTCGTCACGTCGATCATACCGATCGGTTTGGGCGTTAGCTTGGTAAAGAAGGGGGTGACGGGCGGTTGGGCCGGCAGCGGAGAAACGGGCATGGAGGTCATGGTTCTCGACAGCACAACCAACGAGGCCATTTTCCTGGCAACCGATACCCAGAAGGCAGCCTTTGAGTCGAGGTTTTCGAAGTGGGGTTCTGCTACAGACGCTTTCAAGTTCTGGGCCGACAAGGCCGTGCAGTATATAGACGCCGACAAGGGCGTTAAAAGAGAGCCTGGGAAATAAGTATCAGCCCTCAATACAGGATTTCCGCGAAGACAGCCGGCTTGAGCCTTTTCCACGCCGATCCTAAGTATTCACGGGATGGGACGGCTGCATGCAATAACTGCATAGCCGAACAAAAGAGGTGAAGCAGATAGGCTAACCCAAAATTGATCATGTGAGTTCTACTCTGCCTTTATTTCTAATAGATCCGGCGCTTTCCTGATCGGATAAGGTCGGAAATATTAGCTTTATGGCGGAAGTCAAATGGCTTCCGGGGATGTAAACAAGTGCCTTGAAGGAGGCTATACCTGATTCAGGGTGGCTTTACAATTTTGACGGTAGTAGGAGTTAATGATTTTCACCAGCCCTACTGTCTGGGAGTGGCTGGAGGCCGGACCGAAAGGAAAGGTTAAGCTTCAGCTGGCATCTCATCACTTTATCAGGAAAGGAGTTTGCCGATGAATTGGAAACGCTGTCATGTCTTCTTAGTGATTTTTCTTGTTTCATGTCTTGTTGCCGTTATATCACCCTTTGCCGGGGCGACGGTACCCGACAAGACCACGACCAATGTTGATCTGGTCCAGTATGGCGGAAGCGCCGGTTCTGTTGTTGTCAGTCTGGTCAATATGACGCCGTACACCATCAAGTACGATTATGTGGACAACAACAACCAGCTCCAGGATCAGACGGACCAGAACCGGAACACCAAAAAGTCGTTCATGTTTGCGCCGGTGGGAATTCCCGGCGCCGGCAGTAGTCCGATTCCCGGAGTACCTGTGGACAGTGACGGGAATCCAGTCAGTCCCAATAATACCACGCACCCCTTCAATTTTATTCTTTCCTGGGATGATCAGAACGCCCTGGTGGAAAACTCTTCAATCTTCTGGACGGTACAGAATGTGTCCTATACGACAAGTACCGGAGCCGCCTCAACGAAGGATGTCACGGTGGGGTTGTGGTTCAACCGGCAAAATCCGGACAAGAACCTGTTCTCCTCCTTTTTCGCCGGTTTGGTCAGCGTGTTAAAGGTGGGACTTGAATTCGCCGCTGTTATCGAAGACGGTGGGGAAGGAATAATTCCTTGGGTTTGCGCCTTGCTGGCGACGGAAGAGTTTGCCGAAGGTACGGTCGAGTTTGCCGAGGAAAACACGCAAGAGGACAACGGACCGAAAATGTACCTGTCCGCGATGGCCGTTCCCACCGGTATCTGTGCGCAGGGGATCGGTCAGGGTTGTTCCCCCAGCTATTGGAATATGTCCGATCCCTACGACGGAGATGAACTGCCCGACGACGCGGTAGCTACCCAGTGGGCTACCGCTGACGGCGGCTACGACGGCAGCGAACTGGTGGTCACGCTCCAACTGTTGCGAGGCTCGATGGCTGGGAATTCCTACCTTGGTACAATCCCCATCGCCACCATCACTGTGTGGACACAGGAATGGTTTTTGGCATCACAACTGGCTTCGCTAACCCAATCCAAAATGGAGGTTTGTCCGGGTGGAAGAAAAATCTACTCCCTGTTGAAAAAATGGAAACGGCCCGGTTGGCTGCAACTTGCTCAATTAATTCGCAAATACGATCCAAGAAGGAAGCAGCTCCTTTCGCAGATCGTGCAGGCGCTGCAGGCAAAACGCCCGTTAACCGGCAATCAGAAAGCGTTCCTGACTGACTTGGCAGCAGCTCTGCATCACGATACGAATTTTCACCCCCCGCAAACGCCGCCGAAAGGAAGTACAACGTTTCCGCAAGGACGGGAATCCAGGAACATAGAACAAACGCAAATGCTGTCGACAGGAGGTACGACCAATGTTCGCTAATGTGAAAATGAAAAGTCTGATGTTGCTGGTGCTGACGCTGGCTCTCGTTGGCTGGGGTGTTAAAACTGCCGGGGCGGCGACTCAAGCGGCCACCGGAGTCTGGTTGTACAATACCGGCATTTCGATTTCTGTCGTGAACATGACAGATTACACCCTGAAATGGAAATCAACTGTGCAAACCTATGGGAAGGACAACGATGTCGGACCTTTTTATGACGGGTATGGTAATTTTTATTCAAGCGTCGACCCTTACCGGACCAAGACTTGGCGTAGCGATAGCAGTTCTTCAATCAGTCCGTCGAACTGGAGCGGGGATTTGACTTTTACTTTGGACACCGTAAAAGATGGATATTCCGTCCAGATTCATTTCGTTCAGCAGAGCCCGGCCAACGCCCTGGCCGGGGATGGCTGCTGGGTTTCTCTCCGGGCGGCCAATTCAAGCTCCTCACTGTATTCAACATCAACTAATGCCTGGGTGAACAATCGCTGGGCGACGCCAACGACCGACAACAAGATGCATAATGTTATGACTCTTATCAGCGATGCCTTTGTCGTATCTTTATACAGTCCGGACAATAAGAATATCACGCTTATATTCCAGCAGAATTACAGTTCGACCTATGGATCCGATGTAAACATCTGGGGCGGATATAAAAACGATTGGGTGGACAATGACGGGTACAGTGTGCCCGGTCAGTAGGAGGGGCTGCAGGGGGTGGGGGCGATTGCGCCCCCTTGTCCTCAAATCTTTAACCCATCTTCCGCAGTAAAAAAATACAAAGTTGTGACATCAAACACAGGCGATTACAATCAGGCGATTTTCTGCACTAAATTTTCTATCATTTTCGGTCGGCTGGGCAGAGGTTCACTTATCCGGCAGGAAGAAAAGAGTACGAAGGCAGGTCTAAAGTAAACTCGCTTACGCTTCTTAGGGGAAAAGCGTTTTGTTCAGGGACGACTAAGTATTCCTGGGATGGAACGGCTGCATGCAATGACTGCATAGCCGGATTGGTATCTTTTTGCATGTTCCTCATCTTGGATCAAAATCCTTTTGACATACAAGACGGTGTCTCCTATACTTCCCCTCGCACAAAGGAAGTTCTTATCAGTAATTATCAGTTCACCGGCCGTCTGGAAGGAGCATCCCATGACAAAAGAAACGGAAACGAGCAATCCGGATAAACTGAATCGGCTTATTGAGATTATAAATGATATCACAACCGGTCATTACAGAAATGATGTCATGGAACTGACCGGTCAGGGTATAGAAGAACCCGTGCGCACCATAGCCGAAGCCCTGGTGCGGATGTCTGCAAAGGTAGAAGCCCGCGAGAGCCACTTGGAAATGTTGACTAAACAAGTGGAGGAAACGAACCGGCGCGCCCGCCGCAACACCATTGCAACGGTAACGGCAATGGCTAAGGCGCTCGCCGCTCGCGATTCATATACAGAAGGTCATGCGGAACGTGTCGGCCGGATAGCCGGAATGATCGCGGCGGAGATGAGCATGAGCGAAGAAGATGCGGAGCTTGTCCGATTGGCTGGATTGCTTCACGACATCGGCAAGATTGGATTTCCTGATTGCCTGTTCCTTCCACATGAAGCAAATACTCCGCCGGAGATTGTTCAGGAGATAACCCGCCATCCGACCACCGGCGCTGAAATCCTCAAGGACCTCGATTTCCTGGGCAGCGCCCTGTCCTACATCCAGTGCCATCACGAACGTCCGGACGGGCTCGGATACCCCAACCATCTGAAGGATCCCGATATCCCCTTAGGGGCGAAAATCATCGCAACAGCAGACGCCTTCGATGCCATTACCACCGAGAGACCTTATCAGAAAGGCCGAACTTATCAGGAAGGACTCAAAATTTTAAAGGAAGGCTCCGGAACCCAGTGGGACCCGGAATGTGTAAGAGCATTCGAACGCATTCTCCCTCAAATTCCTTCCCCGGCAAATATTTCGAAAAAACGTACGGAGAATCTGCAGTGCCTTTCGGACAACCAAACCGACATTGTTCTTACGCCGGGTCCCGTCGGCGGCGTCCGGTTGCGCTGGATCAAGCCGGGAATTGATCTTACCAGGTTTCGTGGACTGATGTTCGATCGGGTGATTTTCTTCTTCGCACCCGATTCCGAATACAAAGGGATGGATCCGGAGGAGTTGAAGAAATTGGCAAATCTCTTTCATCGGCACTTCAAGAACGAGCTCAAGAAGAAATATCCCCTCGTGAATGCTCCGGGAACAGGCGTTGTCCGGATTCGTTTTGCGATCACCGATCTCAAGCAGAGCCGTCCTGTATTGAGCGATATTTGGTCATCCGGCGTTAGCCTGCCGAATTCAGAAAAATGCCTGAAGACATCCTGGGCCGATTCAGGAGCAACCAGCATGGAGGTGCTGGTCCTCGACTCAATGACAAATATTCCAATTATGGCAGCCATTGATGACCAGAAAACCGGTCTGAAAGAGAAGTTCACGAGATGGGGGTCTGCTGAAGATGCCTTTAAATTCTGGGCTCATCGGACCAGGCTGTTTCTTGACCAGGTACGTGACAAGAGGGAAACCGTCTAATACGGTATGGATATTTGTAACTCCTGGTATAGTCGGAATTCGGCCATCTGTCGCTAGGGCTCAAACTTATACCCGACACTGTATACTGATTGAACCAGTGTTGATTGAGGATCAACCGTTTCGATTTTTCTGCGTATTTTTTTTATGTGACTATCAACGGTGCGGTCACTGACAAAGCGTTCATCCGAATAAATGTTATTCATAATCTGCTGTCGGCTGAAAATGCGACCGGGGTGTTCAACAAGCAAATGCAACAGCTTGAATTCCACGGCAGTCAATTCCAGATCCCGGCCATGAAGGGTCGCCCTGTAAGTTTGTTGGTCAAGAACAAGTCCTTGTGCCCCAATGGCCTGTCCATCACTCACTCGTCTTAAAATGGCTTTCACCCTTGCTACGACTTCGCGTGGGCTGAATGGTTTGCAAATGTAATCATCTGCTCCAAGCTCCAGCCCCAGTAGACGATCGATCTCTTCAACCCGTGCTGTTGCCATAATAATCGGCACACGGGAAAAAAGACGGAGGTCTTTACAAATTTCCATGCCGTCACGTCCTGGCAACATAATATCCAGAATAATCAGCCCGGGTTTGTTTTCCCGAACCCACGCCACCACCTGTGTCCCGTCAGACAAAATAGAAATCTCAAAACCAGCCGCCTGCAGATAGTCCGCAAGCAAAGTTGCCAGTTTCGGTTCATCTTCCACAATAAGTATTTTACCTGTCATGCATGTCCTCCGAAAACAGGCAGACTAATACGGATCAGCAATCCACCCAACGCCGATGGATGTGCGGATATTATCCCTTCATGGGCATCAACGATTTTTTTGCTGATCGTCAAGCCCAGACCGGCTCCGCCCGTACTTCGATTGCGTGATTCTTCCACACGGTAGAATCGCTCGAATAACTTCTCCATATCCTGTACGGAAACTCCCGGCTTTGAATCCTGAAATTCAATCGTGATAAAACCATCGCCAACTTGAGTACCTATTTCGAGTATGCCCTGTGCATCGGTATAACGCAAAGAGTTCTCCAGTAAGTTCATAAAAAGCTGGTTTAGCCTTTGCCGGTCGGCAAAAATAACTGCCCTTGCTTCCCCGGAAATATTTTCTTTCAAGGCAATACCTTTGCAGTTAAACTCGGCGCGGTAGGATTCTATTGAATCCCGGAGAACTTCCAGCAGATCAAGATTCTCTTTCCGGTAAGTCAACGCGCCAAGATCAGACAAAGATAGCTGGTAGAGATCTTCAACCAGACGTTTCAGACGTAACGTTTCCGCATGAAGGGATCGAATCGTCTCCGGCGAAGTACTATGTATGCCGTCCAAAATGGCTTCAATTTCACCCTGCAATACGGCAATCGGAGTGCGCAATTCGTGAGATATATCGGCAATCCACTGACGCCGCTCCTTTTCATGTTTTTCCAGGGTCAGGGCCATGGAGTTAAAGTCGGAGGCAAGCTGCCCTAATTCATCATTCGATGAAAAGGAAACACGCGTTGTATATTTACCGGAGGCGATATCATGGGTCGCTGCAGCCATTGCCCGAATCGGCCGGACAAGCCGCCGCGCCAGCGGAAGTGAAATAATAATCACAATCAGCACCATGCCTGCCGCTCCCAAAATCAGTGCCAGCTTTTGCTGGCTGAGGAATTGCACCTGCATCGGATGAAGGAAGTGCTTCGGCGACAGAATGCCGACATAACCAACGGTCTTTTCTCGAACAATAACCGGATGCAAATTTACATCCTCGTTTTTCGGATAAAATCCCTGGAGTGGTTCTTTATCAGCATTCAAAACAACAATAGGGCTATTGGGATGCTTTTCAGGAAATCGCGGTCTAACCTGAACATTTTGATCCGGTTCATTCTGCGGGGGCGCAAACAATGGCGGACGATCCGTCCCGGGCTCCAGAAAAGGCATTGCTCCGCTCGCGTCCCAATGCAAAGAGGAATGTTTCAGAAAATCCCAGTCCCCTTGCCGTTCATACTTTCGTCCCAGCTCACCTACAATCTGCGCCAACCTTTTTTGATCTACTGTTCCAAGATACTGGTAAAATCCGCGATCAATACTCCACCACATAATCAGGAAAAGACAAAGAATCGCCAGCCCCGTAGCACACAGAATTATAAAAAACAGGCGGTAAGTAATTCCGATTTTCATTGTGGTATTCACCTCTTGCTTCAGTTTATTTATACTCAAATCGAGCGTCAAGGATTAAAATACAATGTCTAAAGACTGGAAGGTAAATAATCATGTTTTTGAATTTATAAAATCTACCTATTATTAACTGCTTATAATATTTGTATTTGCGTGTCAGGCAAGATTAACCATCAAAATTTCCTCATTTCCTCCATATTTCCATCATATTCATCTACTATAATTTTTCTATAAATCGATAAGAGACGTAACTATTTTAACGAAAAGAAGGGAAGAGGATAACATGAACAAATTTGTCATCAAAATAATGCTGGTTATTTTTCTGCTCGCAGGTGGTGCTTTCACAGTACAGGCGGAAGAAATGAACAGACCTCCAAAACAGGAAAGACGCATGAAACCACCGCCGGAAGCAATAGCGGCCTGCAAAGGAAAGAGTGAAGGAACCAAAGTACAATTTACCACGCCGCGCGGAGATACGCTTACCGGTATCTGTAAGCAATTTGAAGGTACATTGGCGGCAATGCCTAAGCATGGAGCGCCACCGCCGGGAAACGGCAGTGTGTCTGATGAAACCGGAACCGGTCGCTAATCCAATTGACGAATGAAAAAAGAAAGGACAACATTATGAAAAAAGTGTCAGTATTTTTTATTTTAAGTTTACTGCTTTTGCTCATTGCATCGCAACCGTCTTATGCAGAATCGAGATTCCCCGTCAACAAGACGGAAAAAGGTATCGGCAATGAAGGATACCCTCATCCGATGACGCCGCCAACTATGCCCTGTGACATGAAGCAACTGTTTCAGTTTAAGCATCCCGATCTTAATCTCGATGAAAAACAAAAAGAAGCTATAAAGGAAATTGAAAACAGTGCGACAAAAGAACTGATCAGGAAAAAAGCCGCTGAGCAAATTGCCGAAATTGAACTAAGGGATATTCTTGATAAAGATTCCGTCGATCTGAAAGCAGTTGAGGCAAAGCTAAAACAGATAGGAACCATTAAAACTGAAAGTCAGTTGCTTATCATCAAATCTGTGGAAAAGATGAAAGAAAAATTGAATCCGAAACAGCGGACATTGTTGAAAAAGCGAACTATGGAATGCCGGATTAAACCGCCTATGACGGGGAAAATGATACCCGACAGTCCGCCTTCTGCCGGAGAAAAGGACAAAAACCGTCATTAAAAACAACTGATAATCCAGAACTGAGAACTTTACAATAACGCTTCATCTTATCAGGCAATTGCAAAGAAATATTACCATGTCCTTTTTCTTTGCAATTGCCGCCTATCTATTACTGAAATGCATTATTATCGTTACTGGAATTTGCGATGGTATATGACTCGGATCATATTGTGAAGAAATTATTTATGACGACCTCGTAAAAAGGCCGGATGCCGCGTTGCGCTTCATCCCTCGTCACTGCGGCGTACGCTAAGTACGCCTCATTCCTCGGTATTCGCACGCCTTGCCTGCGACCTTTTTACGAGGTCGTCTGGAAATTGTTAATTTTACGACTTTTTACGAGTCCATCATTTATCGTTAAATGTAGTTTTCTTAACAGCAGATGTAAAGACAATCACAAGTCAAGACTTTCTTCCTGAAAGAAATAATAGACATATCAATATGATTGGCGTAGACTTTATATCGAAATAAACAGGAAAAATGAGTACGCAATTAATATGGGAAGTGCCCCCCCTATTAAGCCAAGGAGGTTTGTAAGTCATGTATATTTCAATTGAACAATCCCATATACTAGATAAGGCAATAAAAGATTTTGAAGTAGCCTTTAGAAGCTTCATTTCAGATACACTGATTTCTAAGTACCCAACCTCAGCTGCCCTTTCCACTGCCTTAGCAGCAATATCTTTGCCCAAAGAATTAATACATGCAAAACGCTTTGCTTCTAAACTTCGCACCATTAGAAAAGAAGTCAACAATATTCATAAGTTAGTAGTTGGTTGCCATAAATCCTTTATTTCGAGTAAGTTTAATAACGATGTGCCATATGTATCGGATTTAATGGATATATTGTTGTTATTCTTTGATGCTCATTTTTTATCAAAAAATATTGCGAAATCCTTTAGTTCAATAGAAGAGTTTCATTATTGCTGTTCTTTATATCACAAAACAAGAAACAACTTGTCCCATCCAGCATCACATCCTGTCACTGAAGCAGACGCATATAAAGTAATTTACTTCATTGATAATATGATACGGAATCTTGATGATGTATATTTTTGGTATAGCTCTAAGGCCAATATTCAAAAGCATGTTACTGATTTCAAAACAACAAAGGCAGATTGTTGGCCAAAAGCCCACAATCTGCAATCTACTGGATTAGGTCACAAAAAGTTGTTGTGTAGGGATAATGAGATTTCTGAATTATACTCATCCATTGCAGGCAATGAAAATAGCCGTCTTGCAGGTTCAATCGTTCTATATGGCTATGGCGGAGTCGGGAAAACAGCCATCACAACTGAATTCCTCTATAGATTATTGAGAGACAAAAAAGACGGTAAGTATCCTGATATAGAATACCTTCTATTTTTTTCGAGCAAGAATGAATACCTTAGAGATAACAAAACAACAGGTGAGCTTTATATTGACGATGTCAGACCTGAGTTTTCGACCCTAGAAGAACTCGTCAAACTGATTTGCTCTTGTCTGAAAATTGATAATATGTCCAAAATTGAAGACCATTACAAGCGTGGGATTATAACTATAGACAATATTGAAAATATTGCTTCGGATGAGAAAAACAAAATAATTAAATTTATTAAGTCGTTACCTCGTAGCGTTCAATTTATCGTTACCTCAAGAAGTGAAGAATTATGCGAGGAAAAGATTCATGTTGAAGAATTCAGCGACGAAGAATTAGGGTTAAAATTTATTCAAGGACTCATAGAATCTGAAGGATTTAATGTTGACCTCGATGAAGCAATGACCCTCAGTTTACTAGATGTTACAAAAGGTAATGCGCTAATAATAATTCAGGTATTGAACATCATTGAACGTGAAGTTGCAACATTTGATGAAACTGTCAAAGCGTTAGATAGCGTAAAATCAAAGAATTCAGAAATAATTGCTAATTTTATGTACAAAAATACTTTTGACAATGCTTTATCTGAACTGTCATCAAAAGGCTATCCTGCTAGATATGTAATACAAATTATTTCTTTATATGACGAACCTATTGAACTTTATTCCATAAGCAAACTTGCAAAAATAGATGTCTCTCTAGCGGAAACACTGTGTAACACTTTGCTGCAAAGGCTAGTGTTAGTGAAAACAGGTGAATATTATGAATTAAACGAGTTTGCCAAGCGATTTATTTTTATAAAGTTACTTCCAGATCGCATTGAATTAGGTAAAATTAAAGATAAAATCAAGAATCATAAAGAAAGAATGAAAACTAAACTTGCTGACCTAGAAAGAACTCTGACAGATAATCCAATACTCCATAAAATAGTAACAGAATGGCAGCCAAGAAATTATATTGACAAGATTATTATAGCAGAACTCTTTTCTTTGTATGGTGAAGCGGACAAGAAGGTTAGAACAAAGAATAAACCAGCATATGAAACATATGTTAGAGAATTAAGTGATCATTCTTTTATTACCAATCATCCATATGTTTCATTTCAAAAAGCAAGAATTCTAAAAATTGGACTTCACAAATTCTATAAAAACAATGCAAGTATACTTAAGCAAATTGAACAAGCATATGAAGATGCCATTGAATCAATCGAATTTGACTACAGATATTTAATTGGGACTCCAGCACATACCTCACTGATTATGCTATTTGGTGTATTTTTAGCAATAGATATAAAAGATTATGGAAGAGCAATCAGGTTCTTAGAGATTGCCAAAGAGGCTTTTAATTGCGAATTGAATAAAAGCTGGTTTATTTGTTGCAATTATTTGTCTAAATCATACGAAGAAATGTTTGCTAAAACTAATGACCGCGCATACAAAGCGCAACTCACTAAATTAGTGAGGCAAGTTTTGTCATCTGAACACATTATGAGTGGGAGAGGGTTTAACATTAATAGATATAAAAAGGAGTTTGGAATGTATGTATAACAATCGGGTGCTGCTGTTTGAGCTTCGCTTCTCAGCAGAGCCTCAAGACGTAATACACTTTCAACCCGTAATGTGCAACATATGAGACCATATGCATCTCACCCTTTTGTAGATGTTATGAATTTAAGTCAAGACTTAATCGGACACTGTTTGTCAAGTCAAGTCCGTCTACGTACAAGTCAAGCATAGGTCAGGACGAATATTCATCATGATGCTTTTAAGCCGGATGTGAGTAATTGTTCATACTTGATAAGTTCACGGACATACTTCAACGCTTTATAATATCGAGAAGTCAGAATTTGCCTGTTGATTTTATCGATCAGTTCCAGTGAACTTGGTGCGGCTTTAACAAAAGCGTTGACCAGCTTCCAGTACAATCTTTGATGGTCGACGATATTATCCTGGTTCATGTACATAAGTTGAACAACAAAATAAATCTTGCTTGCCGGCGAATGGGTATTTTCTTTTTTCAAAATTTCTTTTTCCCGTAAAAAAGGGACTTTGTTTTCGATTAACAAATGCGCCGTACGATCGCCGTTTTTTATTAGAGCACCGGCAATAATGATTTTCTCATCAGGCCTTAAGGTGATTTTAAGCGCCATGGAATTTTTCCTCAATGTAAAAAAAGGCAAAGCCAAACACGTGACTTGCCGGTCGAGGTGTTTGGCTTTGGGTTGAGCGGCTTTCGCCAACACTCAAATTGGCATTAATACTACCATTCACCGGTTAAAAGTCAACGTGCATTTTCTTTACGGCTTGATGCTTATTTAATGGATGCAGGGAGAAGATTTCCTATTCTTCCCCCTGCTGTCTTTATATCTCCCCTTTGAGATAATCTAATCAGCTATTGCTAACCAAAAAGGTTTAATACCGCCTGAGATGCCGAAGACGCAATACTCAAGGACTGAATACCCAAAGACTGCTGGGTTTGCAGTGTTGTCAGATTGACGCCTTCCTCGGTTGTGTCGGCATTGACGAGATTACCAGCGCCTTCCTTCAGAATACTAATCATGCTCTCGGTAAAATCCTCACGGTTTGTAACAATATTAAGCTGACTGGAAAGCGATTTGGCATTAGATCTCAATGTAGATTTAGCAGTATCCAGTGTTACCATAACTGAATTAATGGCGGTGGAATCGGCCGATGAGGTATCCCACCAGTCATCGGTTATCTGTGCTAAACCAAGGCCGGTTGTATCACAATTTGTTCCATTAACTGTTATTTTGTCAGAAGCCTCTTCACCGATGCTGATTTCCAGATCATCACCCATCAGGAGATTGATGCCGCTATAAATGGAATCATCAGCGACTGCGTCGATCTCATCAAGAACAGCATTGAATTGTGTAATATAAGTCGCCACTTCCGCCGAGGTGTCCGCGGAAAGGGCTGACTTGGCCAGAGCTTTGGCCGTATCGATCAGATCGGAAAGAGAATCAATGCCAGTCGTGGCGGTAGTAATTGTTTCGATGCCCTCACTCATGCCATCCTTGAGATCCTCCAAGTCGCCTGCTTTCGAAGTATTATCGTCTGCCGCAAAGTAGTTAATGGGATCATCCAGTGCACTGTTTACCTTCTTTCCGGTGGTCAATCTGTACGATGTCTGATCCATCAATTCCTGTGTTGCCTTCAGTGAAGAAAGATTCTGGGAAATAGACGATGTTAATGTAATGCTGCCTGCACTCATATTGTTTCTCCTTTTCTAGGTTTTGATCCGGTATTCTGCCGGATGATAAAAAATTAAGTTTGCTTTTTTAGAGTACTTACTTTTACTGAGGCTGTTTGTTGTCCGGACAATTACCTTGACTTTATAATCGGTGGAACATTCATCCATCTTAAACATAATAAGTAGTATTAACAATTATTTACACACAACACAGACCGGTACTGATAATTCAAAGGATTGTTACAAAAATTTACAATTTATTCTTTGAAAAGGGAGGCGGATGATGGTGTGAGCGGCAATCGTGTATCCCCGCCCAGCGCCTGATAGAGAGTCATTAAGTTTTTTAAACGGTTCAAGTGGTTCGTCGCCAGTGTCGTCTCGGCGATCCGCCTTGTTTCCTGAGCATCCAACCAGTCTTGCACCCCGGTGGCGCCGGCGCGGTAACGCACCTCCGCCAGTTGCTCCGCTTTCCTGGCATAGGCCAGGGACTCCTCCAGAAACGAACTTGCCGCCTGATTCTGAGCATCTGCAGACAAGGCGTTTTCCACATCACATAATGCCTTGTAAAGAGTCTGCCGAAAATTGACAACAGCTTCTTCATATGTTGTTTGTGATATTTTGACGGTCAATTGCATGGTGTTCCATTGGATAAAGGGTAGAACCAGACCGGCACCTAAAGTGGCCACCGGGTTTTGCAATACATCCTTCAGGCTGGTGCTGCTGCCGCCCAGAGATCCCGTCAGGGTAAATGACGGGTAGAAACTGGCCCGGCTTTGATCGACGTCGGCCAGATATTCCCGCAGGCGAAGTTCCGCAGCGCGCAGATCGGGACGCTGCCTCAGCAGGCTTGCCGGTAAACCCGGCTCTATGGCAGGCAGGGGACCATCCGGCAATCGCTTCAGTTCGGGCAGACTGTTTTGCGGCACCTGATCGAATAAAATCGCCAGAGCGTTGCGCGCTTCCGTGCGTTGCTGAATAAGATCAGTCAGAGCAGCTCTCTGGCCGGCAAGTGTTTGCTTTGCCTGGGACACATCCAGCCCCGAAACGGCGCCTGCCTCATATTTGATGTTAACCAGTTCGAGCGTTTTTTCGGCATAAGCGATGCTGTTTTCGCAAAGGTTGATGCGTGTATTCAGGTAGGCAATTTGCCAATAATCTTTAGCTGTCGTGCCGATCAGCGACAAGGCCGTATTTTGCCGGTCAACTTCGGTTGCCTCGGCTTCCCATCGTGAGGAATCACGTGCTGCGGCAAGTTTGCCCCACAAGTCAAGCTCATAACTCAATGCCCCGGTAACGCTATACGACTTTGAATCCGTGCTGTTTTTCAGGTCCCGGTTGATGCTGCCGGCGGCATTGACGTCCACTGTCGGTGTGATGTTGGTATCGGTCAGTCCGGACTTTAACCGGGCGCGCCTGACTTTAATCGCAGCTGCAGCCAGATCGTTATTGGTGCGCAGCGCGCGATCGATCAATTCATTAAGTACGGGGTCATTAAAATTTCCCCACCATTTTTCCCTGTCGGCGACGGCACCGCCGGTTACAGCCTGGTTTTGCCACATTCCGGGCAATTGAACATTCGGCCGTTGATAATTGCTGCGGGGCAGCAGACTGCAACTGCACAAAAGGATATTTGCTATCAGTAAGCTTATGAGAATGTTCCGGGATAGATTTTTCCTGAAATTGATCATGGTTTTTTCCTGCTACTCCCTTGCCAAAGCTTCGATTGGATCAAGCCTGGCGGCATTGCGCGCCGGCAGAAACCCGAACATCACCCCGATCAGGGTCGAGCAGAAAAATGCTGCAGCAATCGACAACAGGGAAAATTTCATCGCAATAGCAGTCACAAAAAAAGGAAACACAAGCCCAATTCCATAGGAACAGAGGATTCCAATCAGGCCACCGATAAGACAGACAAGAACTGACTCAATCATAAATTGCTGCATGATGTCGCCCTGCCTGGCGCCTACGGCCATCCGGATGCCGATTTCGTGAGTACGTTCGGTTACCGAAACCAGCATGATATTCATAACGCCGATACCGCCCACCACCAGCGAAATAACGGCAATAGCCGAAATCAGCAAGGTCAGGGTAGCCGTTGTCTTTTTCACTGTCTTCAGGATAGTGTCGCTGCTGTTGGTAAAAAAATCTTTTGTCCCGTGACGCAGTTTCAGCAGTTTTATAATACTCTGTTCAGCAACCTGGTTGGAAATGCCTTCCCGTACACGCACCGTGATGGAATTGAAGTATTGCTGCCCCAGCAATCGTCCCATTGCCGTGGTATAAGGCACCCAGACATTCAGATTCGAGTTACTGCCGAACGGGCTCTCTTTTTCCTTCGTCACACCAATAACCAGGCTGGGAAGGCGGCCGATAAAAATGACTTTGCCAATGGGGTCAATACCAGCGGCAAACAGTTTTTTGCAGGTGTTTTGATCAATAACAGCCACCTGGCCCTGCCTTTGTATATCGTTTTGTCCAAAAGAGTAACCTTGTGCTATTTCGATACCGCGTACCCGGAAATATTGATCTCCAACACCGCTGATCTGGGCGCTGGCTTTTATATTCCGGTAACGCAATATCAGGCTGCCGCTGGTTGACGGGGTAACGCTATCCATATAAACTTGGGATTTCAGCATTTCCAGATCCCGGGGAATCAGGGTGCGAATTGTACCGGCCTTGTCATCCCCCCAGTCGCTGCCAGGATAAATATCAATAACGTTAGTTCCCATGGAACTGATGTCGTCAATTACTTTCTGCCGCGCACCCTGCCCTAATGCCACAACTGAAACTACCGATGTAATTCCGATAATGATCCCCAGCATAGTCAGCAATGTTCGCAACCTGTGAGAAGACATGGCAATAAGAGCCATCTTGAAGGCCTCGGCAAAGCGCTCCCAACCGGCCGTAAATCCGGTTGTTTGTTTTCCGGAATGCTGTCTGTTTAAAAGGGCTTTGGATTTCTTCACCGGTGTGTCCGGATTAGGCTCATCGCGAACAATTTCTCCATCGCTTATTTCGATAATCCGTTCGGCGTTGGTAGCCACATGCATATCATGAGTAACAAGAATAATAGTATGACCGCGTCCATGCAGTTCATGCAAAATATCCATCATCTCCTGACCGCTCTTGCGATCCAGCGCACCTGTGGGCTCATCGGCCAGGATTACATCTCCGCCGTTCATCAACGCCCGCGCTATACTCACCCGCTGCTGTTGACCTCCCGACAATTGCCCCGGACGATGATGCGAACGGTCACTGAGACTTAAACGGGCAAGCAATTCCCGGGCGCGATTCCTGCGATCCGCTTTTTTCGCGCCGGAATAAATAGCCGGTATTTCGGTATTTTGAATTGCATTCAGATGAGGCAGGAGGTGATAGCGCTGAAAGATGAAACCGAAATACTCACGGCGCAAGCGGGCCAATGCATCGCCGTCCAAACTGCCGGTTTCCTGGCCGTCAATAACGTAGCTGCCTCCGCTGGGCCTGTCCAGACAGCCTATAATATTCATCAGGGTGGATTTTCCCGAACCGGAAGCCCCGACAATAGCAACCATTTCACCGGCTTTAATGGTCAGATTGATCTCTTTGAGGGCCGTAATCTTCTGCTCTCCAGCCAAAAAGCAACGGCTGATTTCCCTGAGTTCAAGAAGAGCTTCAGTCATTTCTATCGTCCTCCGCCGGGAGGCGCACCTGGCCTTGCCGTCACAGGCACCGCGGAAAGAGACGAAGAATCGCCGATGATAACTTTGTAGCCCTCCTGCAATCCATCGAGTACTTGCACATTCACATTATTGTTGATGCCGATGCGAACATGTCGGATCGCAACTTTCTTATTTTGCAATACCTTCACCATATAACGGCCGTCTTTTATTTTATCACCCAGAGCCGAGGCCGGGATACACAGTGCTTGTTTGGCCTCTTTCAGAACAATCGATACCTGCGCCGTCATATCCACCCGCAGTTTCCTATCGGGATTAGGAACTTCAAACAAACCATTGTAATAAATAGCTGTATTACTCGTACTGCTGCTTGAGCCGGTGTTGCCGGAGGAGTTGCTGGTGCCGGTTGTTGTTGTCGTATCCGGCCCTGGTTCGACGGCGCGCAATATGCCATAATGACGCGTTTCGGAATCACCAAGAATTGTGAAGTAGACTGTCTGGCCCGGCTTCACACGTACGATATCAGCCTCGGATATTTTTGCCTTGACTGTGATAGTGTTGAGGTTAGCCAGTTTGAGAATGGTGGTGGCGGTCTGAGCCGATACAACCGTTTGCCCTTCTTCGGTGACAATGGAAATGACCACTCCATCCATAGGCGCAACGATTCTGGTATAGCCATAATTGGCTTTGGCAGTATCCACGGCAATTTTGGCTTTGTCGATTTGCGCATCCAGGGAAGCAATATCGGCATGTGTAGAATCGAGCTGGGCTTGGGCGCTTTCCAGATCGGCACGAGGTGCAGCATCCTGGTCGACCATTTGCTTCTGCCGTTTACAAGCCAACTCGTACTGTTTCAATAAAGCCTGTTTGGAACGTTTCTGGGCTATTAAATTTTTTACTTGAGCTTCCGCATCTTTTAGAGTGTTCAGTTGCAGTACCGGATCAATTTCCGCCAGCAACTGCCCCCCTTTAACTTGATCGCCCAAAGCTACATGCAGTTTTTTTAACTGGCCGGAAACCTGTGCTCCTACCTCGACTGTTTTGAAAGCATTCAGGGTACCGCTGGCCAGAACACTTTCTTCAATATCTATCTTCTCGACATTTGCCGTAATATACGTGACCTTGTCTTTAGAAAAGAAATGATGATTGACCAACAGAACTGTAGCGAGGAGGGCAACAACAGCCGTCAGCACAATGGCAAGCTGTTTGCGTGTTATTTTTTTCATTTACTTTTCCACCGGCAACATAATCTCCACACTTAATCCACCGCCGGTAGCGTTCGCAGCCTTGATACTTCCGCCATGCAGCCGGACAGCAGCATCCGCAATAGCCAGACCTACACCTGTCCCGCCGGTTTTCCTGTCTCTGTCCCCATCAACTCGATAGAATGGTTGAAAAATGTTGGCAATTTCGTTTTCCGGCACACCAGGACCATGGTCCCTCACTGTTATTGCAGCATAAGGATATCCGTCCAGCCAAACTCTCTTGAGCGATAGTTCCACTGCGCTTCTCGGATCGGTATAAATTACGGCATTGCGCAAAACATTTTCTACCGCCCGCCTGATCAACTTTTCATTACCCGTAATAACACATTGTTCACTCTTAACAATGCGTACGGACCGCTTTCTGCTTTCGGCTTCAAAATTGGCGTCACCCCTGATTTTACCGATCAAATCATTCAAATCAATCTTCTCCTTTTTACTTTCTGCAACACCCGATTCGACACGATTTAATGTTAAAATCTGTTCTATCAGTTCATTGAGAGTCTCTGCTTCCTGCCCAATGCGATCCAGGTATTTTATCGCTTCCCCCTCCGAACGGCTCCGGCATAGTTCCAGCGCCACATTGATCCTTGCCAGCGGCGAGCGCAGTTCATGAGATATGTCCCTCAGCAGTGTACGTTGGGATGTTAAAAGAGATTCAATCCGGCCGACCATATGATCAAAGTCGGAAGCCAAATCGGATATTTCATCTTTTCTCTTGCCAATTTCCGAATTAACACGGATGGAAAAGTCACCGGCAGCAAACCGATGTGCAGCGTCACTGAGTTTGACAATTGGCGCAGTAAGATAGCGGGTCAGCAAATAACAAATAATTCCTGAAACAATCAGAATGGCCGCAAGACGCAGAATAAGAAACGACATACCTCCATAAGGTCCCAGCGGTGGTTCCGGTCCTGGTTCCATTCCTGGTTCCGGTCCTGGTTTCGGCCCTAATCCCGGCTCTGGAGGCGGAGGAGAACCCAGCAGTAGTAGTAATCTCACCGGCCGATGCGGAACATTAGCGGCAATCAGGTACTTTTTCCGGTTGTAGCTGGTAATGCTTTTCAGCACTACATTTTTGTCTGTGGAAATAATGGTGTCCGTTGTCTTGTCTTTTAAAGCCGCCGCTGCAAGCGCAGATATCTGGGGTGATGCTTTATGTCCGGTTATTTCTCTGCCCTCTTCATTATAAATGTACATGTGAAAGCCGGGCATTCTTCCCATGTGTTCAAGAAACCGCCTCATTGATTCTGCGTTTTCATTTTCGTAAACATTTACTGCCTGTTGCCCTTGAAACACAAGGATGCGGCCGACAAAATATTGCAAATGCTCTTTTTCCCGAACGGATTGAGTCATTATGTCTATTGCAGAAATCGTCAGAAGCAAAACAATAGTTGTCAGCCAGAACCAAAGATAAATTTTGAAAAAAAGCCTGTTTTTTTTCATTAAAATCTTATTCTTTATTTCTCAATGCATCAGATAATATATCGAATGGAGTTATTGTATCGTTTGCCAACGCTAACGAAGTCACAAAGATATAACCGGCGCCCCGTATTGATTTGATACGCTCCGTCCTGCCGTCACCAGAAGAAAGCTTCTTACGCAACCGGCTTACATGTACATCAACACTTCGATCATATGGGGAAAGCGGACGACCCAATACTTCCCGTGCCAGGGCATCACGTGTTACCAGTTCTCCCGCATTGCGCATCAGCATTTCCAAAATATTAAACTCTACCGCCGTCATTTCCACTGGCTCTCCCCCGC
>JBDKUX010000042.1:0-12283 GCA_039679455.1 Smithella sp. | reverse complement strand
CCCATATGATGAGAATACTGTTGGGCTCCGACCACAGGATGCTTTTACCCGCTTCCATTCTTTTCGGGAGTTCATTTCTTATTGTTGCCGATACTTTTGCCCGAAATTTGATAGCCCCCGCTGAATTACCGGTGGGCGTAATTACCGCTCTGTGTGGGGCTCCTTATTTTATTTATCTTTTGCGCAGGAAGGCCTGATTTATGTCCGTCGTAACCATTGAACAGATTGGATTTCGCTACAATTCCCAATGGGTTTTAAAAGATATTTCTTTCGATATCCGGAAAGGAGAATTTTTAGGAATCATCGGGCCCAACGGCTCCGGAAAAACAACTCTGCTAAAAGTGATCGACGGCATTCTGAAGCCCGAAGAAGGTGAAATCCGGATAAACGGCATTTCCAGTAAAAAGATGAAAAGGTCAGCCATGGCGAAATTAATTGCCGTAGTTGCCCAGGATTTCCACATGACCTTTCCTTTCTCTGTTCATGAAGTTGTTTTAATGGGCAGAGCACCGCATCTCAACAAATGGAGATTCGAAGGGGAAACGGACTTCCGCATTGCTTACGAGGCATTGGAAATGACCGATACTCTTCATTTGATCAACCGAAGTGTATCCGCTTTAAGTGGCGGTGAATATCAGAGAGTCATGATCGCACGGGCGTTAGCCCAGCAGCCGCAAATAATGCTGCTCGATGAGCCGACGGCATTTCTCGATATAAAACATCAGGTTGATTTTTTTGATCTTATTAAAAAGCTGAACATGAATCAGGAACTTACTGTTGTCACCATAACGCACGACATCAACCTGGCCGCTTTGTATTGTGACAGAATCATTATGCTGCGCAGCGGCCGTATGCAATGTGAAGGAGATCCTGATGATGTCATAACAAAAGAGAACATCATGAAGGTTTACGAAACAGCTGTTGCAGTTGATAAGAGTTTGGAAACCGGGAGACCCCGGATAACACTGTTGAGCTCACATCCATCGAAGGAAGGAAGCCGGTTCGAGTCCAGCGCTGCCCCGCAACTGTAAGCGGAACGAATTTGCAATGGCATGGGAAAAAGACTAAAAAATCTTGACTTCAACTGGACGCCCGTGTTAAGTACGTAACAGCAAGGGGCCATATAGGCCATAATAAGGAAGACGGTGAGAATCCGTCGCGGACCCGCCGCCGTAACCAGGGATGAAAACCGCATTAGTGTCACTGTTTCGCTCAAGCGGAATGGGAAGACGCGGTAAGTAAAATGATCTGGAAGCCGGAAGACCTTCTTGTGAATTTTGCACAGACTTGTCACCGTGGTAAGGAGACAGTCACAGTTGCACCGAAGATGAAAAACGGCATCCCCGGACCTCAGTTTAGGCCCGGGGATTTTTTTTAGCCTGATATAGAGACGTTTGACATTGTTAAGCTTATAAGACCGTCAGTATGAGGAAGCCGGTTTAAATCCGGCGCTGCCCCGCAACTGTAAGCGGAACGAAATCCACGCCAATCCAATGATTTCCTGATAGCAAGGTGTGGATGCAGGAAAAACCGCAAGCCAGAACACTCACCTGATGGATTAAATAACTTTTATTCCCGAGGGGGAAAGGAGAAGTAACATGAGGCACAAGGTAAGAAAAAAGTTGTTGTCGCTGCTGTTGGGAACCTCATTGCTCTTGCCCGGATTTGTTTTAGCTGCGGACAAAAATGAAGCAACGGCAAAAACCGGCGGTGAGCCCATTCGTATGGAAGAGACTATTGTTACAGCCAGCCGGGTGGAAGAGTCGTTGCGCATGGTGGCGGATTCCGTGACCGTGGCTACGGAAAAAGAAATTCAGCGCAAAGGGCGGCAGACAGTGGTTGAGGTTCTCAACGATGTGCCCGGCGTCAACATTAATCAGAACGGCTCCTATGGAGGATCGACTTCCATTTACCTGCGGGGAACGAGCAATGCCCACACGGTTGTGATGATTGATGGTGTAAGGGTGGCCGATCCCATCAGTTCGGACGGCAAAGTGAATCTCGCCGACCTGCCGACCGACAATATCGAACGCATTGACGTTGTCCGCGGCAATCAGAGTGTGCTCTACGGTTCTGACGCCATCGGCGGCGTTATCAATATCATCACCAAGAAGGGGAAGGGGAAACCTACGGTTACGGCCGGTTTTGAAGGAGGTTCTTTTCAAACATTTAAGGAAAATGTTGCTTTCCGGGGCGGGACAGACAAGATCGACTTCAGCGCTTCTGTTTCCCGTTTGGACAGCCAGGGCGTTTCCAAAGCGGATGTGGAACCGAACCCGGAAATGGACTACTACAACAATACGAACGTTTCGGTGAAGCTTAACGGCCGTATTACCGACAAAACACGGGTTGGCTTCTCCTTCTACGATGATAGATCCAACTCGGATCTGGACAACACCGGCGGTGTGGATGACTATAGAAAGCAATATTCCCATTTAACGACTACTTCCGCAAATTTTGAGCAGGACTTTACCAAGTGGTGGACATCCATATTAAAGCTGGGCAACACCGACTCAAAGCGGGAATACTTTGGGGACGGCACGGGTATCTACACCGGCACCACGCAGGTCTTTGAGTCCCGCTTCAAAGGTAATATCAAGACTGCTTCCTGGCAGAATAACTTCTTCCTGGGCGATAAGGACATTTTGACCGTAGGATTGGACTATACTCACGAGACGGGGTCGAATCAGAGTGGCCAGTCCTTCCTGAACGATGTAATGGCCCGGACCAAGAGCGCCTTCATCCAGAACAAATGGACTCCTGTTGAGAATGCCAACATTACCGTCGGCGTTCGCACCGACCATCACCAACAGTTCGGGCAGGAGACGACGTACAAAGTGGCGGGCGCCTATTTGTTCGAGAAGGTGGGAACAAAGGTACGGGCAAGCTACGGCACAGGCTTCCATGCTCCTTCTCTCTACCAGCTCTATGAACCGGATTACGGTAACACGAACCTAGCTCCCGAAAAGAGCAAGGGGTTTGATTTTGGTATCGACCAATCCCTTTTCGGAGATAAAGTGAACTTAGCGGCCACCTATTTCCGGAACGATTTGGATAATCTTATTATATTTGATATGACAACATGGAGATACGCCAACGTTCAGCAGGCTCGCACGGAAGGCGTGGAAACAAGTGCGACCTGGCGGCCTTTGACGTGGTTGTCGCTGAATGCCAATTATACCTATCTGGATGCGAAAAACGATACCACTCAGAAACAATTAACTTACAGGCCTCATCATACCGCCGGCGGTTCCGTGAATATTCGCCCCATAGACAAGTTGAACTGGAACGTTTCCATGCAGTATGTGGGAAAAAGGTATCGGGATGCCAGTAATAACTACACTATGCCTGCGTATACGATATACGGCACCGCAATTTCTTATGACTTAACAAAGTGGATGCAGTTGACGGGACGGATCAGTAATTTCACGAATGAACACTATCAATCCATTTATCAGTACGGGGAGCCGGGTATTGGCTTCTTCGGCGGGATAAAACTGACATATTAGGTGTAGCAATGAAAGAACAATTATTCGAGAGAGTTGATGCAAGTGGTATGGAATCTTTTTCAACTACGGCGGTGCTGTCGGTGACGGGCCATGCCCTGGTATTGTTTCTGGTCTGCATGGTCTCTTCGTTACCCATTTCGGTCAGGAATAATCTGGATCGGTTGCCCATCATACAAGCAACCCTGGTGACTGAGAAGGGAATGTCTTCCCCGCAGCAGACTGTTGTTGCCGTGCAGCGTAAGGCAGAAGTGGAAAAGAAAGAAGTTGTAAAACCCCATGTAATACCGAAAACTTCAGAGCAGAAAACTGCTCCCGTACCCCTTCCTTTGGTTGTTCCGCAGGTAGCGGAGAAGGCAAGCGGGTCTTCATCGGCGATGAGCATTGATACCAAATCACTCGGGAAGGCTGCAAATCCGGATACAGCCCGCGCCCCCGGTGCTGGCGGCGCCGGGGGAACCTCTGCCGTACCGCGATACCGGTCAAATCCCCGTCCACCTTATCCATATCAGGCCCGCACCAGGGGGCATGAAGGGCTGGTGGTCCTGATGGCGGAAGTCCGGGAGGACGGCCGGGTGAGCAGTATTCGCCTTAAACGGTCTTCGGGATATTCTTCTCTGGATCAGTCGGCGCTGTCTACAGTTCGCGCGTGGCTTTTCGAGCCGGCGAAGCGCTTAGGCATGGCTGTGGCTTCAGTAGTGGAAATCCCTGTTCGTTTTTCGCTCCAGGATGACCGTGATGATTAAATCCGGTCGAGCGGTTGTTTTTCCCGCTCTGCTGTGTTCCGTGCCTTTTTTGCTTGTTCTGCTGATATTGATGATGCCGCAATCCGCGCTGGTGGGTGATGCCGATGTGCAGCTCCCGCATCTGCGGATTGTCTACGGTGAAGAACAGGCTCTGTCGGACGGCACTGTTATGCTTCCTCTGGAAATCCATTGCGAAAACATTCAGAGGCGCAATTGCCTGGAGAATCTGTCTGCTGTCACTGTTGGAGTTGCTTCTCTGCCCGCGTTTGGGCCATCGGTGAAGCAGACGAAACCACTGGTCTATCAGGCTACCCCTGTGATCAGGACAGGCGGCAGGTGGATGATTCAGCTTTCCACCGGTTCACCCCGGAGTTTTGCCGTCCGTGTTCAGGCGCGGAGTGCGATAAACGGGAAAACAATATGTTTAACAGCTGAAACCAACTGTTTCGTTTTTGGCCGCAAAAGAGGGGCGAAAGCTGAATCAAAAGCGGAAACGCTTAC
Source organism: Smithella sp. (assembly GCA_039679455.1). Taxonomy (GTDB): domain Bacteria; phylum Desulfobacterota; class Syntrophia; order Syntrophales; family Smithellaceae; genus MVRV01. The sequence continues at coordinate 7,530 of JBDKUX010000042.1, read as the reverse complement.
GCCTGCGTGGTTTTTCGGCTTGGGTATGAGTATTAATCCTCCTTTCTACTACTGGCCGCAGACGGAAACTCCTCTTGAAGTGACTTTGTGCCTGGGCAGACGTGTGTTACCAAAAACAATGATAACCGTATTTGATGAATCTTTCCAGCCCACCCGGTATTTAACGGATTCCGCCGGTCGGGTCGTCTATGTACCGCCCGATGACCCCGCGCTGAACCGGTTAAGTGAGAAAGCGGCCAAACAGGTTTTCCTCGTTTCCGTCCATAACGAGGGGAATGATTGTTTTGTGGCTACGCGAACCCTGCGGCTCCACAGGAACCGATTGTCCCACTTCCAGTCGGACATGGGGCTGGTGCTCTTCGGCGCAACGGCAACGATTACAGGTGGAACAGTAATCTGGATGCGGCGCAAGGGGCGGCAGGCATGAACATAACGAATCTCCGAGCAGCTCTGCAGCTTCTTTTCTTTGCAGTTTTGACCTATGGCGGCCGTGCCGGATTACGGCTTGGTCATGCATTGCCTTGTTTTTCCTGCCCCTACGTCAGCGGATGCGCGGGACAATGTTATTTGATGGCTCTGCAAAACTCTTTCTGGGGAATGGAAATGCCGCTGGCGGCCATATTTACATCCCGGGGATTGGAAGCTCTGCTGGTCTTGACCGGCTTTCTGCTGTTGACTCTGCTGCTGGGTAAAATATGGTGCGGCTGGATTTGTCCTTTTGGTACTCTGCAGGACTGGATCGCCGCCCTGCGCAGGAAGCTGGGAATACGGGAATCGCAATGGTCATGGATGCAGACCGACAGGCTCAAACCGGTTAAATATGCCTTTTTGGCCTTGTTGCTGGTGATTCCGCTGTTTATCGCCCACATGGGGTTGCATGATGATTTCACTCTTCCTTTTTGCCAGATGTGTCCGGCCAAACCTGTTATGCCCCTGTTTGCCGGACGAACCGATTATTTTTCCATTGATACAACAAACTCAATTACTATTTTCATGACCAGTCTCTCCATGGTATTGGCGGCGATATTTCTCGTCGGAATGTTTTTCAAGGACCGGTTTTTTTGCATTTTCTGCCCGCTGCTGGCGCTGATCTCCATTTTTGATCGAATTGGTTTTGTCCGCTTCAGCAAAAATGTCAAGACGTGCATCGGTTGCGCCAATTGCCAGAGGATATGTCCGGTGGACATTCGGTCGGTTCACACAGAGACCTCAAAGCAAAATGTTATGTCTCCGGAATGCCTGGCCTGTATGAAGTGCGCCGAGTCCTGTCCAACGGACGGCACCCTCTCCTTCCAGTGGCTCAGATGGACGTTGTTTACTTCCTCCTTTGCTGGGGCGATAAGAAAACTGGCCGGGGGACGGTCACGATGAATAATCCTTTATTAAAAGTGCCGGAAGCAAAGCAACAGGTTGTGATGAGGAAGACCCGGCAGGAGTATATCGCGCAGACGGCGCTTTTGAAGCGGCGCGGCGACTATCTGCCCCACTATGATTATTTTTTGGACATACTTTCGCTGCGCGCCGAACCGGAGAAATTTCGTCAGAAGATAAACAGGCCGGTTGCCGCTTTGAACTGCCTCCAGGCGCCGCTGGAAATATTCGATGCGCTGGGTTTTGTCCCGTACAGATTTTGTTCGAGTACAGTGTCCGGACAGGATGTTGCAGCCTCCAGGCTGCCGGCGCTGGCCTGTCCGATTATCAAGTCGTCGCTGAGTTCTTTCTTGATGGGTGATTCCATCGAATCCCTGGCGGATCTGACCGTAATTGCCGGGACATGCGATTGGATGGTCAGATTTCCGGAATTGTTGGAGGCGCATGGCGGGAAGATCCATTTCATGGAACTTCCGCATATAAAAGAGAGCGAGCGAGGGCGCAAACGCTGGATCGAAGAAATATACCTTCTTAAAGACTTTCTGGAGAAAGAATCAGGCAGAAAGATGTCAAGACGAAACCTGCGTTTCTCCCTGGAAAAATATGCCGCCGCCCGGCTGGCGTTGAGGAATTTGCTGGAGGCGCGCAGCAGAAAAGAGATTCCGGCTCTCTGGTGCATGATCATGACCAATGCTTTAATGATGGGAGATGTGGAGGGATGGACAAGCAACGTCAATAAAGTTATCCAGGCGCAGTCCGGAAGGCTGTGCTGTCCGGAGGCCAGTGTTTTTTTGGCCGGCTCCCCGGTGATGTTTCCCAATCTGAAGATTCCGCAGCTACTGGAGGATGCGGGCATTCATGTGGCGGCCGACGAGCTTTGCACTTCGGAGCGCATCCTGGCCGGTGTTCCTTTGGCTGAAGATAATTCGGAGTATGCTCTGCTAAAGGCTCTGGCGGAGCAGTACCATCTGGGCTGCAGCTGCCCGACTTATGCAGATAATGAAAGACGGCTGGATAATATCATGGCGATAATGCGGGACAGGAATATTTCCGGCCTTGTCCTGCATATCCTCAAGGGATGTCATCCCTATGACATCTGCAGCTTCAAGATGGAGCAGGTGCTCCGGGAGAACGGTTTTCATTTTCTGCGCATTGAAACCGACCAGTCGCGTGAGGACAGTAAAAGTTTACTACTGCGATTGGAAGCGTTCAGCGCAGTAATTCAATAAAAAGGTGGTACGATGATAACAGCAGGAATAGATATCGGCTCCGCCGCAATCAAGGCGGTTTTTGTCGAAAACGGTGCAATGGTCTGGTCGCAGACCCAACCTTCCACGGCTTTCAGCGCCGGGGTAGGTGAAAGATTATTCAAGGAAGGACTGGCTGCACTTTCATTGCAGGAGCAGAATATTAATGGGATAGCAACAACGGGGTACGGCAAGTCTCTGTTTGGCATGTCCGGGAAAAAGGTAAACGAAATAACCGCCAATGCTTTGGGCGCGCATATAGCCGGCGGGGGCAAAGCCAGAACGATTATTAATATCGGCGGTCAGGACATAAAGATAATCAAAATTGACGGCAGCGGCAAGGTCGTCGATTTTAAAATGAATGACAAGTGCGCCGCGGGTACCGGCCGTTTTTTTGAGATGTCCGAAAGAATTCTGGACATACCCTTAAATGAATTCAGTTCAAGAAGTATGCACAGTGCCGCGCCCGCAGTTATAAATAGTACATGCGCCGTTTTTGCCGAAACCGAACTGGTTTCCCTCTTGAGTTCTGGAACGGATATCAATGATGTTATTGCAGGAATCCATTTGTCCATAGCCAACCGGATTGGAACCATGTCGGCCGCTCTCAATATGGAAGACGATATTTACTTCGACGGTGGGCCGGCTTTGAACGAAGGTTTGCATCAGTCATTGATGGATGAGTTGCAGCGCGAGATAAAGGTCTTCCCAAAGCCCCAGTTCACAGTCGCCTATGGCGCGGCCCTCCAGATTGCTTTGGAGAAGGGATTCAAAATAACTTGATTTTCAGCAAACTGATTACAGGAGGATTTGATGCGTAAGTTAATAGCTGTTGTTTTAACTTTAGTTATGATGCCGGCGCTGCTGCTGGCCGCGGATATTCAAATTCCGGAAAACCTGCGGGCCAGAGCTTATGTGTTAAAAGCCGAACGCGACGGACTCTGGGAGAAATCCCTGGTAGTGCAGTTCGCCGAAAAGCGGCGAACTCTGGGAACACTCGACGGTTTTGTGGATGCTTATGCTGTCCTGAACCATTCCGCACATCCCTTGCTCTGGCAGAAGGTCAGCGAAAAATTCATGTCGCAGGACGGGCGCGGCGGTAAACTATATACCGAATTCATGCAGCAGAAGGTTGCCGATGATCTGAAGTTGAAAAAAAGCGACATCAACAAGATGGCGACAGCTGCCAATATGGACAACCTGGCGGTTGTCTCCAAAGAATTCAAGCCGTTAACCGTTACAGTGCTGGCGACAGGTGGAGCCAAGACCAACGCCATCAGAACCGGTGTTGATGAAAGCTCGCATATAGAAGGCGAGGAGCCGAAAGGAACCATTAATATTGTGTTGCTGACCAATGCCGTGTTGACCGACGGGGCCATGGCACGCGCCATAATTACGATGACGGAAGCCAAGACCGCAGCGCTGGAAGACCTGAAGGTGCCCAGCAGCTACACCAAAAGTGTGCAGGCAACCGGAACAGGTACGGACAGCATAATAGTTGTTTCGGGTGTTACCGGGCCGAAGGCTACCTACACAGGCGGGCATAGCAAAATTGGCGAAATGATCGGCAAGGCAACATATGAGGCTGTTGTGGAGACATTGGGCAAACAGAACGGCTTTCTGCTGCCAGGCGCAAAACCTTACTTAACCGAAAACAGCAGGAGAGAAAAGCTGGCGACTGACTCGGCAATGAAATGGCTCAAAATGGTTGATGACGGCAGATTTGCGGATAGCTGGAACGATTCTTCCAAAATATTCAGACAGTCGGTACAGCAGGAACAGTGGATAAAAATGATTAATTCGGCACGTAATCCACTTGGAAAACAGGTTTCCAGACAATTTTACAGAAGCCTTTATACAAAAAAACTACCGGGCGTGCCTGATGGCGAGTATGTGATCATTGAATTCAATACGGTATTTGAGAACAAAACAGGGGCCATAGAGACAGTCACTTCCAAACTGGAGGACGATGGTATATGGAAAATTTCCGGGTACTTTGTAAAATGAACTTCAACAAAACGACAATATATTATGTTCGCAGGAAACTGACGCGTATTCAAGTAATTTTAGTATTATCAGCGATTGTGTTACTGGGACTGAGCATGGTCGACAATGGTTGGTGCGCGGATTCTGCTGATAACATCAGGAACAAGACACCCGGCACCATCCGCATTGCCCTGGTGCACTTTGCTGCACGCCCCGGCGAAGTCGCCCATAACCGCAGCCGTATCGAAGCTGCGATCAGCGAAGCGGCTGCAAGAAAAGCCGACTGGATAATGACTCCGGAGCTAGCCGAGACAGGTTATGGATTTGCAAAGAAGATCGGGATAGATTGGATTGAAAACTTTCCCAATGAATGGGTTCGCAAACTCGCCGGCATAGCACGCAATAATCGGGTTGCGCTTTTTATTGGACTTGTCGAAAGGGACAGCACTACCGGGAAGCTGCACAACAGTGTCGCCGTGATCGGACAAGACGGTGTGATTCAGGGCACCTATCGTAAACACCGGGTCGTTAACGGACCTGCGGAAAACTGGGCGACGCCGGGGCAGGAAAACAACCTTTTTATCGTTGATGGAATTCCCGTCGGGTTGCTTATTTGTGCAGATTCCTACAAAGCGGATGTCTCCTCGCGCCATAAATTGCAGGGCGCCCGGATTCTGCTGTCGCCTGCAAACTGGCCGCAGGTTGGACACATGGGACCAAACGGTTATTGGGAAGCACGCACACAGGAAACGGGTTTGCCGTTGATCGTCAACAATCGAACGGGCAAGGAACCGGATCTGGATTTCAGCAGCGGGGAAAGCGTTCTGGTGATGTCGGGACGCCGGATAGCCGTATTCAAGTCCGGGGATACCAAAATTTTTTATCTGGACTGGAACATTAAGGATAATAGCTTCACGGTTGTTCCATAACTCAAAAATATTTTCACATACTTCTTGACAAATTATTTTAGCTTGTATATTGGTGTGTACAATAAGACAACTTGTAACTAAGGAACCACAGTATCGGAAATCAAAGAGCGGTTCCAGAAAAAACAGATGCGATAGCATTGTCAAGCGCCGGTTATTCGGGGGGTACTTCTTGCTTGCGTATCAGATAATAAGGCATCTGTTTACAAAATCGGCAGCATGTTCGTTTCAGCGACGCTACCTGCCTTGCCGAGCATATTACAAGTTCAAAGCAGTCCTCGAGTAGCAACAATCACGAATATGAACATTGGAAACCATTTTGGGATCCAATGTGATAATTTGTTTCTTAACGTTTATTAGGGATTAAACCTAATAAATTTACATAAAAATCTTGACAATTATTTTTTAAGGAATATAAAGAATAATCTATTCGGAGAGCCCATGAAAAATGTAACGAAAATCTTAGAAGGTGATGTTTTAGCTGCTGCAACGCTCATGCGGGGTGTCGAAGACGAAAAGCCTGATGCACTCAGGGAGTTGGGCTTGCTTTTTCCTAGTACCGGTAGAGCACATGTAATCGGCCTTACAGGACCTCCAGGTGTCGGCAAGAGTACCTTGATCGATAGTTTAATTTATGCTTTCAGAAAAAAAGATTTGACCGTTGGTGTTGTTGCCGTCGATCCCACAAGCCCGTTTACGGGCGGCGCCGTACTGGGTGACCGGGTGAGAATGCAGGATCATATCACAGATAATGGCGTCTTTGTTCGCAGCATGGCTTCGCGAGGTTGGAGAGGCGGATTGTCGAAATCGACTATCAGCATGGTCCACATTATGGATGCCATGGGTAAGGATGTTGTTATTGTGGAAACGGTTGGTGTAGGACAATCGGAAGTAGAGGTTACCAAGATTGTTGATTCATCGGCTTTGGTTTTATCGGCGGATTCGGGTGATCAGGTGCAGATAATCAAGGCCGGTATTTTGGAAGCCGCAGATATTTTCGTTGTAAATAAGGCTGATAAAGAAGGTGCGGGGAACGTAGTTGGCAGAGTGGAATTTATGCTGGGAATGAGGGATCGTTTACCAAACTCTTGGAAGCCGAGCATCGTTCTTACCCAGGCGGTTCAGAAGATAGGTGCGGATGAACTGGCCGACGAATTTATCAAGCATAAAGAATATCTGCTGGCCAGCGGTGAAATGGAAAAGCGCAAGAAAATAAGTGCAAGAGAAGAACTGCTGAAAAATGTGGAATGCTATGTAAGTGATTTTTGTAACCAGGAGTTTGCCTCAGAGGGTAAACTCGACGAAATGGTCAACAAGATTGCGTTAAGAAAGGTAGACCCACATTCGTCGGCCCTGCAAATAATCGACTGGTTAGGTGCGCATTTCAAGCATCTTTCCGGAAAGTGATAAAGGGTTGAAAATAATGAGGTCGCTTTAGGTGACCGGGGTCGATGATAACATAAAATACTGTACGAAAAACAAATATGCCGTCAATGGCGGTAATTTGGCGGCTAAAAGGTAGTGAATAAAAAAGAAGCGGTAAGCAGAGGTTATAAACAAAAGAGAAAAGGAGGTTTTATCGTAGGAAGCAAAAAACGGTAAGGGGAATTTTGACATTAACGGAAGTATCTTAAAGGAGGACGGAAATGAGTGGAAAAACCACAAAAGAAATTCTGAATGATCTTATTAAATCACAGAACAGAACGCCGCTGTACAGCAAAGAAGCCCTTGCGAAAATACAGGCGAGCTTCGACACATGGAAAAACACAGTTGTCTCAGAGAAAGATAGAAAAACTTATACAGTGATCCCCAAGACAATCATGGGATCGGATATTCCGAGAGATCTGACCTACACACCGCTGGATAATCCCGGCTTTGATTATGAAAACGATCTGGGATACGCCGGTCAGGCACCGTTTACCCGTGGCTTGCATGCCAATATGTACCGTGGAAAAGCATGGACATTGAGACAGTTGTCGGCCGCCGGTTCTCCTCAGGAA
>JBDKUX010000041.1:0-13764 GCA_039679455.1 Smithella sp. | reverse complement strand
ATGATTCCACCGGCAATCAACTTAAATGCTAGTGTTCTGTTTTTCATGCTTTATCTCCTTTAATGTTAATATTTCTATTAATTAATATTTCTGTTTTTTATCTTCCGCTCTGTTGAGCAATGGCTGCCTGTCCTGCCCCAGCTTTCTGAGCATGTGGCAAAGAACCGCTGCAACATTCACAAAATCACTGTTGCAGTCACACAAAAATCTCGGTCTTAGGGTATGTCCTCTGGCCAGTGTAGCCGGATTTGTGTCGGGTATAATCAGGATTATTTTTGAGTCCTCTAAGAGTTCCTGAATGGTGATAATATCTTGCAACTCGCTTTCAGAAGATACAAGCAAAACCGCTATACGCGAATTAAAAGCGGGTTGCCTCAGTTGCTTAGAAAAATCGTCGATGTTTCGATAAAACTTTAATTCTTTTTCGGGTATAAATAGTTCAATAATCCTCAGAAGCCGTTCTTCCGCCTCATTTGTCCTTGTTGAGTAAATGTACAAAGTCATGTATTCAGAAAAACCCCTTGATTAATTACTGGTGAATAATACGAGCAAAACGATGATATGCGGGTTAAAAACGGGTTGCCTCAGTTGCTTAGAAAAATTGCTGATGTGTTGGTAAAATTTTAATTTTCCTTCAGGCATTAATGGTCCAATCATACTTGGAAGGTTTTCTTCCGCCTCGTTCTTTTTTGAAGTAAATAAGTGATGTCGTGTATTCAAATCTAAACAAGTTGCGCAAACTTATCAGAAGCATATATCATTGTTTTTATTTAATGATCCCTGTTGACACTGATTTTTGTCAGTATTTTAACTTTAAAGAGCCAAACTGATCTAATTGAGCAAAGTAATTTTGAAAAAATAATACGTCTATACCTCATGGTATATATTGCTATACCTAATTATATAGATTTTCAATATAGATTTAATAGACTGTTAATGGATAGAAAATTTAGCTATTAAGAAAATAAATATCTGTTTATTATGAGAATAGAGGTATTAACCAAAGAAGAGACTCCGTGTTTGTTTAAGTTCCGATTGTCCTACTATTAATATCTTATCTTTGATTCAAGTGGAATAATCCGGACTTTTATTTTTGCCTGTCTGAGAAAATCAAGCTGATGCGCCGCCTGTCGTGATAAATCTATAAATGGTGTTTTATATTTGCGGCAACGATCATTGACAGTAACAATTACCGAGCGATTATTCGTAAGATTCACCACTTTAACCCTTGTACCAAGTGGCAGCGTGGGATGTGCTGCCGTCAGTTTTTGCGGATCATAAATCACACCCGAGCTGGTTTTTCTTCCTTTATAGCGTTTTGCATAGTAGCGGGCTATTCCCAATACTCCAGCCTGTTCATCCTCAACAGAGGATATTTTTACCTGTTTTGCTTCAACTGTTTTTTCTTCTGCCGTAGCCTGATCTTCCGCCTGTAAGGGAAGGACGGAAACAAGCAGTGCCAAATGACATACAAATGTCAATAAAATCCGTTTCCCTATAGAGTTTGCAAGTGTCATAGACGCATCCTTTTCGGGTTCATATTTTGAAAACTGTTCTTTTCCGTTTCACGGGATAGGGCTATCATCCACTAACTTATATGGTAAAGATTTCCAATATAAGCCGTGGGAGTATAGGATAAGTTAAACTTATATGTCAAAGAATTTTTGTTCGTCGAGACAATCTATAAGCATTGACACATTAACCAATTTCTTTGACACTTATGTTTATTCTTATTATAGTTCACCAAAATAGCACTGTAGACGGATGGTGACGTTATTTTTCCGTTGCGCAAGTTTTATATGGCTTTAATGATATTCTTTTCAGGAAGAAGATGGAATGAACAAACCGGAACTGCTGGTTCCCGCAGGTAATTTAGAGAAAATGAGAACAGCCGTCCTTTATGGCGCGGATGCCGTATACACCGGAGTTTCCGGTCTGAGTCTGAGAGCAGATTCAGCCGAAATGTCCCTTAGCGACCTGGCGGAAGGGATCAGGATTGCCCATGCACAAAGTGTTAAGGTCTACGGAGCCCTCAACACCTTTGCCCGCAACTCCGATCTGCAAAAAGCAAAAGATATAATTCCCGAACTTGCCGCTGTTAACATTGATGCCCTGATTGTCAGCGATCCCGGAATAATCAGACTGATCTGCTCTACAGCTCCAAGTATCCCTATCCATTTGAGTACACAAGCCAACACCACAAATATTGAAGCGGTGCGTTTCTGGTGCGATCAGGGGGTAAGGAGAATTGTGCTGGCCCGGGAGTTGAATTTAAAAGAAATCGGCAAGATTGCCGCAGCGGTACCCGAAGTTGAACTGGAGGTTTTTGTGCATGGCGCAATGTGCATGGCCTACTCGGGACGCTGTTTTCTCTCCTACTTCCGCAACAGGCGCAGCGCCAACCAGGGTGATTGCAGTCAACCTTGCCGCTGGGAGTATCTTTTGCAGGAATCCACCCGTCCTGACGATCCATTGATACTTGAGGAGGACGAACGCTACAGTTATTTATTGAGTTCCAGGGACTTATGTTTGATCGAACATCTGCCGGAAGTATTATCCTGCGGCGCGGCCAGCCTCAAAATCGAAGGACGGATGAAATCGTCCTATTACGTAGCGATGGTAACCAGAACTTACAGGCAGGCGCTGGATAGTCTGTTACGTTATCCGGAAAATTATCATCACAATCCTCAGTGGATGGATGAGCTTGGAAAGATATCAAACCGGGGATACACGACCGGTTTCGCTTTCAGTGAAGAGAAAATAACCGCAACGAGTCCTGATATAAAACATATCCAAACTCATGAACCGGCGGGAACGGTTCTTAAATACGACGACACAAAAAAAATGATTCTGCTGGATGTTAAGAATCATCTGATCGTCGGTGACAAACTGGAACTCTTACTGCCCGAAGATACTGTTAAAATAGATGTCTCGGCAATAATTGATTTCAACGGCAACAGGCTTACCGCAGTTCATGGCGGCAACCAAATATATCTTCCATTGGAAATCAAGGCACCGGTTGGAGCACTGGTGCGCAAAAAAATTAATTAATGATGCCAAGCTGCTTCCTTTGTTAGAATAATCACCCTTTCATATTGACACCATAAATCTCTCATGCTAGGAACGCATTGGTCTAAATGCCTGTTTATAACCTTTTGCTTTTAAAGGGTAACAAAGAGGCAGCAAGGCATATTATGCAAGTATTCTCGAAGTCTGTAACTCGAGCAACAAAGTTAACCGAAAAAATAAGTATAGTTTAAACCGGTTCGTTCTTCTCTTAGAACGGCAAGGAGGAAATCGTGACTTTTCAGGAATTGATCTTCGCCCTGGAACAATACTGGCATTCCCAGGGATGTGTAATTCAGCAACCTTACGATATGGAAGTGGGAGCGGGAACATTTCATCCGGCTACCTGTCTGCGTGCGCTGGGACCGGAACCATGGAATGTTGCCTATGTTCAGCCTTCCCGGCGTCCGACCGACGGCAGGTACGGCGAGAATCCCAATCGTCTTCAGCATTATTATCAATATCAGGTAATTATGAAGCCGTCGCCAATTAATATTCAGGAACTTTATCTGAACTCACTAAAAAGCTTTGGCATTGATCCACTGGAACACGACATTCGGTTTGTTGAGGACGACTGGGAGTCGCCAACATTAGGCGCATGGGGACTCGGCTGGGAAGTTTGGCTCGACGGCATGGAAATTTCGCAGTTTACTTATTTTCAGCAAGTGGGCGGCTTTGATCTGCATCCGGTGTGCGCGGAATTGACTTACGGCACGGAACGCATCGCCATGTACATTCAGGGCATCAACAACGTCTATGATTTACAGTGGTCTGATAATGTTAAATACGGCGATGTTCATCATCAGGGCGAAGTCGAATTTTCCACTTACAATTTTGAAGTTGCCAGCATTGAGATGTTAAGAAAACTATTCGACATGTATGAAGAGGAAGCCTTGAAAATTATCGAGAAGAATCTGGTTTTACCGGCTTACGATTACTGCCTGAAATGCTCGCATATTTTTAATTTGCTGAATGCCCGCGGCGCAATCAGCGTTAACGAACGGACTAACTATATCGGCCGCGTCAGAAATCTGGCCAGAGTCAGCGCTGAGTTATATCTGAAACAGCGTGAAGAAATGGGCTATCCCCTTTTACAGAAGAGTTAAAACAGAGCGTAATGTTTTTTTATCATATCGGGAGAATAAAATGAGCAAAGAACTGCTTTTTGAAATTGGAACGGAAGAAATTCCCGCTGCTTTTTTGGTTAAAGCCATCACTGACATCGAAGAAATAGCAAAAAAATCATTTACCGAAAAAAGAATTCCCTTCTCCGGCATCCAGGTTCTGGCGACGCCTCGCCGCCTTTGCCTTCATATTGCCGAACTTGGCGAAAAACAGGAAGATCAGACTATAGAAAAACTGGGGCCAGCCAAAAAGGCTGCTTTTGATGAAAAAGGCAACCCGTCCAAAGCAGCTCTCGGTTTTGCCCGAGGCCAAGGCTTGGACATATCCCAACTGGAGACAGTAACAACTGAAAAAGGCGAGTATCTCGCCAGCCGGAAAACCATCATCGGCGAGGCAACCGCCTCTTTATTGCCGGAAATCCTGACAAAGCTGGCCACATCAATCCCCTTCCGTAAAACCATGCGCTGGGCGGATTACGAATTGCGCTTTCCCCGTCCCATTCACTGGATACTGGCTCTTTACGGGGGAGAAATTGTATCGCTTCATTTAGAATCTGTACAAAGTTCCAATTGTTCGTACGGCCATCGTTTCCTGGCCCCGAATTCATTTACCGTTAAGAATTTTGCCGATTATAAAGAAATGACGAAACAAAATTTTGTTATCGTCGATCCAGCGGAAAGAAAAAAGATAATTCGGGAAGACGCTGAAAAAGCGGCGGCCGAAGTGGGCGGTAAGATTTTCTATACCGATGATCTTCTGGAAACCGTTACATTTATTGTGGAATATCCCGTTGTTATCCGCGGCAGCTTCGACCGGGAATTCCTGCAGGTGCCGAAAGAGGTTCTTACAACCACTATGATTTCTCATCAGAAATATTTTCCGGTAACCGATGCCGAAGGTATTTTACTGCCTTACTTTATTGCTGTCAGCAATACCAGAGCCCGCGACCTGAGCATAATCGCACGAGGGAACGAGAAAGTTATCCGCGCCCGCCTGGCTGATGCACGTTTCTTTTTTGAGGAAGATCAAAAAGTGCCGCTGGTGACACGTCTGGATGCCTTAAAGAAAGTTATATTCCATAAACTGTTGGGCACTTCTTACGATAAAGTCATGCGGTTTCGAAAACTTGCGGCAGTAATCACCGGCACAATTAATCCGGCGATCAGAGAAACCGTTGATCGTGCCGCGCTTTTGGCCAAGGCCGATTTAGAAACACAAATGGTCGGTGAATTTTCCGAATTGCAGGGCATTATGGGACGTGAATATGCACGTCTGTCGGGTGAGAAACCGGTCGTTTCCGAAGCAATCTACGAACATTATCTTCCCATAGCCGCCGGCGGTGATTTACCTCAGACTGATGAAGGAGCCATCGTCGGAATAGCCGATAAAATGGACACGATCACCGGTTTCTTCGGAGTGGGGCTCCCGCCCACGGGCACAGCCGACCCTTACGCTTTAAGAAGGCAGGCACTGGGTATAATCAATATCATTCTGGCCCGCCGCTATGCCCTGCCGCTTGATTTTCTTATCGATGAAAGTCTGAAATTATTGGATGAGGCTAAAACTCTGAAAAAACCGGCTGCAGAAGTAAAAAAAGACGTTCGGGAATTCTTTGCCGGCCGTTACCAAAACCAGTTAATCGCTCAGGGTTATTCATATGACACCGTGGAAGCCGTTTTGGCAGGCGGCTTGACCGATTTTGTTGCAGCTTCGGAAAAAATCAAAGCATTACAAGAATTTCGCGCCAACCCCGAGTTTGAACCGATTTCCATTGCTTTTAAGCGTGTGGACAATATTTTAAAAGACTTCTGCAATCCCGAAGTTGACCCTAAACTTTTTGCTACGGATGCCGAAAGAAACTTATATTCTGCGGCAAAGGAAATCGAAAAACAGATAGTCAGCTGCATCGAAAAAAATGATTTTAACCTAGCATTAAAAGAAATGGCCCGGCTGCGTCCCCCGGTTGATGCTTTTTTTGATGGCGTAATGGTTATGGACAAAGATGAAAAGGTCAAATTTAACCGGCTGTCGCTTCTTTCTGAAATCTCAGCCACATTTCATAGAATTGCCGATTTCTCTAAAATAGTTACAGCGGGTTAAAATATTTTGGAGCACATTAATTAATGCTAAACACTCAGTTACAATCAGCGCCTGTAACCAGCGTTGACGAAAAACTCCGGCTCAGCAAAGCTCTGCAGGAAATAACAAACCGTATTCATGCCGCTCAAAATACTAAACAGATTCTTGTTGATTTGAAAGATGGCATTCTTCATCTTTTCAACGCCCAATCAATAACAATTTACGTTGTAGATAAAATCCGCAATGAAATTTACTCCATGTTTCTGGCGGGGGGAACGGAATTAAAAGAGATCAGAGTCCCCATAAGCAATAAAAGCATCGCCGGATATGTAGCCAATACGGGTAAAGTCGTTAATATCAGTGATGCATATAATATAAACGAACTTAAAGCAATTGACAGTGAACTATCTTTTGATGTCAGTTGGGATAAAAAATCAGGCTACAGAACAAAACAAATCCTTGCCGCTCCGATTTTTAATAAAAATCAACTGATGGGAGTAATTCAAATTCTCAACAGGAAAATCGGCACAAGCAGGTTTTCAGAAGAAGACAAAAATCTTGTACATCAGATTTCCGAAGTTCTCGGCATTGCCTTTTATAACCAGCAGCGTTTTACCAACCGCAGAAAAACAAAATTTGATTTTTTAATCAACCGTGATTTGCTCAAAGAAGAAGAACTGGACAGCGCCTGGGAAGACTCCCGTGAGAAAAAAGAAACCATGGAAAATTATCTCATGGGCAAGTATAAAATATCCAAAGAAGATATCGGGCGTTCCTACGAAGAATTTTATCGCTGCCGTTTTATCACCTACAGTGACAAAACGGTCATACCCGGGGATTTGATAAAAAATCTGAAAAAGGACTATTTGCGCCGTGAACTCTGGGTTCCCCTGGAAAAAATAGACAACACCATCCATGTGATCATCGATGACCCGAACAATATATTAAAAAGAGACACGATCGAAAGCCTTTTAAGAACAAAGCAAGTAAAATATGATGTGGCGTTCCCGGAAGATATAATCAAATATATCAATCTTTTTTATCACTCACCGGAAGACGAACATTCCTTTACCGAACTCCTAGGGAAACTGGATGATGATGATGCAACAATAGAAGATGAGGACGGCGGTGATGCGGTTACTGAATCGGACAGTGTTATTATGCAGCTTGTTAACAAAATTATTAATGATGCATATTCACGCCGTGCTTCAGATATTCACGTTGAACCCAATATCGGCAAGAAAAATGTTGAAATCCGCTACCGCGTCGACGGAGACTGCACCCTTTATCAGACTGTTCCCTTCAGTTACCGGGCCGCTCTCATCTCGCGAATCAAAATCATGTCCAGCCTGGATATCACAATAAAAAGACTCCCCCAGGATGGAAAGATCAAATTTCGGCGTTCCACCGGCGATGAAATCGAATTGCGTGTCGCCACTATTCCCACGCAAGGCGGAGTGGAAGATGTTGTCATGCGTATTCTGGCCAAAGGGGAAACCATGCCCCTGGATGGCATGGGCCTGCTTCCGCGCAATCAACAAGAATTGATCAACGTAATCACTAAACCTTACGGCATGATACTGGTCGTCGGACCCACCGGTTCCGGTAAAACCACTACGCTGCATGCCGCTTTGGGCCACATTAACACACCGGACAAAAAAATCTGGACAGCCGAAGACCCCGTGGAAATCACTCAATACGGTTTGCGGCAGGTACAGGTACAATCTAAAATCGGTTTTGATTTTGCTGCAGCCATGCGGGCATTTCTTCGCGCCGATCCCGATGTTATCATGGTCGGTGAAATGCGTGATTTTGAAACATCCAAAACTGGTGTGGAAGCCTCGCTTACCGGCCATCTTGTTTTCAGCACATTACATACGAACAGTGCGCCGGAAACCATCGTTCGATTACTGGACATGGGCATTGACCCCCTCAATTTTGCCGACGCCCTTTTAGGTATTCTTGCCCAGCGTCTTGTCAGAACCCTCTGCAAACAATGTAAAGAACCATATCATCCAACAAAAGCAGAGTATGAAGAAATCGTGGAAGCGTATGGAAGGGAAGAATTTGCCAAGTTAAATATTCCCTACGATGACAACTTGAAACTTTATCGCCCCAAAGGCTGCAGCGCCTGCGACGGAACAGGATACAAAGGACGAATGGGAATTCATGAGCTTCTGGTGGGCTCCGATGAAATCAAGAGACTGATCCAGAAGCATTCGGCAGTCGAATTCCTGCGGGAGCAGGCTATAAAGGAAGGCATGACCACCCTCCTGCAGGACGGTATTATTAAGTCTTTGAATGGCTTGACGGATTTTAAACAAGTGCGACGAGTCTGTATTAAGTAGTAGTTTAGACTAAAGACTGAAGACTGAACAAGGAATTAGTTCCATAATGCGCGAAATCGACATTTTAATTACCGGCGGGAAGGCACTTCTTCTAGACTCCAACAATACGAAACTTGATCAAACGGCAATCGCCGTCAATAACAGCAAAATAATTGCCGTCGGACAGACCGGGGATTTAGTCCAAAAGTATAAAGCTAAAAAAACAATCAATGCCGAAGATTCTCTGGTAATGCCCGGCTTTGTCAATTGCCATACTCACGCCGCCATGACCTGTTTCCGCGGCATGGCGGACGACCTGGAGCTTATGGATTGGCTCAATAATTACATATTCCCGGCCGAGGCCAAAAATGTCAATAAAGACCTTGCTTACTGGGGATCGCTTCTCGCCTGTGCCGAAATGATTAAATCGGGAACCACCACTTTCTGCGACATGTATATTTTTGAAGACGAAACGGCTCGGGCTGCAAAACAGGCCGGTATGCGCTGTCTGTTGGGTGAAGTCCTTTTTGATTTTCCTTCGCCGAATTTTAAATCCCCGGAGGAAGGTCTGGCTTACACCCGTATGCTCATTGAAAAATGGCGCAATGATCCTTTGATAAACATATTTGTTGAACCGCATGCTTTATACACCTGCTCCCCAAACCTCCTTGCCGCCGCCAAAAAACTGGCTGACGATTATCAGACCGCGCTGGGTATTCATTTACTGGAAAATAAGGCAGAAAAAGAACAGCTCCGGCAGAAATTCGGCAAAGGGGCTGTCTCCTTCCTCGAAGAAATAAATTATCTTAATGAACGGTTCATTGCATTCCACTGTGTCTATCTTTCCGAAGACGATATGCGCCTTTTTGCCCGGTACGGCTGTAAAGTCTCTCATAACCCTGCAAGTAATATGAAACTGGCCAGCGGCGTAGCGCCGGTGCCGGATATGCTTCAAGCGGGGGTTACTGTCGGCTTAGGCACGGATGGATGCGCCAGCAACAACACGCTTGATATAATTAAAGAAATGTCTACTGCAGCCAAGCTGCATAAAGCTGCACGACTAGATCCGACAGTAATGGATGCCAAAACCGTTGTCCGCATGGCAACCATAGAGGGTGCCAAAGCTCTCGGAATGGGGGAAATTAACGGCTCGCTGGAAGTGGGTAAACAAGCCGACATCATCATCATCGGTCTGAACAAGCCGCACCTGACGCCTCTTTATAATGAATATTCGCATCTTGTTTATGCCGCAAACGGCGCCGATGTCGATACGGTGATCATCAACGGTAAAGTTGTCATGGAAAACCGTCGGCTCCTGACAATAGACGAAACTGAAGTTATGCAGAAAGTAAGAGAAATTGCCGTAAATATTAAAAAAAGCTTTCAGAACTGAAGGAGATGATTATCATGATGTCAAAAAAATATTTTTCATTTCTGGTTTTAATATCTTTTCTTTTATCATTCTCTTCTTATGCTCACACTGCTGTTAAAGAAGCCACTCTTTTTCCCAACTCGGCCAAAATATTGGAAACAACCAAATTGCACCCGCAATGTCCCCATAATGAGAAGTGCCGGGCAGTCATAACAATTCCGCCCCAGGCTGATCCGGAATCGCTCGTCGTCTCTCTTCCCGCCGCCAGCCGGATAAAAATTGACGATATTCAGATAAAACCCGTTACCCGCCAGGATGAAGCGAAAATCTCCGAATTGCGTAAACAAATCAATAAATTGAAGAATGACCGCAAAGAGCAGCAGGCAAAAATGCAGGCTCTGGACGTTCAACTGCAATTCTGGCAAATGCAAACCAAGGCGAAGACAAAGACTGTCGCCGATGCCGATAATTTATCCGCTGCCATCGGCAGAAACGTCAAAAAGTCCAGTCAGGGAAAGTTCGCCGTTGAAGCTGAAACGGAAAAAATTGACAAACAACTCAAAGAACTTCAGGAAGCCCTGGATAAGGCCGCCGGAAGCAAAGAGACAGCCTGGGAAGCAACGCTGACCTTCTCCGGCTATAGCAAAGAAATAGTTCTTTCCTACAATTACAATCTTGGCGGTTGCGGTTGGCTACCCCTTTACCGGCTCGAAGCGCTGCCGGCGCAAGACAGGGTTTCTTTCTCCTGGGAGGCGCAATTGTGGCAGTCTACAGGCGTTGACTGGAAACAAGTTCAAATAAATCTGGCCACCTTGCAACCTGCCGTTACGGTAACACCTCCCGATTTACCGGACTGGATTATTAAAAAGCGTCCTCGTCGGGTTTATAAATCAACGCGTAAGGATATACCGGAAGCGCCAATGGCAATGGAAAAGAAATCACAGGCCGCCGCGGATAACGATGAAGCCGCCATTGAGGAAAGTGTGAAAACCACTTATTCGGTGTGGTCTATCGGCAGAAAAGACCTTTCCGCAGGCGCCAGGCAAAGAATGAAAATCAAGGAGGAAAACTGGCCTGCCGATTTCCTCTTTCTGGCTCGTCCCAGCCTGGGCCAGCAGGCTTTTGTTCGTGCTCAAGTTAAATTTGCCAATTCCATGGAAATACCTTCCGGTGAGGCTTTATTCCTGATCGATGGAGCAGTCTTAGGCAAGCGTAATTTCGCCTTTGCCGGGGACGAAGGAACGCTCTACTTCGGCACCAGCCCGCTGATTTCCGTGACCAGCTCCACTCTGGCGAGCAAAGCAGGCACAAAAACCGTTTTTCAGGATAAGCAAACCCAACTCTGGCAATGGTTAATCGAAGCGAAAAATTCGAGCAGCAACAAGATCAAACTACGCATTGAGGAACCGGTGCCGCAGGCCCGCGATAAGAGAATTCAGCTGACATTCACACAAAATCCCGAACCATCGGAGAAAGATCACTCCAAGTTTGTCTGGATTGTCGATATACCTGCCCGGCAAAAGACAACCATTCAAAATACGATAGAACTGGAAGCACCGAAAGATCTGGATCTGGATTTGGGTTGGCGCCGCTGATTATTTACAGGTATTTCATGATGTTGCCAGCATTTGCGTCACCATGTACTTAACACGCTCAATTATTTTTTCGTAATATTTATTACTTCTTTGAACGTAATACTGCACGTCAACACTGGGGGAAGTTTTGCTTAGACTAACCCAAAATGACTTCATTTTTTCGATGGAAGCAAATCGGCGGACAAAAAGTTCTTCCCAGTTATTTTTATAGATGACGCAAAAATCTTGAACATCCATATTCATTTTTTGACTCTCAAAACTGACGACAAGCAGCATCTTGGTAATCGTCTCTTTCTGCAGGAAATTACCAAAATGAACACCGGATATATCGAAAGTACCGAAAACATCTTTGATCATTCTTCCCAGATTTATAATTTCCTGGATCGTCACCGCTGTCTGATTAGGCGCCATTCTCGTCTGAACGGGGCTGTAGATGCCATTCCAGACAATGTAGGCTATACAAGATATTATATTTTGATTTGAAATAACCGTCGATGATTGCCCCTCGGAAGAAGTAACCTGCCATATTTTCCCTGTCGGCGCAAAAGTCAGCACCGGCAAATTTATATTTTCCGAGGGCACATGCAATATGGAAATTTTATGTTCTTTAGTCTGCAGAGTAGAGGAGAGTTTGCGTCCGATGATTGTTAAATCCTGCGGCGCAATTTCACCGCTGTTGCCCTTTTGAATCCGAACAATATCCTTGTAAATATCAATGAGAAAATCGAACATTAATTCTCCAAACGCGGCCTTTTCCTTCAATTGCCACGAATCAAACTCATTGAGGCGATAAATATCCTTGCGATCAATTTTGTATTTTTTAAAGACCTGCATTACCGTCTCTTCTTTATATGTCTGTGCTTTCGACAGCAATTTTATATCAAAGCGCAGGTAAAAACATTTTTTAATGAATTCAAAATATTCCTCTTTGGCGTTCCGAGAATAATAATCAAGCACGGCGTTCATGGCAAATATACTGGGATCGGGAAAGGGTGTCTTATCATCACCATCCAAGATAACCCGTCGCAATTTATGGCATAAAAGATCATCTTCCGGCGACTCCAAAAACATTTTTAACTGAAGCATTTTAATGATGGACTTTAACGGGCGGGTCAGAGATTTGTTAAACTGCCAGAGTGAAGCACCAAAATATTCACTTTGATTCACCTCCGTCAGGTTCCCCATATCAATAAAATCGCGATCCCCCAAGTCGCCGCCCGTGATTTGAGCAAACAATTCATCATAATCAACAGTGTTGTTGCGGTCGTAACAGACCCACCAGAAAGGGATCTTGCCCGCAATGAAAATTGTTGTGCGATAAAATTCCTCTTTTAAAACATTTTTTTGCGCTGACCCGGAGCTCTCAAAATCCAGACTTCCGAATTTACATTGCCTGATATCATTTATATCGCTTAAAAAGAAGTAAACGGGAAGTTTTAATCGGGTATCCAGCCAGTCTTTGAGTAAATTTAATTTTTCAGTCAGTTGCTGCAGAGATTTGGCGGTGAAATCAGATCTGTCAATGCAAATCCAGATATCACAATCGGAGTGAGGCGTTTGACTGACCGTTCCCGCCGAACCGATTGTATAAATTCCGAGAATTTGCGGGGCTTGTGAATGATGGCGGACTAATGATTTTTCCTCAATGATGTCAAAAACCTTTTTAAAAGATGCTTCATGCTTTAGAATTTCTCTGTTTTCTTCTATGTTAAATACATGAAACGGTTCTTTTAAGTCTTTAATATAGCCCGGAACGGAAGGCAGGTTGACGCTCAACAGCCAGGGCAGCATGTAAAGAATTACCGGGCCGTCTTTCGGTGAATTTGTTAACAATGTTTTTTGACGGAAACGATTATACTCAAGATAGCGCTTTTTATTATTTAGAAGAGTTCTGGAGAGCACAAGCAACATCCTCCCTTAAGTAAAAGTAATTTTTCTGGTTAATATACCAGAGGTTCGGGTATGTCAATTGTCGTATGCATCATTTTTATAAATACTATATACCATTGTCGATTGACAGCACATACCCACATGTGAAATATACCCCTCAGATCAAGATTTTAATACCAAGTTGCATTCAAAGCATAACGCGGCGGCAAGGAGGAGGCTCCGCAGGCGTATTATTAATACGTTGAGGAAGCCGACGACGCGGCCAACAAAGTTAGGTAAAGAATGCAACTTGGTATAAGGAGTTGCTGTT
>JBDKUX010000040.1:0-10450 GCA_039679455.1 Smithella sp. | reverse complement strand
GTCTTACGTTCTGCCGCCAATTTACCCTGTTGCATAATCTTACCGTCAACCTGCTTTACACAATACGAAATTGTCTTCTTGTGAATGTCCAACCCAATATAGTATAATCTTTCCATGGAAGCCGCCTGTGGTATTGATAGCTGAAAGCGGTCGGATCAGCAGAGCCGTCCCCGAAATACGCCAAAATGGTTATTTCTTTGGCACGGCCATTGGAAGCGTTTTTGCCATGAATCTGAGTGAAACGAAATCTGTAGCTGTAGGGTGGATGAGGCGTAGCGCATCCACCTGATATGTTTTAATTGATGGAACCACCCATGCGGGTGGCAAGACCGCTGTGCTTGTTCCACCCTACGCACGACGGCTATATTTAATCTCTATGATGTGCCGGATTCCGGCCTGAAGAATAGTTTTAGTGACGGTAATTAGGAATATTAACTGGATGCCGGATCAAGTCCGGCATGACATCTGATTCCATTTCCAATTCAATGATGATACCGCGGCGGAAAGGAGGAGGCGATGATACGTATTTTACATACATTGAGGAAGCCGACGACGACGCCAACAAAAATAGCGCTTTGATTTAGAATTGGTATTACTAAGCGGAATGAACTATAAGAAACGTAATCCGGCATGTCAAGGAAAGTCTGGTAGTAAGACGACAAAGCTGAATCGACATCAATCTCCGATAATTTCCCAATATCCACCTTTCGCCGGGCCGATGCGTTTTAACCGTTTTTTCTTTCGCAGGCTGGATAGTTGGTATTTGATGCCGTCTGCTGTAATTCCAATCTTTTCCGCAAGTTCTTTCCGGCTTATGGACGGATTTGCAGCAATCAGATCAAGGATTTTCTGGGTAGTTTTCTGGGTAGTTTTTCCACCTGTTTCGGGAAGACCGGATGCAGATGGTTTTCGCCGGAATCTTGCCACAAACAAGGTTGTACCTACTTCTTCGAATTCTGTTGCCGGCTCCCGCTCCAGGATCATTTTGATTCCACGCCCCCATTTCTCGATCAGATGGCTGCGCTGGAAGAGTTCCGCCAGTAGTTCATTGCGTCTGACAGAAACCATTTTTTCGCGGATATCCGAAACAGTGAGTCCGCCATAGAGCAGGCCGGGATTGCGAATTTCCAGACGATCCTTGAAGACGGCGATATTGACCGAATCATATTCACGATAATCACGATGGCAGAAAGCATTGATTATGGCTTCCCGAAACGCCTCCCGGTCAATCTCGGGAACATCAATACGTAAAAGACCTTCTACACGCATACCAATATTGATATGCTCCCAAATATACTCTTCCGCCTTTTCGATCAGCGCAAATACGTCACCAGTGGTATCTTTCATATCCAGAGTAACCGTTGTATCGGTTGTCCCGAATGTGGCACAACGTAATTTGGCGTTGGCAAAGAATTTTTCAGGTTTTTTAGCGAAGCACAAAACGGCGGCGTTTAGCAGTTTATTGTTCTTGAACAGGTTGAGTTTGTCGAGGGCATTGATAACTGTATCGTATTTAAGCCCGCATGATTTCAGGAATCGTTTCAGCTTGCTACTACTGATATCGTCTTGTGTTGCTTTAGGGCAAATTTCCATATCCCAATGAAGACGATTACGGTTCTTATGCAGGATGAAATTTTCCAGTTCCCTGGCGCTCAACTGCCGGCCTTCATCGCCCATGCGGATGTAGGCTCTACCATAGGCATAATAAGGAACATCTTTTCCCTCCACCATCACTCTGATACAAGGCTTTTCGTCAACCATAACCTTTTCAATGGATGGATAAACTTTTGGTTCGATGTGATCACCGATTGATCGGGAGACTTCCCGTAAAGTTGCCTCGGAAATATGATGGTTGACGGCTGTGCCGTCATTTTAATTCCAAACCAGAGCTCGCCCCGCTTATGCTTGTTCAGCATAGCTACCAATGAAACTATCCCCGCTTTCAGCTCACTGGTTGACTTTTTCAGCTCCACTGTTTCAGATTCAGCCAACGTCATTTCATGCCTGTAAAATGTAAGATAGAGCGAACTGTGTGCTTATGATTTTAATTACAAATCATAGCTGGAAGATTTCCAAGTGATTCAAACACTTATTATCATCATGATAGCTTATGAACAAACATGCCGCTGCGCAGCTTCGGTTCAAACCAGGTGGATTTGGGCGGCATGATGGCTCCGGCATCGGCCACGCTCATTACCTGTTCGATGGTGGTCGGATAAAGAGAAAAAGCAACGGCAAACCCATCTTTATCCACCAGCTTTTCCAGTTCGGACATACCGCGGATACCGCCGATGAATTTAATGCGGTCGTCGGTGCGCGGATCATTAATCCCCAGAACCGGCGCCAGTAAATGTTCCTGTAATATTGCCGCATCCAGACGGGCTACAGGATCGTTATCATTATATATTCCTTCTTTGATCGTCAGTTTATACCATTTGCCCTGTAAATACATGCCGAAATCATGGAATTGTTGCGGTGATCTCGAAGCAAAATTATCGGTAATCGCAAAAGCGGAACTTATTTTTTCTTTAAACTCCTGCGGCGTCAAACCATTTAAGTCTTGCACTGCCCGGTTGTAATCCATAACTTTTAACTGATCATGGGGAAAGAGCACCGCCAGGACTTTTTCATATTCCCGGTTCTCCTGAGAATTATCATTGCTTCGTCTCAGGCGCGCTACAGAGGAAGCCGCTTTTGCGCGATGATGTCCGTCGGCAATATACAAAGCATCGATTGCGGAAAACTCTTTTTTTATCTCTTCAATCTTTCGGAGATCAGATACAAGCCAGGCGGTATGAATCACACCGTCTTCAGCGGTAAAATTATATTCGGGGTCGTTTTTTGTCACTTGCCCAACCAGAGCATTCAACTGCGGACTGGACTGGTATGTCAGAAATACCGGCCCGGTTTGCGCATCAACTTTATTTACATGGTTGATACGGTCGTCTTCCTTATCCTGCCGGGTGAGCTCGTGTTTCTTGATTTTGCCTTCATCATATTCTTTGGCGCTTACAACGCCGACAATGCCGGTTTGAATTTGTGAACCCATTTGCTGGCGATAAATATAAAAGCAGGGGGAATCATCCTGAAACAGCACGCCGTCTACCAGCATTTTGTTAAAATTGCTCTGCGCCGTTTCATAAATTAAAGGATCATGGTCCCTGGTCTGATCGGGAACATCAATTTCCGATTTTTCCACATGCAGAAAGCTCAATGGTTTTCCATCAACAGCAATTATTGCTTCTTCGCGGGTCATAACATCGTAAGGAAGGGCGGCAACATCTGATACAAACCGGCGCTGCGGACGAACTGCTCGAAAAGGTAAAACTAAAGCCATAATCAAATCTCCTCTTGCGCGACTCCTAACATACTGTCATAATTGGATCAATGTAAAATTGAAAAAAATTTTTAAAGGACAAAAAGATGACTCATACATTAGTTTTTATTCATGGACTCGAAAGCACGTCACAAGGTACCAAAGGACAATTTTTCCGCAAACATTTTCCCCAAATGATTGTTGATGATTATTTCGGCGAATTTAATGAAAGGATGCAAAAACTGGCGAAGTTGCTTGCCGGGAAAGATAATCTGATTCTCGTGGGATCAAGCTACGGCGGCCTGATGGCCGCCCAGTTTACGCTGCAAAATGAAAACCGGGTGCAAAAAATGATCCTGCTGGCGCCGGCGCTGATGCTTCCCGAATTCACCCCGGGTGCAGGATGGCAGATCAACATTCCCGTAACAATTTATCATGGAACGGAAGATGACATCGTCGATCCTTATGAAGTTAAGGGTATCGCTGAAAGAGTCTTCAGCCGATTGGAGCACCACTTGGTGAAAGACGATCATTCCCTGACCGAAACGTTTCCAACACTCGACTGGAAAAAATTATTAGAGACGGAATAAGGCTTGATGTCCCACAGAACAAGGGGTTGCACAACCCCTTGTTCTAGAGCAACCTGCCGTAGAAGCTTTCCTGATGAATCCGGGTTTAAAAGCTGTAAAAAGCATTGACCGCGTCGAGATACTCCGATAGATGCTTGCGGCTGACTACGAAGATATGACCGATGTTTTTTTCAATTATACGGTCCAAGCCGGGGCTGAGAACTCTCACGTTGCCGCATCCCACCTGTCCCCAGGTTTCACAGGCGACACAGGAACCTGCCGGTGCAATAGGATCTCTTGTTCCTCGATAATCAAAGATCGAAACGCCCGATTCTCTGAGCATGTTCATATTTACAGGTTTATTGTCAAAATCAGGATTATTGGAAGGCAAACAATATTTTCCTTCATAAATCTGATTGTCCATATATACATTCTGAATCCACTGCATATGCGCCTTTATCGGGAATTTAGTTCCATGGGTCAGCCAGTAAAGAAACGGTACGGCATCCGTGATGGCTTCAGCAACTTCTGCACGTCCATAAAAACCTAGAATAACGGTGTATTGCACACCCGGTTGAATTTCATTCATCCCGGCTTCCATTAACTGTGGTGGAATATTAACCGCCCCGAAAAGTTCTTGCATCAACAGGGGATCGTAATTTGCCCGGATCAGCGAACGCATGGCTTTATGACCGCTGTCTTCATCATCGAACTTCACCGGCGACGCCATCAGCGCCACTTTTTTAATATCCATCGGCTTACCGGCGGCTTTCAGCTCCTCGGCCCGCCTGGCAAGATATGGCAGAACCAGGGTACCGCCCATGCAATACGCCATAATATATATTTCTGCCCCAGGATGTCTTTTTTTAATTATATCCACATAAAAGTCGTGTAATGTTTTGCCGTAAAAATCCAGGCCCAGGTTTGTTTCATCCCATCCGGGATCGCCATGATCAATCAGGTATATCTGGTAACCTTCCTTCTGCATCCCCTCAATAACGGATTTCCCGCGAGCAAGATCAAACAGTTCCGGCTTATTAATCAGCGGCGCACACATGTAAATAACTTTACCGTTCGCCTCAATTCCGGCAGGCAATGGGTAGTAGCGTAACCTGACCCGGTGGATCCGTGATCCCTTGACATATTCATATTCGGAACAACCGATTTTCCCCCCGGTTGCTCTTTCCGAAAATTCTTTTATATCATAAGCATTTTCACGATAGAGATTTTCCAGTCGGGTGCGATTTTCAGCGAGATACTGCTCAAATGATGTTGCCAACGTTCCATCGGGATTGCGCTTGGCAAAAGGCAATTCCCCATCGGCAAAAGGAGTTTCCGTAATTAAAACCAGCAGGCACTTTAAAAGTTCCTTCATCGCTTTGAGACGGGTCAGTCCCACATTATTGTAATTATGTTCAATCTGGCCAAATTCTTCCATGTAATTTAGAAGAAATTCTTTTCCACATCTCGTGGTTGATGTTAACAGCGCCTTTTCCCGGTCAAACTTACAATCCTTAATAAAAAATCCGGTCAACGTGTAAATCAGACGAGAGTAACTTTTGTACATCCAACCGTTCATATCGGCGATAAGATCCGGATTTCTACCCGAACCGACAGCCATGCGCGCATGCGCCTTAATTGGACCGGTTACAAAGGCATCCATAAAGCTGCTTTGCCAGGCGGCAGCCAGAGCCCATGGGCCAAAAACAGAAAGATCCCTGCTGACGGTATCAAGCAATTTTTGACAGCCGAATAACCCTCGTACCTGAAGTCCTACCATTTTGCTCTTCCAGGGTATTGCGGTAGAAAATCCTTGCAGGTTATCAGCTGGTGAAATGCCAATTACAGCCAGGAGTCTATCCGGCGTTATTCTCTCTTCCCGGGCAATTTCATCTCTCTGCATAAAGACACTCCCTTAATCTTCGAGATACTTTTGGAATTAATTGATTAGATAGTAAAATCGCAAATTATTTTGTTTCTGTCCAGTATTCATTTTTCTACTCATTTTTTACCCATTTTTTTACAAATTTCCAGAACCCGATAAATATTGACAAATTTTTTTTTCTATATTAAAAATTAAACAAGTGCGCAGGGATAGTATTTCTGACAAATATTTTGGAGAATTAATGTCATGATTATACAGGAGCCCCTTCAATCTTCTTTAGTTGTAGTTGTATGTCCGGTTGTGCACGTCTCTTCAAAATTACTCAATTTTATCGCTTTTTTCAAATGAAAAAATAACGAGGTGAATTATGCCCGAAGACAACAAAAAGAAAGAACCTGATTTTCTGTTCCCATCATGGCTTAAAGCATCGTTTGACATGTGGTCAAAGGCAGCTCAGACAATGCCGGCATTTGAAGAAGACGGACAAAAATTTAAAGCTGAAACCAGCAATCGTTTTATAGAACAATGGCAGAAAAACATAAACTTAATGAAATCCTTCTCCAAAACGATGAGCGAACCTGAATCTACCGCCGCCGCCATTAATGCTATTAATACATTGCCGGAAATAATTTTAAAAATGGCCAAGTCCGGGTGGGATGCAGGTTTTAAAACACAGTCGCATATATTGGAAAAAGCCGGAAATATCGGCCGCCGGGCGGAAGCTTATAATTTTGATAACCTGGATCAGGAAGTATTTAAAGCATTAACTGACATTTACGAAAAAGAACTCCGGCAGTACTTTTACATACCACAGATGGGACTCACCAGATTTTATCAGGAAAGAATCAATGAGATGCTCGACAAGAAGAATCTCTTTGAAACAACGTTGGCTGAATTTCTCTCCATAATCTATCTGCCTATTGAGAAGTCTTTTAAAGTTTTTCAGGAAAAACTGCAAGATATGGCTCAGAAAGGGGAATTACCAAAGGAAGCAAAAGATAATTATGCTATATGGGTAAAGATTCTGGAAGGACACTACATGAGTCTTTTCAAATCAGATGAATATACCGATGCCCTACATAATACTCTGGAAAGAATGGAGGATTTTGTTGTGGCTAAAAACGAGGCCTTACGAGATATTTTACAATTTTTACCGATACCTACGACTAAAGAGATGGATGAGCTATACAGAGAATTTTATCTTTTAAAAAAACGTGTAAAAGAACTCGAAAAAAAGGTCAAACCCGTTTAATTGAGGTTTCGATTGCAGGAGGAAACTTATGGCACAGGCAAAAATTCCCGTTGACCTTATACTGGAAAAATTAGCGCAAAGCACTGAAGAAACACAAAAACGTGTTTCCCGGGCATCCGACATTTTACTAAGCCCGCTCAATACCGAGGCGGCTGTAACACCTTTTGAAATCGTTTATGCAGAAGACAGGATCAAATTAAAGCACTATTCCCGTTCGGAAACCGCAGAAAACAAGCTTAAAACGCCGCTGCTGGTCATATATGCCCTTATCAACCGGGAAACAATGCTTGATTTGCAGCCGGACAGAAGCGTTGTCCAAACCTTTCTTAAATCAGGCATTGATTTATACATGATGGACTGGGGCTATCCGACGCGCAAGGATCGTTATGTCAGCATCGACGACCACGTTAACGGCTATATAAACAACACTGTTGATTTTATTCGTGAAAAAAGCGGGATTTCTAAAATAAATCTGATGGGTATTTGTGTGGGCGGAAGCATGTGTACAATGTACTCCGCCCTGCATCCGGATAAAATAAAAAACCTGATTACCACGGTTACCCCTTCCAGCTTTGACACTGATAAAGGACTGTTGCATGTCTGGATGAAGAATCTGGACGTAGATAAAATGATCAATGCCTTCGGCAATATACCCGGCGACCTGATGAATTTCGGTTTTCTTCTCCTTAACCCGGCGCGCTTAATGATTGATAAATATGTTGGTTTTACGGAATTCATGGACAATAAAGACTTCGTGGAAAACTTTATGCGGATGGAAAGATGGATTTTTGACAGTCCGGATGTGCCCGGAGAAACATTCCGCCAGTTAATTGAAGACTGTTACAAAAGAAATCTTCTCATTCAAAGTAAAATGTATTTGGACGGTAAACGTGTCGATTTAAAAAAACTCACCATGCCGCTGTTAAATTTTTACGGCAAATTCGATCATCTTGTTCCGCCGGAAGCCTGCGAACAGTTGACCAGCGCCGTGGGTAGTAAGGATGTTGAAGATGTGTGCATTGAGACCGGTCACATTGGAATTTACGTCAGTTCCAAAGCCCAGAAGCAATTTGCCCCCAAAATTGTCCGCTGGCTGAAAGATCGCGATGAGGAGGAATCTCCCCGGCAAAAAGTACAAACAAAACGTAAATCGGCAGTAAAACTTCAGAAGCCGTTTGTTGAATCCAAAGCACCTGAACAACAAAATATTCAAGCAAATCCACTTGCAAAAACAGATATTAAAACAGGGAGACAGAAGGTCAACCGAAGCAGATCATTATTAATCCAAAAAATTACCGAGGCAATCTAAAATAAAGAGGAGACAAGAATGACCACATCAATAGATTACTTCCACAGTTTAAGTAAGTTGAGCAGGGATTTTGGTACGGCTCAAAGCCATGACGAGTTGCTCCATTTAATTGTTGATAGTACCGTTAAAACAATGAAAGCAAAAGCAGCGGCCATTTTCCTTATGGAAGGAGATTCGGAACTCGAAAAAGAGAATATTGCAGTCGCCCGTGTCGGGCTTTCCGACAAATATATAAACGCCGGATCGCATCATGCCGTACAAATCACTCCCCAGCTACTGAAAGACGGCTATATTTACTTTCGTGACGCAACAACTGACCCCCGTCTGCTGAACCATGAAATTAAAAAAGCGGAAGGCATCGGCTCCATTCTGACAGTTCCAATAAAGGTCAAGGGAAGAATGATGGGAATACTCAGTTTATACACAAAAGAGATACGAGAATTTACTCCTGATGAAATTGAATTCGTCTCAATTCTGGCCGAACAGGGCGGCATTGCCATCATACATGCCCGGTTATTGAAGCGGCTGCGTAATAATACGGAAATGTTTTTGAAATTAGCCGCCAGTATTTCTTCCAGCCTTGATGTAAAAGCTATTTTTCAGACCCTGACAGAAGATATTGCGAAAAATTTTAATGTCAAAGCAGCATCTGTAAGGTTGCTGGATGAAGATAAACGTACTCTAAAACTTGTCGCCAGCTTCGGTTTAAGTGAAAAATATCTACAAAAAGGAGAAATATCAGCAGAGAAAAGTATTGCCCAGGCGCTTAAGGGTAAACCTGTAGTTGTAAAAAATGCTACCACCGACGCAGGGGTTCAATATAAAAAGGAGAAGCAGGAAGAGGGCATTGTCTCCATCTTATGTGTCCCCATTAAATCCAAGGATGATGTCATAGGCGTCTTGCGTCTTTACAGCGACCGTCAAAGAAATTTTGCTGAAGATGAAATTACGTTGGTTACGGCTCTGGCTTACCAGGGCGGACTGGCTATTCAAAATGCCAGTCTTTATTTGGCGATTCAGGAGGATATCAAAGGACTACAGGAAGATATTTGGAGCTCGAAAAGCTGGTTTTAAGCAATTGTAGAAAAACCCCAAAGCATGCTTTTTGTTTTGGGGTTTTTGAATCGCTTTTTTTATAATTTCTTTTTTGCTGCCGTCGTCTTATAAGGTTGATTCAATTGCTTCATTAATTCCTTAAATTGATTTGTCTGGTTGGACATGATTTGGGTCAAATTTTCCATTATTTTTTCCGGATTATAGCTGTCTTTATCTGTCGGGATATACTTCTGATTATTGATTATTTTTTCAAGTTCCGCAATTTTCGCTTTTAGATCTTCGTTTTCCTTTATCAGGCTGAGATGTTCTTCCTTGGGAACTACATCGAAAATAGTTAAATAAGATTTCATAAATTCTTTAAATGCGGCAAATGATTTTTCAGTAAATTCCAGAGTTATATCTTCATCTTTCATTTTTCCCTTGTTTTGCCAATCATATGACTTAAAAAATATTTTTATAAATGGATTCTCCGCTGCGATTTTTTCGATATTTTTATTTATTTCTTCCAGTTGCTTTTGACCATGGGCAGCATTTAACAGTGCTTTCCCAAAAAATTCGAGCATGTTGTTATCCATAATTTGATCACCTCTCGAGACTTCTAAAAAAAAAGCTCCCTTTTCTTGAAAGGGAGCTTAATGTATTAAATCCGGCGGCACCTACTCTCCCACACAGTCGCCCATGCAGTACCATCGGCGCAAAAGAGCTTAACTTCCGTGTTCGGGATGGGAACGGGTGTGACCTCCTTGCGATAGCCACCGAAATTATTCCTTATATAATTGCTAGACATTGCATACCGTAATGTTGAAAACTAAATATTTAATTATAATAAAGCCAAATTAAATAGTTATTATAGTCAAGCCTCACGACCGATTAGTATCAGTTAGCTAAACATATTACTATGCTTACACATCTGACCTATCAACCTCGTAGTCTACAAGGGGTCTTCAGTCTTGATGTCTCCATCAAGAGGGATATCTTATCTTGAGGTGGGCTTCCCGCTTAGATGCTTTCAGCGGTTATCCCTTCCGAACTTAGCTACCCAGCGATGCCACTGGCGTGACAA
>JBDKUX010000039.1:0-21119 GCA_039679455.1 Smithella sp. | reverse complement strand
TGTGCCGTCCAACTCCAGGCAGGCGGAACCAAGATGATTATGCAGTTGATAGCGCACCAGGTGTTTTTCCGTTCCGTCATCTATATCATTGCGCGTTTCTATCATCGCAAAGCGGTGACTTTCGTCCATCAGGCTTAAACTGATGCGTTCCAACCCTGCATCTGCGCCGCTGTGTTTTTTGTAGAGTTCGTAACCCTCTATATAAATCCGTTCTTCTTTTTTGGTTGGCGTATTGCCGGCATCGGCTTGATTTTCCGTTATTTTTCTTATCCGCTGCCCTTGTCCATCGTACTGGTAATAAGTAGTTTCCGGTGTGCCGCCGTCAATGCGTTTCTGGCGTATGGTTCTTATGAGTTCTTCTTTGAAGTTCCATCCCATGTCTTCCAGGTGCGGCATGGCAGTCATATAACCGTGTTGGGAATGGTGGGGATAGGTGTATGTATTTTCTCCAACCTGTGTGCTGATTAACCTGTTGTTCGCAGCCTGGTAGTTGTAGTCCCTTGTCCAGTTGTTTCCGGTTGCCTGATGCTTCATTTGCAGAATATTTCCGGCATCATCGTATTGGTAGATTTGTGTATAATTCCGCATAGCCATCGGATCGCCTGGATTCAACCGGTGCATAAAGGGCGCATAATTGCAGTTGTCTTTGCCGTCAAAAGTCAGCGGCGTATCGTTCTCCCTGCCCGTGGCCTCAACCAGACGATAGAGGGCATCATAGGTATAGGTTGAAACTCCGGTGATCTTTTGGTTGTCAAAAAACACAACCGGTATGTTTTTATCTTCTATATGGGTGATATTTCCCACAGGGTCAAAGGTATAATGCCAATCCTGCAAGGGATCGTTGTTCCGCCTTTTGGTTTCTAATCTTTGGAGACGGGAGGTCTCTTTGTCATAATAAAATCTGGTGACAACGTCATTACCGTAGACGATTTTTTTCCGCCGGCCTTTTTCGTTGTAGTCAATGTCTTTGATATAGACAGTGGTAACGGCAGGGTCGGCATGGGCTACGGTTTCACTGCCCAGCAATCCTGCTTCGTTGTATGACGGCATTATGACGCTTCCGTCAGGGGTGATTTGTTTTGTAATCCTTCCGAGGGCGTCTGTTTCGGTGGTGAAGGTGAAATCATTGTTTTCCAAATCGTCGGCGAGATTGGCATCTGTCCAGTTGGCAACGCCTTTGTAATTTTTGAATAACTTTCTGATGGTTGAGCTGGGCTGACCTTTGAAATCGTATTCAGGAGTCTCTACGAGTCCGGCAGTGTCGTAGTGTTTTACAATTTGTCCTCTGAGATTTTTCATCTCCGGATCAGCCTCTGCTTCTCCGTAAAATATCCTGTCGAAAACATTATCAAGCGGACCGGCGCCGTCTCCGCCTGATACCTTGCATTGTGTGGGACGGTGCAGGGGATCATCGTAAAAATATCGGAACTCGTGATTGCGTTCGTCCCAGGTGCATAGGGGGTTGCCGAGGATATTGCTTAACAGCCATCTCCGCCCGGCGTCCATGCTGCTTTGATATACCTTGTTGCCCAGCATGTCGTACTTGTATTGCATCACCACATTGCCTCTGGCGTCGGAGGAGCTTCGCAGATTTCCTTCAATGTCTAATTTTACTTGAAGATGATAAAATTCATCTGTCTCTGTGCTTATATTTTTATTGTGTTCAATGAACAAAACCGGTCTGCCCATAGTGTCAAAACACTGAACATTGGGCGTATTGGCATGTTTGGCTGCTTTATCCGCAGCTGCTTTTTCTTGAACCGGGTCTTTGCCTTCGGCCATCAGTTCGGCATCAATCAGGCGGTTGGTGCGTTTGTGATACCAGAGGGATTCCAGGATAGTATCATTGGGGTCATAGAAGCTCTGCTTCCAGGAGTTAAATTCGGTTTTCGAAAAAGTGCCGTCGGGCATTTCGACTTTAACGAGCCTCCCCGGAGCATCGTAATACATGAGGGGCGTGACTCCTGTTTCCACCAATTCCTTCAGATCTTCATATTGGTGCGTTGCTGAAAAGTAAGGTTCGTATTGTTTTACCGTATTGCCCTTGTTGTTAAGCACTGTTCTGCCGCTGCCTGTCCAGCGAAGCTGTTGGGGATTAAGGGCGGCAGTATTAATATCTGCAACGGTGTAAGTGTTGTCATGGTTTATAACAACCTGTTTTGCGGTTCCCGGCGCTGCCTGCACCTTTTTCATCACTACTTGATCAAGCCCGTTGGAATATTCGAAACTGAGCCGGACAGGAGAATTGTTGTTCTTTTGAAAATGTTCTTCCCGGATAATGGAGGCGACTACCGCCGGTTTGCCGGAATTCAGATACACGTCAAAGTCATAGACAAATCTTGCTGTAGCGTGCTGCAGCAAGTCTTTTCCCAGGCTGGTTAATTGAACGGAGTCCGGGACATTGAAAAAACTGGTGATCTGCGTTTTTTCAGCAATGGTCGTAAATTCAGTTAAACCTGTTAAATCATCCGCCTCGTTGCCTTTGCCGAATACAGCCACGGCTTTCACCAGACCAAGCTCATCCACCAGCGCCTCGGATAAATTGGCGTTGGCGTCTTTCATCCTTTGGGGCGAAAGTGTGCGGAAATTAAAAAGGTCAACGCTTTTTTTATTGCCTGCTGCATCTTCTATTTCTTCGATAAAAAAGAAGTAGTTGCCGTAATGCTTTACTTTTGTTTTCGCGCCATAGGGATCGGTATATGAAATGGGTGTATAAAAACGGTTTTGTGCGTCAACAACAGTTTCAGCATTTTCAATAAACTGCCTTGTGCCCGAGCGAATCCACCAGTTGTCATCACCCTCGCTGGAAGTGAATTTGCCTTCCCGCATCAGGTCTTCGTTGACCCTTGTTCCAAAAATATCGAGAAGGAGAGCAGGAGTATAGGCCAACTGATAGCTTTCAAAAGGCACCGCCAGTGAATCCAACTGATGTAAAGGCAATGCGCCTGTAAGATCATTTTTATAAAAGATGTTTCGTATACACTCTATTAATCTTCTTTGAGCCTTTCCGCCGGCAAGGGGTTTGTCTGTTTCATGGTATTCTGCTTTTGATGATTTAACATCAGAGAGTATATCTTCAAAATCGCCGACTGTATAAAAAATGCCGGCTTTATTGACGCCCTTTAATTCAAAAGTTTTCACTTCAGAAGGCAATCGCAGACAGTAGTCATCAACATCCATCACATCGTTGGTAAAACAATTCTGTGTATAAATAATGTTTGTTTTGTCTTGAGACTGTTGTGTCTCAACCGGTAAAAAGGCGTCTGCCTGCCTTCTGGGGTAGACAACAGCCGCAGATTGCAGAACATTGCCGTATTCATCCAATTTAATATTCAGGCTGTGGGCAATTCTCGGGTCTTCCGTATCACGCTCGTAGTTATAGGTAACGGCTTCGCTTTCCTTTACCACAAAGACGGCATGCTTGTTCATCCCCCTGGGCTGCAGTAGTTCTATGATATAGTTACGGGCGGCAACGGAATAAGGAGTGAGTTGCTTTTTGATCTGATCAGGGTTTGCGTCTGCTGTCGGTGCGTCGTGAGCAAACACTTCCGAGCGCAGCCCCGTGCCTTTGCAGGCCCGCAATGCCTCCCGCCATTCTTCCGCGCTTAAATGATCAATGATGGAAACATTCAAACCAGGGGCGGCAATGAGACGGGTATCGGACAAAGATGCTTCATTATTGACCACCGTGAACCCATGCCGTGCCATTTCTTCATGCCAGTATTCGTGGGCAAACTGATTGAGTATTTTATCTTTGCTGAATAATGCCCCGGTATGAAACCACTGTTTGGTGACAACAGGTGATTGGTGCAAAGTTTTTTCTACGATATTGTCGGCGTTACCCTTTACCCAGTGATCAAAATCTTCGGTATCTATTTGTTCCACCATGCCGAATCCCCTGAATTCTCTTTCGGCATGGTCATAATAGCCGTGATGATATTTGTAAGAGCTGACGAAACGATAACCCGAAATTCTATCTCTTGTCTCGGTTTTTGAGATGCAATAAACCGGAAAATGCAGTTTGGTAACCCACGGTCTGCCGGCAAGCTTGTCTTCAATATAAAACCTGGTGGAAGGGGTGTATTCCAGCGAAACCTCCTTGCCGAGATTGTTTCTGTAAGAAATTAAGATATACGGTTTTTTGCCGTTCATCAAGTCTATATACTTTAACGGGGCATTAGTATCCTTGGCGAGACTGCTGGACCACACAATACATGCTGTGCCATTCCCGAGCAGATCAGTTACCGTTATCTTTGATTGATTGTGTATCTCCGGGAAACCGTCTATTTCCAAGGCTGCAGCACTGAAGCTATTGCCGCTCAGGTTTATCCAGCAGGCGAATTTGTTTTTGCCCAGATAAATGATGTCGGTAGTGCCGGAGCCGTCTATATCGGCCAGTCGTAAATAGGCAGGGTTGAACGCATCAGGATGGTCAAAGACAGGCGCGTTGTCCATACTGACTTTAGATCCGAATTTTCCATAACCAAGATTAGGCCAGTAACATACCGCCCCGTTTCTTATCCTGACTATATCCGTTAAACCGTCACCCGACATATCTGCAAGGAAAATTGTTTGCGTGATGTCGGCAAATACAAGGTGCGGGCCTTTCTCTTCATCAAAGAATTGAGCCGTTTTATAAGCCTGCGTGAACCCTTTCCTGCCGGTGGACTCGTACCAGGTAAATATATTATCTTCCGTGATTAAGACTTCCGATTTGCCGTCCCCGTTCAAGTCAATCATCCAGGCATTGGAATCTCTCATGTTTATATTGGGTAGATTTTCAAAACTCCGGAATGCCCCCCACTCTTCCTCGTCATTTAATTCAAAGTATCCTTTTGGCTCGCTGTTAAGATTTACCAACTGTTTGCCGCCGTCGGCATCCAGATCCATTAAATGCCAGCGTGAGTCCATACCGGCAAAGGAGGGCCTGGGTGAAACCGGTTTTGCCTGCCCAAACCTGCCGTCGCCCAGATTGTGTCTGTAAAACCAGCCTTCACCTTGTTTGGAAAGTATTCCGGACAGGCCTTCATTGAATAAATCAGTGAATTGATATTGCTGTTTATCCGATCCCGGAGGTGCATGAGCTAAATCATCTGGTGAAATGAATTTAATGTCTTTGTTCCAATCGTGTTTCTGATACGCAAACTCGGCAGGCGGCAGATTCTTATTAGTGTACGTCCCATCCGGTTTCTTGATGTATCCATACGCGGTGATGGATTTCAAAAAGGCAAAATCCGCTTCGTCGGGATTGTCATATAAAAAATTGATGGATTTTACTAAAGCCGAGCCACCGGGAAGTTCGGTAAAATAATGAAACAGCAGGACCCGTTTACAGAGTCTTGTTGTTCTTATCTCAAAACCTGCCTTGTATTCTGAAAATGCATCTTTTCTGCAATCCCAATCCTTTATTTTGGCGTATGGGGCGTCAGCGTCATACTCTCCGTAGTCAAATACAGTTTGGAAAAGGTAATCTGTTGCAGATGGATATGCGTCGCCAAAATTTTTATAAGGTGTTTTGTTGCCGTATAAGACCTTTTCTAAATACAGATTGGTGTAAGTAATATTTTCATTTTCAATGCGGTTTCTATTATGCAGCAGCGAAGTATCAAAGCCCTGATCGTCTTCTCTTTTATAAATGTAATGGGAACAATTGCCTTTGTCATCAAAGACAAATTCAGGCAGCCATTCAAATATTCTGTTTTCGTTTTTGGGATCGGAAATTCTTGATGCAGCGCTCCAGCCAAAAAGTGTTGTTATGTTCTCCTTCGTAATTACCCGCCATTTGATTTCACCTGTAGTTTTATGAGTCCACCTTTCAATTCGGGCAAATAAACCTTCAATGCGCGGTCTGTAAAATCTGATGGTGAATAAGCCGTCTGAAGAATCATTTTCTTTGACTATGTAGTTTCCATCTTCATCTAAACTGAAATTGCCTTCCACCTCTTTTTTAAATTCAGGGACAAGGTCTTCCGCTTCGGAAAAAAGGCAGGTGTCCGAATCTATGTATTTGGGAAGTTCCTTAGCGGTTTTGCGTTTTATGGACGGAAGACTCAACGTCCACCCTAGGCCGAAAACACCATTTCCTGCGCCGGAATTGTAATTTAAACTCAATGTAGGCGAGGCGCCACGGGCCGGGGAGAAAGGAAGGGGGATGGAGAAAGAAGCTGTGCCGTTTACGGCATTCACGGAAAACTTTTCATCAATTCCTTTAATCGCCCCACCGCCTTTGGGCAGCAAAATAGAGGGAATTTCTATCGCGTTGGATTTAGTCCTTCCTCCATCTGTTTGGAAGAGTTGAGAAGAAGGTTTTGAGGATTCTTTTTCATTGTTCATTGTTTTACCTTTTCATTCAGACTGTCTGAGTAAAGGTGCCTGTGTCTCCTGCTCCAAGACCAGATACAATGGGTTTATGTAAATGATTTACATTTCAGAATCTTCCGAATTTTTTTATGTATAAATTAAGTTTATTTTTGGTTCTTTGATGAAAAAGGTCGTGACTTTGATTAATTGTTTATGTTTGATACAAATGGTTTCTCTCATTAACATGAGAGAGGTATCAGATATAAATTTAAATTATTAAAAATAATAGTCTGATTAACAGGAAAATACAATACAGATTTAATTGTGTATTAATAGGTATGGTATCTACCTATTGAAAAATTTAATTTGAACAATATCCTTGAGTTTGGCCGGATATGCTCAGCCAATAATTCCATTTCCAAATCAAGCGCTCCCTTTGTTGACACAGCCTGCCCCGGCGCAGGCCGGGTTTGTCGGTTTTTCAACGTATGTATAATATGCCTCGTCGCCCTCCTAGCCGCCGCGGTAGCATCATTGATTTGGAAATGAAATAACATATCCGGCCTTTTTTGAACTTTGCAAAAATCATTAATCAAGCATTCTCAAAATCGGGAGAACATGATTTTGCATACCTACCGCAACTGAAGACTGAAGCCCGGTAAAAACAGACTGAAGCCTGCTGCCTGAGGTTCATAAACACGTACGACAGGTACAGGCCGCGGAGCAATTGCAGGAGCCCTGTGCACTACCACGCGCTGATGATCCATCCGGTGGTCACGATAGTCATGACGATATTCGTGATGTGACCGATCGTACCGCTCGTGATTACCGAATCGGTGGCCGTTTGACCAGCCGGGATCGGCGAGAGCGGAAGACGCCAATCCTGCAACAAACAGCACCGTAATAAATGCCATGGTTATTTTTTTCATGATATTTTCTCCTTTCGTTTGTGTTTCTTGTTTGCTTTTGCATAAAGCACATCTCGTGCCAGGCAGGAAGTATCAATGCAATGCATTGATATAACATGTTTATATGACACCAGCGGCATTTATTGATTCCATTTCTTTTCCACCGCCTAACAGAAGCATGGTTCATAAATAATCAATTTGGGTATCCATCTGGATAAATAATACTCATAGCAACCTATGTTATTATTTCCTGCTCCACGGTTGTAATTGTTCTTCCTTCACAGTTATGTTAAAAGAATGCGTGAGGGAAATATTGTTTACAAATAAAAATACGGGGGGATAAAGATATGGCTCGTGCAGTCCTTGATTTACCGGAAAAATATAATTTTGAAACAGAAACTACCGTTCACATAAGCGAAATCAACCATGCCAATCACGTGGGTGGAGCCGGCATAATGTTTCTGCTCAACGAGGCACGCATCCAGTTTTTCGCCAAATACGGCTGGAATGAGCTGAATGTCGAAGGACTGGGCATTGCCATGAACGATTCGGTTATTCTCTATAAATCACAAGCCTTCCAGGGTGATGTGCTGGAGATGAAAGTTGCCCTGACCGATTTCTTCCGTTATGGATACGATTTTATCTATCTTATCACCAACAAGAAAACCGGACGGGAAGTATGCAGAGCCAAGACCGGCATTATGTTTTTTGATTATAAAAAAGGATCGAAGGCGGAAGTGCCGCCCAGATTCAGAGAGCTCTTCGCTTAGAGAAGGAATTATGACATGGTCTCTTCCAATTTTTCCATGAGCTGCTTTAGTTCTTTGCGATCAAGTTCCAGAGAAACCTTGCCGCCGCCGGGATGAGCAAATGTCAGCGTCGCGCCGGCTTCTGTTTTTTCAACCTGCATCTTTGCGCCTGCGGAAAACTTTACCTGATCGGGTAGCCAATCGTCAGACCGCAATTCGGCAATTTGAATAAGGACGCCGAAGGCGTCGCGCGGGTGGATGTATATTTCCTTCCATAGACAATCCCGGTATTCGTGGTAGCCGAAGAAAGGAATGCCATGTGCTTGGAGATGAGCCACGGCTTTGTGGATATTCGGTGTTTGAAGAGTAATATGGTGAACACCTGCGTCTCTGGAGTTTAAAAAGCCATCCAGGAAACTTCCGCTGCCCGTTGGAGAGATTATCTCCAGGCGCGATAAATCGCCGAGAGAATGAAGCTGCCAGAAATATTTCATAAAAGGATCTGCCGAGCTTGTTCCCGCAACTGCTCCCAGTATGTCACAAAAAAAGTGCACGGCCTTTTTTAAATCTTTTACCGCAATAGATACGTGGTCAATACGTGAAATCATGATTTCTTCTCCTTTTTCTTCAATTATACATCAAAATGAATATTT
Organism: Smithella sp.; assembly: GCA_039679455.1. Lineage (GTDB taxonomy): Bacteria > Desulfobacterota > Syntrophia > Syntrophales > Smithellaceae > MVRV01. The sequence continues at coordinate 12,509 of JBDKUX010000039.1, read as the reverse complement.
ATCATATCGTTGGACGAGTTTACGGCTAAATTTCTTTTGACATCCACTGATCTTTTGTTTTATGTGTTTTTGATGAAAACAAAAATTATTTTTTTATGTTTTATATTGGTTATTGTTTCGGGTGCTCTTACGGGCTGTCAGAAGCGCGGCGCCGTTATTACCGACGTTCAGGAATTCCAGAAAGACTATTCACGTCAATTGCCGCCTGGTGAACTGGCTTTAAGAAAGATTACCGATCCCAAACAGATACCGGATTACACAAACGCCTGCTCTGATTTGGCTGGTTTAAAGGAAGCGATTGCCCGCTCTCTGAACTATATGTCCAAACCGTCCAGCCAGAAATTCTATCCATACGGCGAAATCACACACGAACAGGCAGTAAAAAGTTTGCAGGAACTGTATAAGCTCGTTTCTTCAAATTTATCTCCCCGGCAAATGAATACCGTCCTGCGGGAAAAATTTGATACTTATGTTTCGGTGGGCTGTGATGATCAAGGAACAGTATTGTATACGGGATACTATACACCGATTTTCAATGGATCGCCCGTACGTACGGATCGTTTTAAGTATCCGTTATACAAATCACCTGCAGACCTGATAAAGGATGCTGAAGGAAATATTCTGGGGCAAAAGGGAACGGATAATCAAATCCGGCAATACCCGGACAGGAAGGATATACAGAAATCCAACATCCTTGCGGGCAACGAGCTTGTCTGGCTTGAAGACCCTTTTGAGGTTTACATAGTACATGTGCAGGGCTCAGCCAAAATTCGTATGCCCGGCGGACAAGTCGAAGCGGTCGCCTATGCGGCTCACAACGGCTGGGAGTATAAGAGCATCAGGACTAAAATGATAGCCGACGGCAAATTAACCGAGAAAAATATCAATATGAAATCGATGATTGCTTATTTTAAGGCTCACCCTGATGAAGTCGATAAATACGTCAATGGAAATCCCCGCTTTGTTTTCTTCAGAAAAGAAAACGGTGATCCCAGAGGTTCGCTCAATGAGCCCGTAACTACATTCCGAACCATTGCCACCGATAAGTCTATTTACCCCCGGGCAATGTTTGCCTTTGCCGCGGTTGATCTGGAAAGACCGATAGGATTTGCTTTAGATCAGGATACGGGAGGCGCGATCCGGGCCGCGGGCCGCTGCGATGTTTATATGGGAATCGGCGAAAAAGCCGGCGAACAGGCCGGCAAAGCATACCGCGAAGGCAAGCTCTATTACCTTTTCCTTAAACCTGAAAGTGATGAACCGGGCGGCAAAAATGGTGATCAAAAGCCGGAAACGGCTGTCGATGAAATCCAATAATTTAATACTTTGATAAAACCCTGTTTAAGGAAGGCGCCGGCTTTGAACATTTGCGCATCCGGTTTATGTGCCGTACCGGATGCGCAGCAAAACCAACCGCGTTAAAAAAGAATTATTTTGTCTTAAGCAGGTCACGAATTTCGGTAAGCAGCTCCTGGTCTTTTGTGGGGGACGGCGGAGCGGCTGCTTCCTCTTCCTTGCTTTTCATGATGAACCCGAGAAACTTAACAATAAAGATGTATAAAGCCAACGCAATAATAAGAAAATTGACGATTTCTCCAAGAAAAAGTCCATAGAGAATTTCCTTGCCGCCAACAACCCATTTCCAGGTCAGATAACTCTGTTCACCGGGTATAAAAATACTGATTACGGGCATAATAATATGCTTAACCAGAGAATCGATGATTTTACCGAATGCGGCACCGATAATAACACCGATGGCCAGATCAACCACATTACCCTTTAACGCGAAATTTTTGAATTCGTCCAACATCGCTGATACTTTTTTCCGTGGATTCATATCGTCTCCTTTCGATAAAAAATATTTTGCTACTCTACTTTGGACATCTCTTCATATATTGCTAAATCAATTTTATCAAACAACTTGATATACTGCTCCTCGTCCAGCAATCGCCTCATTTCCCAGCCGTTCTGTGTTTTCTTTTCCGTTATAATCGAAATAATGACCTCTCTTTCTTTCCAATTCAACTTGTTAACTTTAGCAATACTTTTTGTACGCCAGTCTTCCTGGATGATAAAATCCGTAGTTACTTCATTTTTTTCCCTGTCGATTCGGACATTGCGGCCCATCTTCTTGTCTCTGAAAACCCGGGCGATTGCATTAAGAATAACCCTTTCTTTCGCTTCATAAGTGTGTCTGTATTCATCGGGTTTGGATATAACAACTTGTCCGAACTCGGCGCCGCAGGAAAACAGATTGAGAACAATGATCAAAATAAACGGTAAAAAGAAAATTTTTTTTAAAGATTGTTTCAGGTTCTTCGCTTTTGATATTTTCAGCTGATTATTTGTTGTTGCCATTTACCCACCAGTCACCTTTCTCTTTAAACCACCAGTTGGACGAGTCTGTTTCTATAATTTTAGAGGCGAGGTCTTTTGCGGATTCGGTGGACAGTCTTTGTATGGCATAGCTGATCCATTCTTCCGCATACTTGTTTCCCAAATCTCCATTTTCCTTCAGTTGCAGAATCAAAGCGATCTGATCGGCATCACGGGCAGTAAGAGCCTCCATTGTTTTCCTGCCATTAAATTCATCAATAAACGCCTTAATATCCTGGCCAAAAAATAAGTCGTCAGTCAATTCACGCACCGCTTTTTCTTCATCAACATTAACATATTTTTTATTGACGTAATTCATGTCTCCGGTGCGGGCCTCCGGAAGATCATGAAGTGTACACATTTTTAAAACACGAAACTCATCGAGCTTAGGATTCATCTTACAAAGAACATAACCAACAAATATGGTGCGTAAAATATGTTCAGCCACTGACTCTTTGCCGCTTCCCAGAAATTGATAACCACTGCGGGGAGTTTTACCCAACATCCCCACTTCAAATAAAAAATCTGCGATACTATCCATTTTATCCCTTCTTTAAAACATTAATCCGGTTGGCCATCATATCCGCCGTTTTTTTAACCTGCATTTGCAGCGAGGCAAGACTGTCTGGTCTTGCGGTTACGATCTTATCCAGTTGAGCTTTCCAGTATTCCAGAAAAGCAATTTCATTTTCCTTCAATTTTTTCTCAAATCGTTCCTGATATTCCTTAATAAATGCGGCAGGTAAATCCTGTGCGGCCATCTTAATCCTCCTTTTTCTTAAAGGTTTGCATTATATCATCGGAGCCTTATCTTGCAACAAACAAATTAAAAATGTTATAAATTCACGTTTGACACGTTCATTTAAATACTATAAGTAAATTTCTTTAATTTATTTAGGATAGATACAATGCCAACCAAACCTAAACCTGAAGATATTGCCGGAGGACAGGCGCTCATCGAAGGCGTAATGATGCGCCACGGCAACAAAATTGCGGCGGCTGTGAGAAGCCCCAACAAAGAGATCGTTTTTCTCGAACAGGAAAACATTCCGTTAACAAAGAGGTATAAGCTTCTCGGACTTATGTTTATACGAGGGACTATTACATTATTCGAAATGATGTATATCGGCATCAAATGCCTGATGTTTTCCGCTGATGTAGCTCTGTCGGAAGAAGAAAGAAAGCCCCACGGCTGGGAAATGACGCTTTCGTTTATTTTCAGTTTCTCCATTGCCATATTTTTCTTTGTCGTCGTTCCCGCCTTCTGTTTTACACAAATGAAACCTTTTGTTTCCAATTTGATTCTTTTAAATATATTGGAAGGATGTGTCCGGCTGGGCATGTTTCTCGGTTTTCTTTGCTCAACACTCGTTATGGAAGACATGAGGCGTGTCTATATGTACCACGGCGCAGAACATAAAACCGTTTTTGCCTGGGAAAGCGGCGATGAATTAACAGTTGAAAATATTAAAAAATATTCAACGAGGCATCCCCGCTGCGGGACGAGCTTTATCCTCTTTGTGATGATCGTTTCCATTATCATCTTTTCTTTTCTTGGTCGTCCGGATTTCCTGCAGAGAGTGTTATACAAGATTCTTCTTCTCCCTGTTGTCGCCGGCATTTCCTATGAAGCCATTCGCTTCACCGGTAAACACCGCAACTGGCAGTGGGTGCAATTATTGAGCTTGCCCGGGTTGATGCTGCAAAAGATTACAACCAGAGAACCTTCGGACGATCAAATTGAAGTTGCTGTAGCTGCCATGAAAAAAGTGATATAAATCCCGCTATTATCTTTTCGTTACGTGACCTGCAGATCATTTTACCGGCATTGATAAAATGTTTTTCATGTTACGCATACTTTACCGGTTTTCATATAAGTGTTTGACTTTTATTGTCAATTACGATAATTTCTTAGCATAATAATTGGACGGAAAATATATATGATTAAGCGTTACACATTGGAATTAATTGCTGTTTTAGTTATCTCAGCCTTTTTTTGCCAACCGTCTTGGGCCAAGGAAGACACGGCTCAAATATCGCTTGAAAAAACAGCTATTTCTAAACAAAACGTTCAGCTTTACAGGGTTAAAAAAGGTGATGTGATTTCAGCCATCATCAGAAGACTTCCTGGAATCACAATGGATGACATTCCTGATAATTATCGTATTATCAAAGAACTCAATCCCGATGTGGAAAATTTTAATAAACTTTACGTTGGGCAAGTCATCAAACTGCCCGGCAAAAGCATAAATCCTGTCAAACAAAAAGAAGAAGATGCCTCTTCGGCAGCTGCGTCAACCCCCTCAACTGCACCAACTGCGACAACCACTTCAACCAATTCCACTGATTCTCAAAATTACAAAGTTAAGAAAGGCGACAGCTTAATTAAAATTATCAACAGGCATTTGAAAATTAAAGCAGGCATCACCAAAGCACTCAATCTTATCAAATCAATGAATCCCCGAATTTCCAATGTAAACAAAATTTACATTGGCCAAACAATTTTACTTCCCGGCCAGACCGTGTATGTCCAAACGCCGGATGAAACAAAAATTGCTCAACAAACTGGAGATACTCAATCTGAAGCGGAAAAAATAATCGAAACAAAATCAACGAATATTATGCCGAAAGAGGCAAAACTTACCTTGATGAAACATATATTGACCCAAATGAACATCTCCGTCTCATCATCCGGCAACTACTATCTGCCCGTTTCCAAAACCGGGCAGATAACCATTGACTGCAGAAAAATTCCCGTCATCGAATTTGATGATAAAACAACTGTATTTCTTGATTGGGATAACCGCCTCAATAGAAATCTGCGAAAGATGATTCTTGATAAATGGAAAAATTTCGCGATTATAAAAGTTGACAAAAAAGATGACATTATTGTCCTGTTGAAAAAGGTTTTTTCAACGACTAAAATTTACAGTATCAGTAAAAGAGAAACGCCCATAACAACCGGCGGCAGTCCATCATTAGAAGTTATTGTGGACTGGGTGATTGCCAAATCAGATGCCGAGCAAAAACAGTCATTAGCACAGGGACTGCGTTTCGTCGAAGGGAATAACTCCCTGTTGCCTAATGCCATTAAAAACTACGCTAAACAAAATGGCTTGATCATAACGGAGATTAATAAAGAAACAGGCCTTGCCCGAAAGCCCGAGGAGATTTATTCACTGCCGGCAATGACGGTTTTTCCCAAAAAATCGGCTAAAGAATTTTCTTATGAACTGGTTAACTATTTAGGTTTTGAGGCCACAAAGGATGCCGACGTCAAAGTATTCAACATGGATAAAGACGGATTCAACCTGTCCGTTAAAGCAGATGTAATGCTAAAAACCGCTGATAAAAAATATATTATTACGTCACGTGGTATTCCTTCTCAATTCATTGATGTATTTAAAAAAGAACGATATGGACTGATATTTGTAGCTGACTCCGATCCTCCGAAAGTTTTAATGGAAAAAATTTTATCCAGTCTGGCAATTCCTTCAACGTCCGGCTACTTTACCTTCTCCGGCACAGATAAAAACCAGGCGCCTTACATATTCGGCTTCACGGGTACGAAAATAAAAACCGATAAAAACTTGTACGTAATTGACTTCGCCATTGATGACGGCCTGCGCGGTCTTATAAGTGAATTTTGGCAGGCAAATGTTGCCAGATATTAATATTTGAAAAAGAAAACTATCTCAGCGCTCCGGATTGAAACCCGGAGCGTATTTTATTTTTAGGATATACATCATGGTTAAAGCAATTGCTCTCTTTTCCGGTGGCTTAGACAGTATCCTGGCGGCGGAAGTTGTCCGCAGACAAAATATCGACGTCATATGCCTGAGTTTTGAAACACCTTTTTTCTCAGCAGATAAGGCTAAGGCCGCGGCCCGTCAAATCAATTTACCGCTGGTAGTGGAAAATTTCACTGCGGATCATTTAATAATGCTTAAATCCCCGCGCTACGGTTACGGCAAAAATATGAACCCGTGTATTGACTGCCATACTTTGATGCTAAAGTTTGCCGGACGAAAAATGGAAGAAACCGGCGCCGACTTTATTCTTACCGGGGAAGTGCTTGGTCAGCGCCCGATGTCCCAAGGAAAACAGTCGCTTTATGTTGTGGCCAAAAACTCCGGCTACGCTGATTACATTCTGCGCCCTCTTTCAGCCTTGCTTCTGGATCCGATCAAAGCCGAACGGGAAGGTAAAATCGACCGTTCCCGTCTTTTGGCAATACAGGGCCGCGGCCGTAAAATACAGATGCAAATGGCGGATGATTTCGGTATTAAAAATTATTCGCCGCCCGCCGGAGGTTGCCTGCTCACCGACTCAATATTTACCAGGCGCTTACGTGATTTATTTTCCCACGAAGAAGACCGGCAAATTCGTGATATTGAACTGCTTAAATACGGGCGGCATTTCCGGGTAAGTGACAATTGCAAGATTATTGTCGGACGAAATAAAGCAGATAATGATGTTCTAAAAACACTGCTGCGGGAAGAAGATCTTGTTTTGTTCATGTCTGAATTTCCCGGCCCGCAGGTCATCGTACCTTACGGTGGTGACGAATCCGTCATGAATACGGCAGCCTCATTGTGCGTCCGCTACAGCGACGCTCCTGATGATCAGGAAGCAAGGGTCATCTGTCGAAAAGGAAACACATCAACAACAAACAACACAAAGGCCGCCGCCCGCGAAGATTGTGAACGGTGGATAATTTAACAGGTTTTCCTGTGCACAGGACGCAGCAGATCATCCACTGTCTTTACCGGATTAAATACCATCAGCGGCATTTCCACAAATATTGTATTCCGGTAAGCCATGGAGCCATTCCTCAGGCCTGGCAATTCTAATGCCTTGAATTTAACACCTTTTTCATTCTTCGTGCTGATTAAATACGCATTTTTGTCGACATAATTATCCAGAATGAACTTTTCTCCATGGTAATTTTTAATGCAGCAGACCATATCCACCGGATTGAAATACCGGGCCTGCGACCAGATTGCCGCTAGTCGCGGATCGCTTTTATCTACATGAGAGCTTTCCACAATTTGCAGAGTCTGAGTACCGTTCTTTTCATCCACCCAGAAAGGTCCCCCACCCGGTTCTCCATCGTTTTTCACAAAGATGAAATCGGCGTCCAAAGAGTTCAGATTTTTAAGCAGCGTACCGTGCACTCCGGGACGGAAAATAAGTTCGCCCTTCGCATCTCTTAATGGCTTGTTTTTTTTCATCGACTGCTATGGTATTTGTATAAGCAGCCTGATAAGATAAAGCAACCCTACAATTTATCGGGCAAACCCCTTCATATTTCTTAATTATCTCATTTAAGCTCTTAATTTGCCTTAATTCTTTCAGAGAAAATATGCTTTTTTCTCGGCTGTAAAAAATATTTATTTAACAATCATTATATGTTGCATAAAATGCAAAGTTACTGGTAAATATGTTAAGTTATGACACTATAATTAATCAGCATAATACCATTTCAGGAGGAAGGAATTATGGCATCAAAGGATACATTCAAGGCATATGTACTGAGGCAGGACAATGGTAAAACTTCTCAAGCCATAGAAAACCTGACAGTCGATGATTTACCGAAAAATGATGTTCTCGTCCGGGTTGACTATTCATCATTGAATTACAAAGACGGTATGGCCATCGCCGGTGTCGGCAAGATTGTCCGCTCGTTTCCGATGGTTCCGGGCATAGATCTGGCCGGTACGGTGCTGGAATCTTCATCGCCGCTTTACCGGGCAGGCGACAAGGTTGTTCTGACCGGCTGGAGTGTCGGCGAACGTTATTGGGGTGGATACACGCAGAAAGCCTGCGTCAAATCAAAGTGGCTTGTTCCCCTGCCTGAAGGCATGGATACCAAAAAGACCATGATGATCGGGACAGCCGGCTTTACGGCCATGCTATGCGTTATGACCCTGGAAGAAGCGGGAGTAACTCCCGACAAAGGTCCGGTTCTGGTTACCGGGGCAGCCGGGGGCGTGGGAAGCGTGGCCTGCGCTATCCTGGGGAAACTGGGCTATAATATTACCGCACTTACAGCTCCCGGACAGGAGCATACGCACGACTATCTGCGTTCGCTGGGCGTCAAAGAAATTATCAGCGGACCCGAGTGGAGTGAAATGCCCCGACCGCTGGAAACACAGAAATGGACAGGAGCCGTAGATACCGTCGGCAGCAAAGTTCTCTGCCGGGTTCTCGCGGAAATGGATTACCTGGGTTGCGTCGCCAATTGCGGACTGGCCGGCGGAGCGGATCTGCCCACAACAGTAATGCCTTTTATCCTGCGCGGAGTAAGTTTACGCGGAGTCGATTCCGTTATGTGCCCCATAGAAAGACGTAAACTCGCCTGGAAGCGTCTGGCGGCGGATCTGCCCGATAAAGCTCTGGAAGCAATTAATCCGCAGATTATATCCTTTGGCGATTTACCCACGGCAGCAGCCGACCTTATGGCCGGGAAAGTTCGCGGACGCATTCTGGTGGATGTAAACAAATAACAGCTGCAAAAGCAGTTTGTCTTTTGCTTAATAAAAAAGAGCCATAGTCGAAAAAGGCTATGGCTCTTTAAATATCAGATACTTAATCTATCTGCTTATCTTCCGATTACATAACGGAAGGGGTCGATCTCTTCACGGAGAATACGCAGTTCTTCTTTTGTCGGCGGATGATTTTCCGTAAGCTTCTTCGCCTGCAAAAGTTCAAATCCGCAGTTATCCTGTACGTCTCTAAAAGAATAACCATGATTTAAAGCGATAACACGCATACGCTTTGATTCCGGTTCAAAATCCAAAATCGCCATATTCGTCAATATCTTGTAAGGTCCAACTCCCTTGGGCAGTCCTGTTTTCGCGCGGGAGTCACCGCCGGAAAGCCAGCCAGGTGTCGTGCAGTAACTTACTTTTTCCACAAAACGTTTGGTAGTCTGCGGGGTCATGACCATCATTTTCCAACAGAAGGAAGCAAAATCATTGGCGCCGCCACTGCCGGGCAGACGAACCTTCGGATGATAGTAGTCGGTACCGACCATGGTCGAATTGAGATTCCCGTACATATCAATCTCTGCACCGCCCAGGAATGTATAATCTATCTGCCCGCGGCATCCCATTTCCATTACTTCGCACATACCGCTGGCTGAAATAGCCTTCCAGGTGGTTCTGGAATCGCCGACGGATATCGGCATTTCCGGGATTATGGGTGACGATCCTCCCGCTTCAAATATTATTATCAAATTAGGTGAATATAACTTCTGAGCTAACATTGCTGCTGCACAAGGTGCACCTGTGCCGACACCGACTGTTGAACCGTCTTCCAGCTCACGCGACGCCGAACAAATCATCATTTCCATCATATTGTAATCAGTCATGATTTTTTCTCCTTTCTCTTATTTCGCGCCGTTGAGCAACAATTCTTTTTGTCTCAATGCCTGCATTTTGGCCATACCACCGTTCTTCTGAATGTATTCAAAGTGGTCCTGGCAGCTGAATATTTGCTCATCCAGGAATTTCTTCAATACTTCCGGATTCTTCCCGCCTTCTTTTTCTACTTTCAGCCATTCTTTGATATGCAGTTCATCAGAGTAATATTCACCACACATATTTCCCGGATAACTGCCGTAGGGAACTTCGCAAACAGCATCAACGCACCAGAAAGGTATGATTGTCGAATTGGGATCGTTACGAATTTCCTCAGTGGAAATCAGTCTCTCACAGGTAATAATTACTCTCTTGGAAGCACGTGCTATATCATAATCCGACATGGTGATGCCACGTATACGGCAATTTCCATAAATATCCGCTTCATGAACATGAATTACCGCTATATCAGGATAAAGCGCCGGCAGAAGAACATAATTTGTTCCGGTGTACGGACACTCAATCATCTTTGCCGCACTGTATTTAAACGAATCTGTTCCCATCATGTCGCGCGCGGGATAAAAAGAAACACCGGCGGAAGCGGCTTTAAACCGAACTGCCAGTGAATAATTTGTCCATTCACAAATCTTGACTTTGCCAGATTCCATGTATCTGCGGGCCATAGGTGAAAGTCCACGTGCTTCCAATGCGATGACATAAGCCAGATCGCAGCGGTTGAATACTTCGCCGGCACAGAGAATTTCAAAATCGATGGTCGATGTATTACCGGCAAAACCCATGTTCTTTTTACCCTGACGAACGATTTCATGAGCGGCGGCAGCCGGAATCCGATTACATCCAAATCCACCGAAAGCAAGATATTCACCGTCATGAACAAATCTCTCCACGGCCTCTTTGACACTCATAACCTTGTTGTCCCATTTTCGCGACTTCTGACGGAAAGCGGCACGTGCTTTATCAGCATCCGGATCCATAAAGAGTTCGCCTACTCCTTGTGCAATTACATCCACAGTCTTTTACCTCCTCCTTGTTTTTTCCTCTCTAACTCACCAAGTCCTGCTTAAAAAACCCAAATTCACCCGCATAAGCGGGAACTTGTCCGGCAGCCGGAATCTTCCCGGCTGGTTTAATGCGCTCTACAAAAAGCTTAACACTACACCACACCAATCCCGCTGTTCTTGTTAAACAGCGGCAAATCTGAATCAAGCATGTACTGAATATGACGAGGGGAAATCTACAAGACGGATTTTCCCTGATTTAAATATTACATTTTTGCTGAAAAAGCACCGTAGCCTCTAGCATAATATTTAAATATGTCAAGCTGAAAAAAAATAATATCCATAATTAACTTTCATGAAGATAGATGCGGGTTAGTATCCCTTTAGAATTCCTTCTTTCCATGTTTATGATCCGACTATTGGTCCGATAATGTCTTTGATTTTCATCACCGTCTTCATAACCCACCACCAAGTGGCATTCTTCGTAAATCATCCTACAGCAGTCCCCTTTATATGAACGACCACGACTTCTTAAAATTTTCGCAGCGTTCACAACGCCCACTGATTTACGAGGCTGCTTTTCTTAGTGGTGGATTACGATTCAGATCATATATTAACTTGCAATCCATTCATTTTATGATAAAGTTACAAGCAATTATGCAATTTTTCGCAACTGGGCAAATTCCCTGCATTGATACAACATACATAATATTGTTGTTTTAAAGCAATTTAGTAATTATGGGGGCACTTCCTTATTATATCGTCATATAATATTTTATTAACCTGGCAGTAGCTAATTGGGAAGTGCCCCCTGGGAGTTCTTTCTACAATAAACCATTTTATCAACCTTTTTTATCGATTATCATGTTTTTTCGGGCTCCAGATATTCCGGCAGTTGGACGGCAACAACCTCACCGCGGACACAGATCTGGCCGTTTGCGGAGAGCGTTGATTCCACAATCACCTTACGCCCTTTTATTTCTTTAACCTTACCGCGGATTTCCAACGGAACACCCATAGGTGTGGGCAGAAGAAAGTCAACGTGCAGCGATGCGGTGAGAAAGCGCAGTGTAGGGAGGCTATCCATCTCGCGATTCTCGGCGCGATATTTTGCCGCTACGGCGGTGCCGGAAGAATGACAGTCTATGAGAGAGGCGATAAGCCCTCCGTAAACCAGGCCGGGACTCGCCGTATGTTCTGGCCTGGGCTCATGAATGCAGACGGATTCATCTCCGTCCCAGTAACTTTTTATCTTTAACCCCGCATCATTCAGACGACCGCAACCATAGCAGTGGCTGATATTGTCGGGATAGTAATCCTGAAAAGCTTTGTCTGACATGTATTCACCTTAGCTTAAACATTTTATTTCGAAAGCAGATTCTGTTAATTTACACCAAGTTGCATTCAAAGCATAACATAGCGGTAAGCAGTAGGCTTTGCAGAGGGCTCAAATATTCAGGAAACCGTCTGCATTGCCAACAATGTCAGCTAAAGGATGCAACTTGGTATATGGCATCCATCTACTTGAAATAACAATACTATAGTTTATCAAAGATCTTCTTAATACTCGGACTATTCTCCCAAATCCGAAAATATATTCTAATCAAGAATGACGATTTGTCGTCAAAATTCCATTTTCATAAAATGCATATTATTTTCAGTTCTTACAACATGAAAACCAGCTTTGCTCAGAACATGGAACATAGGCTTATTCTCTGTTAACAGTTCGGCTACAAATCCTATTAGTCCT
>JBDKUX010000038.1:0-60097 GCA_039679455.1 Smithella sp. | reverse complement strand
TTTGAGTTAAGAAATATAATTGAATTGAATCTCAAAAAGATTACCCATCTTCGGTAACATCTTTTATGAGGAAACGTCTCCTCTCCAGTTCCTTCTCTCGGTAACATTTATTTATGAGGCAATAGGTCTGTAAATAAACGGCACATTGCGGCTTTTACTAAAAAATCATTTGACAATACTTTGATTATGGATAAGTTACCCCGAAATTGATGCGGTAAAATAAACGCATCCGAGAAAGGGGATCATTTAATGTTTACAGTCACAGATAAAGCTTCCGAGGCAATCAAGGAGTTTCTCAAAGAGAAAAACGTAGATTCAGCAATCAGAATTACAATGTCGATGAGTTGCTGCGGCCCTGCTTTGGGCATGTCCCTGGGTGAGCAAAACAGTGAAGACGAAGAATTTAACGACAAGGGAATAAAATTTATCATTGATAAAAAACTTCTGGAACAGGCACAGCCCATCAACGTTGATTTCATTGATTCAAATTGCGGTTCAGGATTTAAATTGACCTCCGCTTTTACACCGGCGGAAGGATGCGGATCATCGTGCTGTGGTTGCTGAAAATTCGGGGAGATTTTTCTCCCCTTTTTTTATCGTATTGCGGGCTAAGTCATCGTCCCAAATGACAAAAAACTTAATATAAAAGGGAAATAATGGACAAATTGGACAACGCAGATCAACTTTTGAGAGAGGGGAAATATACGGAAGCCATTGCGCTCCTGGAGGAAATTCATCAGGCTCATCCCGATGAAGAATCGGTTCTGTTGAGACTCGCCTGGGCTCACCACGACAGGGGCGCAACAGTAAAGGCTGTCGAATATCTGGAAATTCTGCTCGATCGGGAGCTGCAAAGAAAAATATTTACCGGATTTGCTTTCGATGAACTGGTTCGCATTTACAAGCGGGAAAAGAATTTCAGCAAACTTGTGGAAATCTGTACCAACGCTGTGGCCCGTCAACCTGATGATGTCTGCCTGCTTTCCGAACTGGGCACTGCCTACCTTCTGGCCGGCCGCATCCAGGAAGCCAGCGGCTCTTTCGAAAAATTAGTTCAGTTGGAAAATGACAACCCGGCATCTTATTGTCTCTGGGGAGAAGCTCTGTTTATCCAAGGAAATACCACTGCCAGTGAGGCTGCTTATATGCGCGCGGGCGAAATAGATTCTGAACAAGCTGATCGTTATTATTACAAAATAGCCGACCTATATGCTAAAAACGGATATTATGAAGATGCAAAAAGATTGCTGGACGCCTGCATTGCTGTAAACCCGGCTAACCCTCTTTATCATTGCTGTCTGGGCGATGCATTGATTGGCCTGAACCGGATTGAAGAAGCACAGTCGGAGTATGACACCGCCGCTCATTATGACAATTCCGGCGCTGGTGCATACTTCAACCGTTTCGGCAATATGCTGGCCCGGACAAACCACCATCAAGAAGCAATAGAGGCCTTCGAAAGGGCATTGAAAATAGAGCCGAACAACCCGGTTTATCTTCGGCATCTCGCACTTTCCTATAAGGCCATGGGATTAATAGACGTGGCAAGGGATTAAATTCGCCCCAACTTTTTCAGAGAATCTTTCAAAGTAGCGTAGAAAGCCCTGCTCTCTTCCACCCCCTGTTTGATAATTCTCGCGAAATCATCCATGTTTTTCTTGTTGATGATCAAGTTGACGCTTTTATTAAAAGCCATCATGTTATCCATGGTGCGGTAGTTGTCCGAAAGCAGGGTAACAAATGTATTTCTTCTCGTTGCTGCCGCCAGATTTTGCAGGTAAATTAAAACATCATTACTGCTCTGAGCGTCCGCCAGACCAAAATTTTCGTTGATAACAATTAGATTGTATGAATGAAACCGCATATTTTTTAAGGCGTCACGTCCGGAATCTGATTCCGTAACATGGTAGCCCATATCCTTCAATACTTGTGTAATTTTTTCCTTTATTGCCGCGTCCGCTTCGCAGATCAGGGCGGTTTCACTATCACCTATAAAATCAAAAGAAATTTCCGCGGCATCATAGCTTGCGGAAAGAACGTCGTCAGTAAGTGATATTTTTTCTTCCATGATTTAAATCCTCCTGTTACCAAGGCCTTTTCGGTTTACCGTAATCAGTATCCACCTTCAGTTTTCCAAGCAGATCAGTTGTCTTTTCACCACGCGAGCTCTTGACGGAATCAATTCCCCGACCCACAATACCTTTGTTGGAAGCATAGGCCTTGGCTGTTTCTTCACTGATAAGTCCCTGCTTATATAATTCAACAATATAGTCATCAAAGGTTATCCATCCATAGGTCTTGGATGCCTGGATAATCTCGTAGAATGTCTTGCCTTCCGACTCGCCGTTCAGAATCGTATCTTTGACCCGCAAATTAGTCCCCATGATTTCAAAGGCGGCGATCCTGCCTCCCCCTTCTTTCGGCAATAACCTTTGACAAACAATCCAGCGCACTGTATCGGCGAGACGAATTCGTATCTGTTTTTCCTCCTCAATGGAAAACATACCGAGAATACGATTGATAGTCTGACCGGCATCAACCGTATGTAATGTACTGGCGACAAGATGCCCGGTTTCCGCAGCCGACATAGCGATTTCCACGGTTTCCCGGTCGCGCATTTCTCCGACAAGAATAACCTTTGGCGCCTGCCTCAGCGCAGCGCGCAGACCATTGGCAAATGTATCAAAATCGTGTCCCATTTCTCTCTGGTTAAAAGTTGCTTTTTTATGAGGATGCCCGAATTCCACCGGATCTTCCAGTGTGATGATGTGATAGGGTTTCACCTCGTTGATTGCATCGAGCATAGCGGCCAGCGATGTGGATTTACCACTGCCGGTGGCGCCGGTAACCAGAATAATTCCGTTTTTCTCTTCCGCCATTCTTTTAAAGGGTTCAGGAAGACCCAGATCTTCTATCGTCGGTATTTTTGTTTCCAGTTTTCTTAAAACGATGGAATAGTTGCCCCGCTGTGAAAAAATATTAACACGGAAACGCGCCTTACCGGGCAGTTCATAGGATAAGTCACAGGAACCCTGTGTAATAAGCATTTCGGTAAGCCGCCGGTCGTAATTAATCAGGTTTAAAGCCATTACTTCCGTCTGAAACGGGGTAAGGTTATCAAAAGGCGGTTCAATGTCGACAGCCAGCAGTTGTCCTGAACTCTCCACCTGAAAAGTCTTGCCCACAGTGATATTTAAATCGGAAACATTTTTATGGGAATCCAGCATTTTACCCAGAATATAATCAATTTCCTGCTTTCTCATAACATTTTCTCCGCTATAATCTATAATATGGATGGAGGGCAAAATGTTGCCCTCCCGAATGTTTTGTCTGTATTAAACTTCCGTGAAATCCGCCGGTGCGCTCTTGAGGAACTGCCGGAAGCGGGCTTTATCATTACATTTGGCATAAGCGTCATCTCCGCTGATCCAGCCTTTGTTGATAAGATCGAAGATGGCGTCGTCAAGAAGCTGCATACCGTACTTTTTACCGGTTTGAATCATTGAGGGAATCTGGAAGGTTTTGGATTCACGAACAAGATTACGGACAGCGGCCGTCGCAATCAGTATTTCCATGGCGGCACAGCGTCCTTTTTTGTCAATACGCTTGAAAAGAGTCTGGCAAATAACGGCGCGTATTCCGTCTGCCAGGGTTGAACGAATCTGCGCCTGTTGATTGGCCGGAAAAACTTCAATAACCCTGTCTACTGTTTTGGCCGCGCTGGTTGTGTGCAGGGTACCGAAAACAAGATGGCCTGTGGAAGCTGCTTCTATGGCCAGATTAATGGTTTCCAAATCCCGCATTTCACCTACAAGGATAATATCCGGGTCTTCACGCAGGGCGCCGCGCAGCGCCGCAGAAAAAGTCCTGGTGTGCATGCCGACTTCTCTGTGGTTGACAATACAACTCTGACTCTTATGAACAAATTCAATGGGATCTTCAACGGTAATAATGTGATCTTTACGCAGTCTGTTCGCTTCATTGATGATGGCCGCCAGTGTTGTGGATTTACCGCTGCCGGTAGGTCCTGTTACCAGTACAAGCCCCCTGGGCAGCAAGGCCAGCTTGGCAATTACATCAGGAAGAGACAACTGTTGACAGGTGAGGATTTCGCTGGGAATTTCACGAAAAACCGCCGCCACACCCCATTTTTGCTGGAAATAATTGGCACGATAGCGGGCAAGCCCCGGTATCTCGTAGGCAAAATCGATGTCGCCAGTTTCTTCAAATTGTTTGATTTTATATTCCGGGGCAATCTCGTAGAGCATCGCTTTGAGCCCGTCGTTATCCAGGACATCATACTTAATGCGCTCAATTTCCCCTCGAATTCTCATCGCCGGCTGCTGACCGGTCACCAGATGAAGGTCGGATGCTCCCTGTTCATTCAAGAGCTGAAAAAAAGCATCAATTTTTGCCATGATTACACTCCCTTAATATTAGTTTATTGAATTCAACACAAAATTATAGATCTTAATCTAAGAACCCATTAATTTTGTCCGCGAATATAGTCAGCGAATATAAGGGAATCACCATGATTTTGCCAAACAGGAAGAGAATTCCTTGACACTGACACGGACAATAATATATGCTGCACCCCGTTTTTCCGTTGCATGTTACCAGGTTGGGGATGTAGCTCAGCTGGGAGAGCGCGGCGTTCGCAACGCCGAGGCCAGGGGTTCGATCCCCCTCATCTCCACCAGAACCTAATCCAATACAATCCAAAGAAGTCCAAAAACCCGTTAGAAATAGCGGGTTTTTTGTTTTCATTTGTCCAATACCGTGTTATAAAGTTCATCAAAATCCACCAATTTTGGGGGCTTTTTACAGGCAAAAGGCCCCCAAAAAAAACAGGAAGCCCCCAAAAACAATAAAAAGGTTGAATATGCCTAAAAGAATCAATCCCTTATCTGAAATAAAAGTTCGTAACTCTAAACCTCAACAAGAAAAAGACTACAAACTTTTTGACGGCGGCGGTCTTTATCTTTTGATAACTGTATCGGGTGGAAAGCTCTGGTACTTTAAATATCATTTTGATGGCAAAGAAAAAAAACTTGCCTTTGGTTCGTATCCTGAAATAAGCCTTTTGGACGCTCGTCAAAAACGATATGAAGCCAGAAGGCAATTAGCAAATGGCATTGATCCGGGTGCTGTCCGTAAAGCTCAAAAACAAGCAAGAATTGAGGAAACCGAAACCTTTGAGGTCATAGCCCGTGAATGGCACGAAAGGTTTAATCCAAAATGGACGGAAGGCCATGCGCAAAAACTCTTGAGACAATTGGAGCTAAATATTTTCCCTTGGATAGGCTCAAGGCCTATCAAGGAAATTAAGGCCCCTGAATTATTAGCAGTGCTGAGACGTACTGAATCAAGAGGCGTTTTGGAAGGCGCACACCGATTGAGGGGAATATGCAGTCAGGTTTTCCGTTATGCTTTAGCAACCGGACGTTGCGAACGCAACCCGGCACAAGACCTGATTGGATCATTAACACCTACAAAAGAAAAGCACTTGGCATCTATAACAGACCCCAAAAAAGTGGGTGAATTACTACGGGCTATTGACGACTATTCCGGCAGCTATATTGTTAAATTGGCCTTACAGCTTTCACCTTTGGTGTTTACAAGGCCGGGCGAACTTCGGCATATGGAATGGTCGGAAATCGACTTTAACGAGGCTCTTTGGGGTATTCCGTCAGAAAAAATGAAAATGCGTGAGCCTCATCTTGTTCCGTTATCCACCCAAGCATTAAAGATTCTGGAAGAAGTAAAGAAACTGACTGGCGCAAGCAAATACGCCTTCCCTTCCGCCAGAACCTTTGACCGGCCAATGTCAAACAACGCTGTTCTGGCCGCATTACGCCGGATGGGATACTCGAAAGATGAAATGACGCCACATGGATTCCGCGCAATGGCAAGAACACTTCTTGATGAAATACTGCAAGTGAGGCCGGATTTTATTGAAGCTCAATTGGCGCATCGGGTACGCGATCCTTTGGGACGTAGTTATAACCGGACACAGCACCTTAATGAACGCCGAAAAATGATGCAGATATGGGCTGACTATCTGGACGGTTTGAAAGAAGGAGCAAAAATTTTGCCGTTTAAACAACAAAAAGATAACCCCTAAATTCATCTTATGACGCCTTTTCAATTAATAATTTAATATCCGAAACTCTCCAAACAGTTGTTCGTTTACCAAGCTTAATAGGCTGCGGGAATCTTCCTTCTTTAACTCCCGCCCACCAACTTGATTTCGAGACAGGAATAATTGCAGGCTCTGTTTTACTGCCTATAATCTGATTTAATCGTAAAAATCCATCAATTGGTATTTTATGCATCTTGTATTTATCCCTCTCGTTTTCAAAAAGTGATTATTATTTTTCATTCCTTCTCAGTACGTACACCTTACCTTCTTCAATCGGCGGTTTTTCTCGATGATATTTTGATCGTTTTCTTTTGATTTTTTCTTGTAGTTCTAACGGATCAGGAGGATTTCTTTTCAGCTCATCGTTATATGAACACAGGCAATCTTCCATATTAATTGGTTTGTCTCGGTCTTCTCTTTTTTCTTCCTGTTCAATGGCGTGTATGGCAACAATTAATCCATTGGCTTGCTGTATCAAACGCTTTTTATCCGTACCAACGGCTTTTTCTCTTACCAGTGGTTCCGCACCCTGAGCACCTTGAAAACCGTCTTGGATTTCTTCATACCAACCAAATGTTTTACGTTGTGTAATAGTATGACATCCTGGACGATCTTTAAATATTAGCCATTTTTTTGTGCAATAAGCCCATGCCTCATTAATCTTTAGAAAAAGGTCTTCGGGTGTTCTAAGACATAAGTCTTTCAATGTCTCCCTTCTTAATTGGAATTCAATACGAATTATTTTCTTCCCTTTGGGTACTTCAGCAATTCCCCATATGTCATACATCCAATATTTTTTTGATTGCTGTTCAATTTCCAACGGCTTGTCATATAGCCTTGCTGATGTGGCTTTTTTACCGAATCTTATTCCCGTCAGTTTCCTATTCCTTCTGTACGTACAGTTATCGGTTGCCCTTGTAACGGCATAATCCATGAGATTTGGAGACCAGCAATTTTCCGGCATAAGAAAATCAAGACAGAGATCAACACGGCTGAGCTTCATTTCAATTATACGTCCGCCGTTTGCTTTAATGATATCTTGAGCAAGCTTTAAAACGTTTTCCGCACCCAACCGCCATAGTGCCTCTGATCGAGACTCTATCATGACGTTTGGTCTAGAATTAGGCGTTATTGAGTTGGCTATTTTAAAGGTAAAGTCCTTCCCTATTAAAATAAATGAAAAGCCTTTTGTTCCATGAGGCTTAATTAACACAGGACAAACTTCTTCCGGGTTGAAATGCTTGATATTTACTGGATAATCAGAACTGTTTAGTTTTGCCTTTTCTTTATGTTCATCGAGAAAAACAAAAAAAGAATTATCTTCCCAAACAATACTACCTGATATTACAAGAGAATCTATTCCTGAAGCTAATATATTTCTTACATTTGAGGGGTGCCTGATAGTCATATGGCACCCCCATTCTTTGAACTGTTTCCAAAGTCGAAAGACAACTGTTGAAAACTATTCTGCGTGCCCTGAAAAGAAATCTCTGTTGTCGATTTCTTTTCAGGGGCACGGTTATATATTTCACTCAGTCTCTTTCTGGAACCGTCAGGCCTCACTATTTCGGCATTCGGAAATTGCTCGTAAATAGTCTTCCACAACCTTAACTCTTTTTCTATTGCTTCATGTAACATAAAAAAGCCCCCCTTGGACGTTGCAAGAAAGGCTTATTGACAGAAGACGCAGTGATGCTATACTAAATGTAGATCACTTCTGGTGCATGATGCTTGGCCGCAAATTGCCTATCTAGAACGTGAT
This sequence comes from Smithella sp., assembly GCA_039679455.1. Taxonomy (GTDB): domain Bacteria; phylum Desulfobacterota; class Syntrophia; order Syntrophales; family Smithellaceae; genus MVRV01. Next base: position 52,193 of record JBDKUX010000038.1, on the reverse strand, counting down.
TTAGGGCTCGGACGTTGCAGCGTTCGAGCCTTTGCATTTTAATTATTCCTTCATTTTTAATTCACCGTTTTCGTCCACAGATATTTTCCCTTTTAGTACTGCTTCTTTAAATTTTGAGAGAATATTTTTGCTGAACATTACAGCTGAGAATATACCTGTTTTATCTATCATTTCTCCATCTGCCAGACCCTGCAATAAAAGATTTCGCATCATCTGGCTTCGATTATGGCCCAGTTTTTTTGCTAATTTATCTATTCTCGCAATGACATCATCTTCGAGTTGCACTGTGTATTGTTTTTTAAGCCTTGTCATTATATGACTCCTTTTGAATGTATTTTACATTCATATATATAAATTGAATTTAGACTGTCAAGATATTTTTTAATTATTTTTTAGGAAACGTTACCTGCTGCAATGAAAAATAATTAACAGAACACAAAAGCAAAAAGAGTGGGCTGGTTAGGGTAGGCACAGGGGGAAATTTAATTTGCTAATAAGGAGTTTTGATTTAAAGAAGCCGCAGGAAGGAAAAAACGGCTGATCAGACGTGGCGCACAGCGCAACTATTTTTTTAATCTTTTCTAAGGTTACTTTATCGTAGCGGCGGATAGTCCGGCGCTCATCCATCGCGCCGTTTACCGCCTTTACGATTCAAACATCATACAAAGAGCTTTAGCAGTGCCCTATCAAGTCTTATCTTGGCAATCATAACGCATACAAAGTTTCAGAAGTAAATATTTGTTAAAATTGAGAATTACTGTATGAAATGAAGTACTTAACAAATGTTTTAAGAATTATTTTTAGAGATTTATTAATGGATTAATGAATAAACTCGCTAGGTGTGACAACCTGTTTGCCAATAGCTTTAGCCAATGGAATATGATCCACGGCATTAGTTGTTAATATTACGGCGTCATCAGGTGCTATAAAAACAAAAATTGCATCACCCAATTTCCTACAATCTTTATTTTCTATTGGTACCTTTGGTGTTCTATATAACTGCCGTAATATTTTAGCACGTCGTTTATTCTCTGGTTTGTCCGATTGCACAATAGCGTCTCGCATTAAACGCAAATCATCTGGTTTAGTCATGAGCAAAGTAGCCATAGCACATTTATTCGATTTATCACATTCACTCAAACCAAGCTCAATTAGTCCTCGCTGTTCGAAGGGTGCTATTTCTTTATAACAAGTAAGAGGACATACGATATCAGTTGTCACTTTTCGTCTTTTTTTCCATGCCTTAATTATAGCTATTTTTATTTGAAGCCTAAGCTCATCACATTGTATTCTGTCATAAGTAGCACCTTCACCATATTTATCTACAAGATTACCCGCGGTCACTTTAGCAATTGATCCAGCTGCTTCTTTTAGGGCTTGTATTGCAGTGCTTGTCGTATATCGCTTAGGGGTTCTGGACATTCTTTGAAGAGCATCAAGTGCTTTTTCGTATGATCCAAGTAAGGCAAATTTATTGTGCATCCAGACAAAATTTTTCAGTGGCCCACTTTTAAATTCTTTGATGGCATAAACAGGAAGTAATGTCTGTGAATATTGCTTGAGCGCATTATTTGCATTTGATCGTGCTTCTCCAGAATTAAGAAGAACATCGGTAAGTATAGTAGTGTCTACAATAGCTTTATTCAATCAACAAATCCGCAACATATTTAAAATGATCTGATTCAGAAATTAGCTCTACTGTATCAAATAAAATTATTTCGTCAACAGCCTCTTCAAAAGATATAAAAGGTTCCGTTAGTATTCTATTTGTAATTTTTTGGATAACCTTCAATTGTTCTAAACTAGCAGGGATGCCGTTCAAATTTTTTAATGAATGGAAAATAGCGTTCACTATAGCTCCAAAACCATCCCCAAGATTACGACAACAAAATAATTCGGGGAGTAAAGCCTGGAAGCGCTGAATAGCATCATCTGACGATATTAAATCATTTTCCATTAGCATCTTGATGGAAATATTTATGTCTTCAATTCCTTCCTCGAGGAGATGTAACGCAGTACTAAGTTCAGGCTTAATTTCACTAGCAAGAGGGTATAATTCACGGATAGGAATGCTTGGCTCATCTGCAGATGAAGATGCCATAATGGGTGTGGTACTACGGAAACCTGACTTTTCAATTTCCTTTAGTACATCACCGCCTGTAGAATCAGTTGGATAGCTTATATAATCGTTAATATCTAAAACATCAGCGAGTTTAAGCATTGCCTAAGTCCATAAAAAATTTACTATCACGTTTTATTAGTTGATATGCTTGCTCAATCCAATCTTTGACATTAAATTGTCCCCTTGAGACTGGACTAATAGTGTAGTAATCGATATCATAAATAAGTTCATACTTTGTAATATTGATTGAGTGGACATCTTCGACACCCGGAGGCACAGTAATCTCAATTTTTTTTTCTCTTGTAAATAATGTCACTTTGGCTGCTGTTGATTCACCTTCCCAAGTGAGAGAATACTTTGGCTGCACTACCTTCCCTTGTATATTAAAAATTTTACCTTGGGGTACTACCATCATTTTAGTAGATACTAGAGTATCTGCAGCTCTATTCTTATCGGGGAAGTATTTGTTATATACAAGACGAAAGCCTATTCTTGTAAGCTTACTAATATTTAGAGATTCCATCACCAAGTTTAAAAATATAGATGCATATTCAGTAAATTCTTTTAAGCTCGAAGTTGGTTTCAGATCAATTATGTGTGATCTGTCAAGTGAAAGCATAAGATCAAAACGATCGTTTATTATAAATCTACTTATATTTGGTTCTACTTGATTTATCTTGGAATCTGGCCAATTAAGGCTAATTTCTGACCAAAAAAACCCTGCACGATCCCATATTATATAAGCCTTGTCATATCTCAGTTCGACCGTGGCTGACGTAAGTTTTAACTGCGCAATATCTAGAGAAGTGCTCATATCTTTGAATTATCTTTCCGAGATAGTGCTTTGTTTTTATATTAATATTTGATGTGATATTTACTTCTTAGCCGCAAATTTATAAAAAGAATAATCTATTGTGTCAAGACAATTTTGATTACAAAAATGATAGTGGTAATTGTTTCTCGTCAACAGGAAGTAATTAATTAATAGGACTCGGGCAGTTAACAGGCAGTAGCAATAATATTTAACAAAGATATCAAAATGTCATATTGTGCTTTCGCAGGTTCAAATCCTGCCGCCTTATGCTCGTTGGCCTGTTGCCAATAATTATAGATTAATTAATAATATTATGGCATTGAATGCAGAGCAGCTAATTCGTAATCAGTAGATTGCAAGTTTGATTAAAAAAAATATGTGTATTTATGGGGGCGTTTTTGGGGGCAAGAGCAAAAATAAATTGCAAAAATAATAAATAATTATAAGCAATTATATTGTTTGTTTGATCCCCCTCATCCCACCATTTAAGCATTCAGCTTTTTTATTATCGTCCTAAACGTCAGATTTCTTCATTTTTTTTAATGTATTTTTTTCCTGGACTTCAAAAAGTTTAGACAACTGCCATTTCTTGCGCTTTTTCCAGCTTCCCATGTGATATGCATAGCTGGCTAAAAGCGGTAAAACCGTCGTAGCTTCCGCGTAAACCATCTGCTCGCAGGAAGAATCAACTTTCCCCCAGGAATTAGCTTCCTTAAGCGTAGAACTGGAGCAGGCACCGTCGCGTACATCGGCCACAGTTATTTGCACCGCATATTTATGCATAGGCACTTCATGCCCCATTATTTCCGCACAAACCACCGTGTCCTGGGCAAAATTTTTGGGAACACCGCCGCCAATCATCAGCAGGCCGGTTTGCCCTGCCTTGATTTTAATCATCGTCAACTCTCTAAAATCTTTTACAGAATCTATCGAAACATGGTCTTCCGGGTATTGCTGCTGGTGGAGGACCAGGCCAAAGCCCGCAGAACTATCAGAAAAAGCCGGACAAAAAATGGGAACATCATGCTCGTAGGCGGCCTGCACCAGTGAATCTTTTTTCTTGGAATGCTTCTTTAAATATTTTCCCATTTCGTGGATAAATTCGCGGGAAGAGTAAGCGCGGCGCGGAAGCTGATCGGCAATAATTTTTATGGTTTTATCGCAGGCCTGAAGCTGCTCTTCGTCAATATAGGTATCGTAAATCCGATCGATGTAAAAACTGCGCAGAAGTTTGTCGTCGACAAAAGGAGTACCCTGATAGTGCCTGAATCCCAGGGCTTCAAAAAAGTCCATATCGACTATCGAAGCGCCGGTGGCGACAATAACATCAACCATGTTGTTTTTTACCATATCCACATAAACCTGCATGCAGCCGGCGGCGGAGGTGGAACCGGCCAAAGTCAGTATTACCGCACAATTCTTTTCTTTGAGCATCCGGTTGTAAATGTCGGAGGCATTGGCCAAGTCACGGGCGGAAAAAGACATCTTCTTCATGGCCTCGATAATGTCCACGGAATTAATCTTCTTTATATCGATATGATCAACTTTTTTGGTCAGCAAATCTTTCTTTTTTAATTGCATTATCACTCTCCTGTTAATATTAATATCGTTCAGCTTTTAAATCATGGCAGGTTAAAAGTCAATCTATTGAATTCGGCCGGTGTGCTTTGGGCAAACATGTGTTGCGAAACGGCAAGAGAAAGCGAGAGGGTATCACAATTCAATCTTGTTTTACCTGTGAATATCTGGTAGTCCATGCTACGCGTATATACAGATGAAAGAAATTCTTACAGTTTCCCAACTTAACTATAATATCAAAGACCTTCTCGAGGAAGTGTTCGGCTTTGTTTGGGTCGAAGGCGAAATATCCAATCTGCGCCGACCACAGTCCGGTCATACTTACTTTACACTGAAGGATGATAAAAGTCAGATTCGGGCGGTTTATTTTAAGCCTTTCGGCAGGCCGAAGTATCAACCGGCCGATTTTGAACTGGAAGAAGGTTTAAGTGTGCTGTGCCGGGCACGCCTTAGCGTTTATCCGCCGCGAGGCGAATATCAATTAATCGTGGAATCGGTGGAACCGCGCGGTATCGGAGCACTGCAAAAAGCTTTCGAACAGCTTAAAGCCAGGCTCGCCGCAGAGGGTTTGTTCGAAGAGCGCCATAAAAAAAGAATTCCGTTTTTACCGCAAAAAATCGGTGTTGTTACTTCGCCTACCGGCGCGGTAATTAAAGATATTCTCCATGTAACCCGCCGCCGTTTTCCTTCCGTAGACATATTAATCGCGCCCTCCCGGGTGCAGGGAACAGAAGCGGCAAGTGAAATAATTCAAGGATTACGGAAGCTGCATGCTGCCGGCAATGTCGATGTCATTATCATTGCCCGCGGAGGCGGTTCCCTGGAAGATCTTGCACCTTTCAATAATGAGGCCCTGGCGCGGGAAATTTTCTGCTCCCGGATTCCTGTAATCTCAGCGGTAGGCCATGAAACCGACTATACAATTTGCGATTTTGTCGCGGATCTGCGTGCCCCGACTCCCTCCGTCGCTGCAGAATTGGCGGTTCCCGATGCCGCGGAGTTAATTGCCAGAGTCAGAGATCTCCAAGCAAGGCTCAGCGATGGCTGCGGGCGGCTAATGGACGACAAACGGTCGCGACTAATGGATTTGCAGGATAGGCTGAAAAATCCCCGCTTTATTTTGGTTGACCTGCAGATTCATCTCGACAACCTGCGGGAAAGATCACAGGGAGCCTGGCGCCGGTCGATGGAGGTTCTGAGAAACAAGATCCGGCAAATGGAAATTCATCTGGGGCATCAAAATCCGATGGGAATGATTGCCGAAAAAAGATTTTTATTGAATAATTACCAAAAGGATATACTGAATAATTATAATTCCATGATGACGGCGCGCAAGGAACAGTTGCATAAGAATCTGGCACTACTTAATTCCTTAAGTCCGCTAAATGTTCTGGAGAGAGGCTACAGCATCACGCGCAGTCTTGTCAGCGGCAGGATAATCCGGGATGCGGCTCAATTGGAAAGCGGCCAGGCAGTTAATGTTAAATTGGCCAAAGGCGGCTTCCAGGCTAAAGTCGAACAAATATTTACAGAATAACGGGCGACAGAGGCTGTCATTTTACGATTTACACGAATGAATTTAACTGTTATCAATAGCACCAGACTTTATCCATCAATTTTATTTGGATTTATTTGGAAGATTTTCTGACGGAGCAAAAAATGGCTAAAGAAAAATTGGAAGATGCACTGAAAAAACTGGAAGATATAGTAAAGAAAATGGAATCCGGTGATTTGCCGCTGGAAGAAGCGCTTAAATCTTTTGAAGAAGGAATAAAATTGATACACTTTTGCCAATCCAAATTGGACGAGGCCGAGCGGCGCGTCGAATTGCTTCTGGGAAACGATGGTTCCCTGCAAACAAAACAATTTAACGGAGAAAACAGTGTTTGATGACAATGACATGGATTCATTCCTGGAGGCGTACCTGCGGGACAGACGCAGGATTGTGGAAGAAGCGCTCTTTAAATATCTGCCGGCAGAAAATAATGCACCGGCGGAAATTTATAAAGCCGTCCGCTACAGCGTTTTTGCCGGCGGAAAACGGATTCGGCCGATTCTCTGTCTGGCCGCGGCAGAAGCCTGCGGTGGAGATATAGCTTCTTCCATGCCGGTTGCCTGTTCCCTGGAATTGATCCACACTTATTCACTTATTCATGATGATCTGCCCTCGATGGACAACGACGATTTCCGGCGCGGCAAACCCACCTGCCACAAAGTTTTTGGCGAGAATATAGCCATTCTGGCCGGTGATGCGCTTTTAACCGAGGCGTTTGTTCTTTTGTCCCAGGCGGATAGAATAGATTGTCCAGCGGAAAAACGTCTGGCTGTGATCCGGGAAATCGCACAGGCGGCGGGAATCGCCGGAATGGTGGGCGGACAAACTCTTGATGTGCTTTCGGAAAAATCCCGGCCCGACCTGGAAGTCCTCCAGCAGATACACCGGCGGAAAACGGGAGCGCTGATTAAGGCGGCAGTAACCTCGGGAGCGATTACATCCGACGCCGACAAAAATAAAGTCCGGGCCCTGGCCGACTACGGCATGAACATCGGAATAGCTTTTCAGATTGCCGACGATATTTTGAATGTCGAAGGTGATCGTGAATTAATGGGAAAAGGAACGGGCAGCGACAATGCGCTGGGTAAAGTTACTTATCCGTCCCTGATGGGAATGGATTATGCTAAACAGGAATTACAGAATCATGTTGATAAGGCGATTATCTGCCTTTCCGTCTTTGATAAAAGGGCGCTGCCTTTGCGAATGATCGCCCGCTATATCATGGAAAGAAAATCCTGAAAATCGGTCAACTGATTTTGCCCGTCTTACGATAGGTATAATTTAACAATATTACAGGGGTTGATATTTTGGTCAAGCAGCAGGAAACAGTAAATCACAGCATTTTACCCAATATAAATTATCCCGCGGATATCCGCAAATTAAGCATTGCCGAGCTAAACAAGCTGGCCCAGGAAATAAGAAATATGATTATCGACACGGTGGCCTCTTCCGGCGGGCACCTGGCCTCTTCGCTGGGCACTGTGGAATTAACCCTGGCTTTGCATTACGTTTTTAACACACCAGAAGATAAAATTGTCTGGGACGTCGGCCATCAGGCTTATGCACATAAAATTATCACGGGACGGAAAAATGTTTTTTCCACGTTGCGCACAAAGGGCGGGATCAGCGGCTTCCCCCGCAGGGAAGAGAGCCCCTATGACACTTTTAATGTCGGACATAGCGGAACCTCCATTTCGGCCGCCACCGGCTTTGCCGAAGCCGATTGTTTAAAAGAAACCCACCGGAAAATTATCGCCGTCATCGGCGACGGCTCCATGACCACGGGTATGGCCTTTGAAGGGCTGAACTGGGCCGGCGATCGCAAGAAAGACCTGATCATCATCTTAAATGATAATGAGATGTCCATTTCTCCCAATGTCGGGGCGCTTTCTTCCTATTTAAACCGCGTGATGACCGGCCACACTGTAACCAAGATCAAGACCGACGTTAAGAATTTTCTTAAAAGCATTCCCAGCATCGGCGATCACATTCTCAAATTATCGCAGCAAGTGGAAGAATCGCTGAAGACTTTTGTTGTTCCCGGAGCGCTTTTTGAAGAACTGGGCTTCACTTACGTGGGCCCGCTGGAAGGCCACACCCTCGAATATTTGATTGACAATTTTAAGAATATCAAAGAATTATCCAAACCGGTGCTGGTTCATATCATCACCAAAAAAGGCAAAGGCTACCACTTCGCTGAAGAAAAGCCGCTCAATTATCACGGCATATCACCCTTTAATGTGGAGACCGGCCAACCGGTCCCTCCATCATCGAGCAAACCTTCTTATACAGAGATATTCGGCAAAACAATTGTCAGGCTGGCGCACGGTGATTCCCGCATTGTGGCCATTACCGCCGCAATGTGCGACGGGACTGGACTGGATCAGTTCAACCAGGAATTTCCCAGACGCTTTTATGACGTGGGTATTGCCGAGCAGCACGCCGTTACGTTTGCGGCGGGGCTGGCCATCGAAGATTTTATCCCCGTAGTCGCCATTTACTCTACTTTTTTGCAGCGTGCTTACGATCAGATACTGCACGACGTCTGTCTGCAGAAGCTGCCCGTTGTTTTTGCGCTGGATCGCGCGGGAATTGTGGGAGAGGACGGAGCCACCCATCAGGGAATTTTTGATTACTCCTATTTGCGCTCCATTCCCAATATTATCGTCATGGCTCCGAGGGACGAAAATGAACTTCAACACATGCTTAAAACCGCTGTTGAATGCAAGCTGCCGGTCTCATTGCGTTATCCGCGGGGCAAGGGTGTGGGGGAGCCCCTGGACGACGAGTTGAAATCATTGCCCATCGGCAAAGGTGAAGTACTCAGAGAAGGCTCCGATCTTGCCATTTTCGCCATTGGCGCGACAGTCCATCCCGCACTCGCCGCCGCAGAGCGGTTAGCAGCGGAAGGCATGAATATCAAAGTAATCAACGCCCGTTTTGTAAAACCGCTGGATGCCGAACTCCTGTCGCAGACGGCATTGCAAATAAAAAAAATTATTACCATAGAGGAGAATGTACTGCAGGGCGGCTTCGGCAGCGCGGTGCTGGAAATGCTGGCAGAAAAAAATATAAGCGGGGTTCAGGTAAAACGTTTGGGCATTCCTGATGAGTTTGTGGAACACGCAACCCAGGCCGAGTTGCGGCAAAAGTACGGCCTTGATGAAGAAGGCATTGTCGGGGCGATAAGAGAAATGATTAACCAATGACCGCAAAAAAAATTCGTTTGGATAAAATGCTCGTTTTGCGCGGCCTTGTTCCTACGGTGGATAAAGCCCGCGCTCTCATTCTGGCCAAAGCAGTCAGAGTGGATGAAGCCTATCCGGATAAAGCGGATTTTCCTGTTGGAGACGACGCGCAGATTCATCTTAAGAGTGAAGACAACCCTTACGTAAGCCGTGGCGGTTTAAAATTGAAGGGAGCATTGGCTCAATTTAAGCTGGACGTCACAAGCCTCATTGCTTTTGATGTCGGCGCATCTACCGGCGGCTTCACCGATTGCCTTTTACAAGCGGGCGCCGGCAAAGTTTATGCTCTGGACGTCGGTTACGGACAACTGGCCTGGAAACTGCGTGAAGACAAGCGGGTTGTCGTCATCGAACGCACCAACATCCGTTACTACGAGGGCGCCGAATTCGATCAATTGCCTGATATCGCAACGATCGATGTTTCTTTCATTTCTTTAAAAAGCGTCCTGCCGGCAGTAATGAGACTGCTGAAGCCGGATGGAATCATTCTGGCTCTCGTTAAACCGCAATTCGAAGCCCACAGGCAGGAAGTGAGCAAGCACGGTATCGTCAAAGACACCCAGGTCAGAAAACGTGTATTGCAGGAAATCGTCAATTTCAGTAAGTCATCCGGCCTTAGAGTTTTAGGAACTTGTACATCGCCTCTTTTAGGACCTGCCGGCAATCAAGAGTTTTTTATTTTTGCCAAAAAGATAGCATCAAATGGAAATTAAACTCGCCAAGACCGCGGGATTTTGCATGGGTGTCCGCAGGGCCGTTGATATTGTGCTGGAAATAGCCCAGCATGAGAAAGGCCGCCGCATATATACATACGGCCCGTTAATCCACAATCCCCAAACAATTGAACTGCTCAAAGGCCGCGGAATAACACCGGTTACGAGCATTGAAGAAATAAGCGACCGGCAAAACTCTGTTCTGATTATCCGGGCGCACGGTATTGCGCCGCAGGAAAGAAAAAAAATCAAAGACAGCGGCGTAAAGATCATTGACGCAACCTGTCCGAAGGTCGGCTATGTGCAGGCGATCATCAAAAAACATACCGCTCTCAATTATACGGTCATTATTGTCGGCGACAAGGAACATCCGGAAGTCAACGGCCTTTTGGGATATACCGGCGGCCGCGGCATTACCATCGCCAATGAAAGTGAAGTGGAAAACCTGCCTCCATTAGGCAAGATTTGTGTAGTCGCCCAGACAACGCAGGATTTGAATGACTACAATAACATTGTCCGGAAAATATCCGAACGATTTCCCGACACAATTGTTTTTAATACAATATGTTCTTCCACGGAACAGCGGCAGGCGGAAATAATCGCTCTGGCCGAAGAAATGGATGCCATCTTCATTGTCGGAGGTAAAAACAGCGCCAACACGAGGAGGCTCGCCGAACTCGCCCAAAAACAGAATACTCCGGCTTTCCATATCGAAACGGCTGAAGAATTGAAGAATATCAATATCGATTTCTACAACCACATCGGTGTTTCCGCCGGAGCTTCCACTCCGAACTGGATTATCGATCAAGTGATGGATAAAATCACGGAGACCAAAGGACGTAAATTTAAGATCCTGGGCTCCATGTTTAATATCTGGCTCTGGGCAATCAAAACTGATCTTTATTCGGCAATCGGCGCAGGTTGTCTTTGCCTGGCCTGCATGCTGCTGCAGAGCATACCGGTTAATATTTCCAGCCCCGCCCTAGCTTCTTTTTTTGTTTATGCCATGCATATTATCAACAGACTGGTCAGCCGAAAACCCGGCGGCTTTTTAGACTCGTTCCGTGAGGAAACGTATGTAAAACACGAAAAAACCTATTTCCTGGCCGCAGCTTTATCTCTCTTTGCAGCTCTTCTCTTGGCTTTAAAAGACGGTCTGCTTCCCTTTAGCGTTTTGTTTGTTATTTCCCTGACCGGGGTTCTTTACAGCATGAAAGTGCTTCGACCGGGTGTGCACTTTCAAAGCTTAAAGGATTTACCGGGATCGAAAAACATTTTTATGGCCACGGCCTGGGGAATAGTAACAGCAATTCTGCCGGCGCTAAACAATGATTATGCTTTCAATGCCGGATTGGCGGTTGCTTTTACTTTTGCCTTTGGAATTGTTTTTATCCGTTCGGCAATGTCGGATATTCTGGAGATTCAAAGCGACAAATTAATCGGCCGGGAGACCATCCCCGTATTGATCGGCAAAAAACACACCAAAACGCTGCTTACAATTATATCATCGATATTATTAATAATTCTTATTGCTTCGTATTCCGCGGGCTGGACATCATCATTAAGTTTAATCCTGATTACCTGCATTTTATATATATGGATTTGTTTTCAACTTTGTGATAGAAGGTCGGGGCTTTCGGGAGCCCTGATGGAAGGGCTCCTGGAAACAAGCTATGTTATTGCCGGCATAAGTGTTTTCCTGTGGTTTGCCCTTCAAACCGGGGCAAGTTTCTAGAGGAAAAAGGAGTGGTTAAGATCATGACAAGAAAAATATTCGCGATATGCTCTTTGATTTCGATAATAATGTCTTTGGCAGCCTGCGGCGGCCTGCGTTTTTCCCAGGTTTCCCCCGAGGCCAAGGATTTTCATCCGCAAAGAATCGCCGTTTTCCCGGTGGATCCAGTTGGAAACAATAAAGAATCAAAAGGTGCGGTGGAACAGATTGTGGCCGGGGTTTTGGCGGATCAGAAATGGTTTTCCAGCGTAACCGACACGGAAAGTTTAAACCGTCAGCTGTCGGCTAATGAAGAATTACGCAGGACAATGGCTGATTATCTCTCCAAATTACAGACCGTTAATTTTTCCGATCCGGATTTAAGCAGAAAAATTGGAGAGATCACTAATGCCGACGCCTTCTTACTGGTTTCTGTCGATATCTGGAACTATACGATGGAAAAAGAAGATAAATTTGCCAAAGTTAGTTTGGGCATGAAATTATATGAGGCTGCGACCGGCAAGCTAATGTGGAAAGCTGGCCACCAAATAGCGCAAAGTTACATTCTGATAAAACCTGATTTGCCCGACGTAGCCCGCAGTGTGGTTAAGAAAATGGTCTATTATATGCCGCATTGATTAGATTAATGATTTAATTGGGGAAGGAGAATAATCATGAAAGAACGAGTACAAAAAGCAATAGATTCCATCCGTCCAAGTCTGCAGGCGGACGGCGGTGATGTGGAGCTTATCGATGTCAGTGAAGACGGAGTGGTTAAAGTAAGATTAAGAGGCGCCTGCAGTGGTTGCCCGATGTCACAGATGACCTTAAAGATGGGGATAGAAAAGATAATAAAAAAAGAAGTACCGGAGATCAAGGAAGTAATTTCCGTCTAAAACTGCCGGACAGAATTTCAGATGGAAAATATTACATGGAAAGGAGATCGAAATGGCGTATGTAATTACAGATGACTGCATTGCTTGCGGCTCATGCGAAGATGAGTGCCCAGTAGAAGCGATTTCTGAAGGCGATGACAAATATGTAATAGATCCAAAGCTTTGTACTGATTGCGGAGCATGTGCGGATCAATGCCCGGTGGAGGCAATCATCCCCGGAGACGAAAAATAAATTATATGTAAGCTTTGGATAAATTCGTCAATATCCGGTGGATTTATCCAAAGCTCTCCCTCTTATAATTACAAACCGCCCTTACATACTGCAATTAAAATTTCTTTTTTTACTAAATCCGATTTTAGTCTTACCGCCTGATTCCCGCACAAGAGGCAAGAGGTTGGATAAATGAATAAATTGATTACCTTCGAAGGCATTGAAGGTTCCGGAAAATCAACGCAAATGAAGCTGATAGCGAAGTATTTAACGGAAAGGAATGTTCCTCTTTTAATCACCCGGGAACCCACGGGAACTGATATTGGCCGGAAAATCGGCGACATTCTTTTTAACCGCGGACATCACCACATGTGCGCGGAGACGGAAGTTTTTCTCTTTTGCGCTGCACGGGCGCAGCATGTCCGGGAAAAGATCATACCCGCAATTAACCAAAACAAAGTGGTTTTGTGCGACCGTTTTTCCGACGCCACATACGCCTATCAGGGTGCGGCCCGCGGCCTCAACACTGAATTTATCAAGCTGATCAACGACTACTCCTCAATGGGCATAAAACCGGGCTTAACCCTGCTGTTTGATTTACCGGTGGAAACAGGGCTGAAAAGGGCGCTGGATCGGGATAATCTTATGCAGGATGCATCGAGGATCGACCGGTTTGAAAAGGAAAGTATTGATTTTCATAACAAAGTTCGTCAAGGTTACCTGGATATTTTGCAGAATGAACCGGCGCGCTTCCGGCTGATTGACGCGACGCGCGATGTAGATTCAATCCACCAGGAAGTGCTGCGGCATATATTGGAATTTATTGAGTTTTGTGATTGATTCCATCTTGCATTCAAGCGGCGCCTTTGTTGGCGTCGTTGTCGGCTCCTCGGAGTACGAAAAGGGTACACTTGCGTCGCCGCCGCGGTGTCATCTCGAATGCAAAATGGAATAAGGAAAGTTGATTATGTCTTTTCTCGATATTTACGGCCATGAAAGGCAGACAGCTATTATTAAAAAAGCCATAGTTCAAAAACGAGTCGGCCATGCCTATCTGTTTTCCGGCATCAACGCCATCGGCAAAAGAACTATGGCGGGCGAGTTTGCCAAGGCATTAAATTGCGAGCAGACCGACATTTTATACGATGCCTGCGAAAAATGTTCTTCCTGCCGGAAAGTGCAGCATGCCAGCCATGCGGATATTATTTTTATTGAAGCGGAGGGGCAGTTTATCCGGATCAATGCCATCCGTGAAATCCAGGAGCGGATGAAATTCAAGCCTCTTGAAGGCGGATGGCGCGTGGTGATCATCGACGACGCCGATAAAATGAACGATCACGCCGCTAATGCTCTCTTAAAAACGCTGGAAGAACCCTCAGCTTCCAACATATTGATCCTGGTCAGTTCAAGACCTTACAGCATGCCCGCAACGATTATTTCCCGTTGCCGGCATATGCGCTTTAACCCCCTGCCGACAGCAGCGGTCTCCCGGTTTCTTATAGAGCAAAAAGGAATGGATCCACAGAAAGCCTGCCTGCTGGCGGGGCTTTCCGGTGGTTCCATCGGCAAAGCGCTGGAACTGGATCAGGAAGATATTGCCGCTTACCGGGCGGAGATAATGCAGCTGGTTATGAAGGCAAAAAAGGATGACCCGATCAGTTTGCTGAAGCTGGCCTCCCATTTCGGTCAGGACAAGAAAAAAATAAAACAGGGGATGGATATCATCAACTCCTGTTTTCGCGACGCTCTCATATTCAAGGAAACCCGGAAACAAGAAATGCTGATCAATGCGGATAATTCACCATTTATCGAAACACTGGCCCAAAGATTGTCGGGCGATCAAATTCTTCAGAACATTTTTCTTGTTGCCAGGGCATGGGAAACAATAGAACTCAACGTCAACAAAACATTGACATTGGAAACAATGGCATTTAAACTTAAAGTTTAATCTTAAAGCAAAGGAACATAATTTGTTAACAAATATTATCGGCATAAAATTTAAAACCGAAGGCAAAGTCTACAATTTCGATGCCTGCGATCTTATCCTGCATAAAAATGATCAGGTGATCGTCAATACGGAAAACGGAATGTCCCTTGGTGTTGTCGTAACTGATGTAAAGAGGTGTGAAGAGCACGAACTGCCTCCCAATCTGAAACCGGTTATCCGTCTGGTAACAGCGGATGACCTGCGCATTAAAGAAGAAAATAAACGATTGGAGGAAGACGCAAAAAAGTTTTGCCTGGGGAAAATTCATGACAGACAACTGGCGATGAAATTAATCACTGTGGATTATCTTTTCGACCGCAGTAAAATTATCTTTTACTTCACAGCCGACACCAGAATAGATTTTCGCGAACTGGTAAAAGATCTGGTGCAAAAATTCAAAACCCGTATAGAGCTGAAACAGATCGGAGCCCGGCAGGAAGCCGGTATTATTAAGGGAATGGCCATATGCGGCCGGCCTATTTGCTGTGCCGGGATTCTGCAGAATCTGGAACGTGTAACCGTGAAAATGGCAAAGGAGCAGAGTATGTCGCTCAATCCGGAAAAAATCTCCGGTTTGTGCGGCCGCTTGATGTGCTGCCTTTCTTTCGAGCGTGAAGGCTACGCCGGTTGCAGGAAAGGTTCGAATGCCACCGCGAAATCTGGCGGCAATGGTGCTGCAGGCAACTCTGCACCTGACGGTAAAAAGATAATTGCCCCAGGAAAGACAGACGAAGCCGGTAATTCTGATTCTTCTAACAGTTGATTAATAAAGATGACCTCGTAAAAAGGTCGCAGGCAAGGCGCGCGAATACCGCGGAATGAAGCGTACTAAGGGTACGCTTCAGTGACAAGGGATGAAGCGCAACGCAGCATCCGGCCTTTTTACGAGGTCAACAAGAAAGGTTGTATCAATATGCCCGAATCGTTTTATATTACAACTCCGATTTATTACGTCAATGCATCGCCGCATATCGGCCATGCCTACACAACAATAGTTGCCGACGTACTGGCCCGGTATCACCGCATGGCCGGTGTGGAAACTTTTTTTGTTACGGGAACCGACGAGCACGGCGATAAAATAGCCGAGGCGGCGCAAAAGGCGGGAATTACCCCGAAGGAATATGCCGACAATATCAGCGCCCAGTTTCGCAGTCTCTGGCCCGAACTTTCCATAACCAATGATTATTTCATCAGAACGACGGACAAGAACCATATCGAAACCGTTCGTTATATTTTGGAAAAGGTTCATGCGGCGGGTGATATTTACTTCGGCGAGTACGAAGGTTATTACTGCGTCGGCTGTGAACGTTTTTACATGGAAAAAGAACTGGTGGACGGAAAATGCCCCGATCATCAAACGACACCCGAGCACCGCAAAGAAAGCAATTATTTTTTCCGTATGAGCAGGTATCAGAACTGGCTCATTGATTACATCAAAGAGCATCCGGATTTCATTCGCCCGGAAAGATATAAAAATGAAGTGCTGGCGTTTTTACGTGAACCGCTGGAAGACCTCTGCATATCACGTCCCAAAACCCGGCTGGAATGGGGCATTACCTTACCTTTTGACGAAAACTATGTAACCTACGTCTGGTTTGACGCCCTGATTAATTACGTGACGGCGGTGGGTTATCCCGAAGGCGAAAATTTCCGGAAATTCTGGCCGGCGGCCCAACATCTGATCGCCAAAGATATTTTGAAACCGCACGGCATTTACTGGCCGACGATGCTGAAAGCGGCGGGCATTGAACCATACCGGCACCTGAATGTCCACGGCTACTGGAATTCCGACCAGAGCAAAATGTCCAAGAGCCTCGGCAATGTTGTCCGGCCTTTAGACCTGAAGGATAAATACGGACTGGATGCCTTCCGCTATTTTCTGCTTCGCGACATGGTGTTCGGACTGGACTCCAATTTCTCCGAGGAAGCTTTCGTGCAGCGGCTTAATTCCGATTTGGCCAACGACCTGGGAAATCTGGTCAGCCGCACAATTACCATGGCCATCAAATACTGCGATGGCAAGGTGCCGGAAACGGACAAGGCAAACTATGATAATCATTTAATGCAAGCCGCCTCGCGCACAGTGACGGAAATGAAAAATTGTTTTGCGGAAATGTCCCTGCACAAGGCATTGATTGCCGTCTGGGAGTTCATAAACATTACCAACAAATACATTGTGGAAAAAGAGCCCTGGACGCTGGGAAAAGACCCGGCAGCAAAGGAAAAACTTATAGCCATAATGTACAATCTGCTGGCGTCGCTCAGGGCCATAGCGGTTCTTATTTCTCCGTTCATGCCGCAGACGGCGCAGAAAATATTACTGCAAGTCGGCGCCGGTGATCAGGAAAAACTCAACCTGGAAGGTCTGCTTGATTGGGGAACATTGCGTGCGGGAAATCCGTTAACTCGAGGAGAATCTTTATTCCCGCGCGTGGAAAAGGATAAAAAGATGACGACAACTGAACAGGAAAAACCCGTAATCGATATAAAACCGGAAATAGACTACGATCATTTCGCCCAAGTGGACTTGCGCGTGGCGACAATTCTGGAAGCGCAGATGGTTCCTAAATCCAACAAACTTGTCAAACTAAAAGTCGACATCGGCGAAGAGCGGACTATTGTCGCGGGCATCGGCAAGGATTATAAACCGGAAGAACTGGTGGGGAAAAAGATAGTAATTGTAGCCAACCTGAAACCGGCCAAGCTGATGGGGGTAGAATCGCGCGGCATGCTGCTGGCGACCGACACCGCCGACGGTCTTACCGTTCTGGCATTCGACCGTGAACCAAAAACAGGGGCCAAAGTTCGTTAGCATTAGTAGGCAATAGGGCATTCAGGAGTTGTTGAAAAACAATCATTTTACAGGCTGAAGACCGAAGGTGTTATTTTTACCTTCAGCCTTCAGCCTTTAACCTTTTACCTTTAACCTTATATCCTATTTCTTTAAAAGCTGCTCAAACACCGGGGCTTCAAAGCCATCGATGGCCTGTCCTTTAAAATAAAAGAATGGTGTGGACCGGATACCGATTTGGCTGGCCAGTTTTTTATGTGATTTAATTATCTCTTCTACTTTTGCATCTTTGCAGGCGTTTAATTTTGCATTAGTATCGAATTTCCCTGTCATTGCTTCTTCGAATGTCTTGGATTTATTAGCAGAACATAAAATGTGCCGGATCTTATTTTCCGAACGTTGCGAGAGGGGATAAAAGAATACATAAGTAGTCACGTCTTTCCGGCGCGAAAAGAATTTATAGGATTCACGGCAATGAAAACAGTCCGGGTCCAGGAATTCTACAACGATGTTTTTCCCGCTGCCGATTTTCAAAGCCTCATCCAAAGGAAGCTTCGCCATTTTAGGAGCCATCTTCTTTAAGTAACTGTCACGTGTAATGCTGATCCCGTCTTTGGTAACTATGTTGCCGTAAATTAATAAATTCGATTTCGGGGCATAATAAAAAAGCTGGTTTCCCGTATACACTTCATAAACTCCCGCAATAGGCGTAGGGGTGATGCTTTCAAAACTTCTGTCGGGAAAGTTTTTCTTAAATATCTCTTCGGGTGAGGGACTTTTTGCCGCGACGCAGGCCGGTAACACTACAAGCAAAAATAACACAAAAACATATAATCGTTTCACGGGACTCCTCCTTCTAAAATTATCAATATTTATAGTACTTTCTATATTTAACTGTCAAGGACAACAATCACCGCATCGATATTTTTTCTATTTCGTCCGAATCACTCTGGACTTCTCTGTTCCTCTTCCGGGAAGATAGCAATATTCCTGAAACATGTTGGGCTCGATTTGTTCCTGCCACGTAATCCGAATAAGGCCGGGAATCTGTTTTAACGAATTCATATCCTGGGGCAATGATCGGGGGTCAACATCACCCATATTCTTATAATAGAGCACCTGATACTTGCCAACGGATACTGTTTCCTGCCGAAACACGTAAAAAACAATCAGAAGCCCCAATATGGCCGCTACTGCAATTCCTATGATAACTTTTTTCATATCTTTCTTTTCCTGTTGCCATCTTTTATCAAAGAATATAAAAGTTTTCCACATTATAAAATCCTCACATAATACTACTTGACGCTTTTGCACAATTTTCCTATTCTTAAATAAACATTTTTTTAATTCGGGCAAAAACATGATTGAAAATCTACTGGGCAATTTGCATTTATATTTACAGGGTTCCATCCTAATGGCATTTGTAGCCGCTTACAGCGGTGGTGTTTTAGTCGGATTTACCCCCTGTACATACCCCCTCATTCCCGTAACAGTCGGATTTATCGGCGCACATGGGTCATCTTCCAAACTGCGCGGCTTTCTTCTATCCCTGTTTTATGTCCTCGGTATTGCTGTAACCTATTCGATCATGGGAGCCGTGGCTGTTTTATCCGGCAGACTTTTCGGCCAAATGCAGACGACACCCTGGACGTATTTTATAATGGCCAATTTATGCATATTTATGGGGCTGGCGATGCTCGATGTCTTTAATATATCTGTGCCCGTTCCGCAAAAGCTTATCAAGCTGACAAACAATACGAAAAAAGGATTTCTGGGAAGTTTTTTAATCGGCGCTACATCCGGCGTCATTATCGGCCCCTGTACCGCACCGGTGCTGGCCGTTTTACTGGGTTTTGTGGCCATGGGCACCAATTTTATTTTGGGCATGGGCTTGCTGTTTGTATTTGCGTTTGGCATGGGAACCTTGCTGATTATTACCGGGACTTTTGCCGGTTTGATTGCCGCCCTGCCCCGCACGGGAAAATGGATGACCAAAATAAACTTTATTTTCGGTTTAATATTAATCGGCGCAGGTGAATATTTTTTGTTTACCGCCGGAACTCTTTATTTTTAAAAAAGACAGGAAAATGATGAAAAAAATTAAAATAGCACTCTTTACATTCGCTTTGATGATTTGCCTCCCCGCAAGCTCTTCGCTGGGTCAATTTCCTCCCAATACCCCTTTTAAGGGAGTCAATTATGATGCTCCGGATTTCTCGTTGAAAGACCTCCAGGGTAAAGTTTTTAAATTAAGCGCTCTACGCGGAAAACCGGTTTTGATTTTTTTCGGCACCACCTGGTGTCCTTCCTGCCGCAAAGAGCTGGTGACGTATAAAGAAATATATCAGGTTTATACAAAACGCGGTCTGGAAGTCGCCTACATTAACATCATGGAGCCGCGGGCAAAAGTAGCAAGATTTGCCCAGGCCAATTCACTTCCGTTCAGAGTTCTGCTGGATGAAGACGGTGAAGTCGCCTCCAACTATTCGGTTGTCGGCGTGCCGACATTAGCGTTGATTGACAAGAAAGGTAAATTTATCAAGATAACCCATTCGACAATGGATTTACCTTTAAAAAATCTTTTCCCGGTTAAATAATGGATTGATTCTTCTTTGGATATTTGTTCCGGATGAACCATACGGCGAAGACACCCGGCCGTCGGCATAGTCATGCATTGAGGCAAAACTAATTGAAAGGATAAATGATGAAACTAACAGACGATATTTACGTTTACGAATGGACGAACTACTTCGACAACAACTGCAACAGCTACTATATTGGCGGAGGAGTAAACGCCCTGATCGATCCGGGGCTCAGCCGTTACCTGCCTAATCTGCTGGAGCGGATGTCCGATGACGGCATCAAAAAGGAAGATATCGTCTACGTAATTAATACCCACTCGCATCCCGACCATTTCCAGGCTTCCGAAATGTTCGATCCCGAAAAAGTGAAAATCGCATTGCACCCCAAAGAACTGCAATTTTTAAAAGGAGCGGGCGGCGATCTGTACGGCCTCTTTGGAATTGAGGCACCGGAGCTGCAGATTAATTTTCCGCTGGACGAAGGCGATGTCGCCATGGGCGATCACATATTTAAAGTCATCCTTTCCCCCGGCCATTCCCCCGGCTCTATCGGACTTTACTGGCCCGAACGAAAAGCCTTATTCAGCGGCGATGTTATTTTCGATCAGAATATCGGACGCACCGACTTTCCCGGCGGCAGCGGCACCCTGTTGAAAAAGAGCATTCTTTCATTTGCCCAGTTGGACATGGAGTTCCTTTTGCCGGGGCACATGGGTATTGTTACCGGCAAAAACAGAATCGACAAAAATTTTAAAATCATCATTCAAAGCATTTTCCCTTTTATTTAAATCAAATCAGCGCCTGCGGTTCGGAGGACTATCAGTAATGGCAAATGAAGGAAACAAAGTTATTTACTCCATGATTGGAGTAAGCAAAATCTACGACAAAAAAACAGTGCTCAAAGACATATATTTATCTTACTTCTATGGAGCCAAGATCGGCGTCCTCGGTTTAAACGGATCGGGCAAAAGTTCCCTGCTCAAGATACTGGCCGGCGTGGATAAGGATTTCCTGGGCGAGACCATTCTTTCCGCAGGATTAACCGTGGGATACCTGGAGCAGGAACCACAGCTGGACGAAAATAAAACAGTCAGGCAAATCGTCGAGGAAGGCGTGCAAGGCACGGTCGATCTCATAGAAGAATACAACAAAATCAATGAGCAGTTTGCCGAGCCCATGTCCGATGATGAAATGGAAAAATTGTGCGACAGGCAGGCCGCCGTCCAGGAAAAGCTCGATGCCCTTGATGCCTGGGATATCGATTCCCGGTTGGAAATGGCAATGGATGCCCTGCGCTGCCCTCCGGGTGATTCGCCGGTAAATGTTCTTTCCGGCGGTGAAAAACGCCGCGTCGCTCTGTGCCGCCTGCTTTTGCAAAATCCCGATATTTTACTGCTCGACGAGCCGACCAACCACCTGGATGCCGAATCCGTCGCCTGGCTGGAGCATCATTTACAGCAATACGCGGGAACCGTTATCGCCGTAACCCACGACCGCTATTTTCTCGATAATGTCGCCGGCTGGATTCTGGAGCTCGACCGCGGCCAGGGCATTCCCTGGCAGGGCAACTACTCGTCATGGCTGGAACAAAAGCAAAACCGGCTGAAGAACGAAGAAAAAGTGGAAGGACAAAGAATCAAAACTCTCGAACGCGAACTCGAATGGATCAGGATGTCACCCAAGGGACGCCATGCCAAATCCAAAGCCCGCATCAAGGCTTACGAAGAACTTCTGGGACAGAATCAGGAAAAGGAATCGGGAACCCGTGAAATCTTCATCGCCCCCGGCCCGCGTCTCGGCGATCTCGTCATTGAAGCGCAAAATGTATCCAAGGGATTCGGCGATAAATTGCTAATGGAAGACATGTCCTTTTCCCTGCCGCCCGGCGGCATTATCGGCGTCATCGGACCCAACGGAGCCGGGAAGAGTACGCTTTTCAAGATGATTACCGGCCAGGAAAAACCGGATGCCGGAACCTTCCGTATCGGCGATACCGTGAAACTGGCTTATGTTGATCAGAGCCGCGACACTCTTGATCCCGACAAAACAATCTGGCAAATGATATCCGACGGACAAGAAACTATCGCCATAGGTGCAAGAGAGATAAATTCCCGCGCTTATGTTTCCCGCTTTAATTTCTCCGGCACCGATCAGCAAAAGAAAGTCGGCGCACTTTCCGGCGGCGAACGCAACCGCGTGCATCTGGCCAGAATGCTCAAAGAAGGCGCCAATGTCATCCTGCTGGACGAACCGACCAACGACCTGGATGTCAACACACTGCGCGCACTGGAAGACGCCCTGGAGAATTTCGCGGGCTGCGCCGTCGTCATCAGCCATGACCGCTGGTTTTTGGACAGAATTTGCACGCACATCCTGGCCTTTGAAGGAGAAAGCAAAACACTCTGGTTTGACGGCAACTATTCGGAATACGAGGCAGACCGCAAGCAGAGACTGGGCACGGCCGCAAGCCAGCCGCACCGGATCAAATACCGGCAGTTAACCCGTATCTGATTTAACGATTCAAAAGATTAAGATTCCTCACATAAGTTCGGAATGATCATTCTTGTTATTGGGGAAAAAACCTTTTCCTCCTGAATACTTTGTTTCTGCATTCTTAAAAAAATGTGCTATAATATTTATGTAAATATTTCTAATTCCATTTCTAAATCAATGATGATATCGCGGCGGCTAGGAGGAGGCAACGAGGCGTATTATACATACGTTGAGGAAGCCGACGACGACGCCAACAAAGATAGCGCTTGATTTAGAATTGGAATAATGCAGCGATCCGGAGGTTGACTCCCCCGTAGCGTGCATGACCAGTGGAAAGTCGAAATGTCTGTCGGAATCAGGTAATTGAACAGCAACTTTCAACTCAGAAGAGAAAGGAGGTATGTGATGGTTACCATTGAATTTACGAAAGAGGAAGCGGCGGAAAGCCGTGAAATGCTGCAGGCAGTTATTAAGCCGCTGGAACGGTCAATAGCCGCTACTGATCTGGGACACAGAGAGTTCCGTCAGTTTCTTAAAAAACGGCGAGCACTCGTCGATGAACTGATCAAGCGCCTGGAGACAATGTTGTCCTTTGAATTGACCGACGAAGAAGCGCAGGAAAGTATTGCAATGCTGAAGGAAGCTATTCCGGTCCTGGAACGGTCGATAGCCAAGACTGATGTGGGACACAGGGAGTTTCGTCAGTTTCTTAAAAAACGACGAGACCTTGTAGATGAGTTGATCAAGCGTCTGGAAAAATAAATAAGCTTTACCTTCAAATCAGAATAACACATTGAATGGGCTCAGGGGGCGATAAAAAGCCCCCTGGGATTTCCGGGAAGCAATGGTGGACGTTTACCGGAAAATCCTCTGTTCCTTTCTTCCTTATGCTTTGTCATTCCCGCGAAGGCGGGAATCCAGGAACAGTTTCAATCCACGCGCCCGCGAGGGGCGCGACTTAACTCTCTTAGCCTCTCATACCATTTTTTCATAGTTTCAATCCACGCGCCCGCGAGGGGCGCGACTTCTGAAAAATGCAAATAGCTCAAAAGAATTATTGTTTCAATCCACGCGCCCGCGAGGGGCGCGACCAAGGTGCCACTTCGGTACACGTTCCGGTATCAGTTTCAATCCACGCGCCCGCGAGGGGCGCGACGGAGACCATCATTACTCGTCTTGCGTTTATAAGTTTCAATCCACGCGCCCGCGAGGGGCGCGACGCGAACGTCAAGTCAGGGACTTCTTATAAGATTATGTTTCAATCCACGCGCCCGCGAGGGGCGCGACTCAACGATTACGTGGTCAGCCTCGTCCTTGACATGTTTCAATCCACGCGCCCGCGAGGGGCGCGACCGATTATGGGGGCTGATCTGGATGGTTTTAATGGAGTTTCAATCCACGCGCCCGCGAGGGGCGCGACGTTATAAGGGTTACCCAAAGTTGAACCATTACGCGTTTCAATCCACGCGCCCGCGAGGGGCGCGACGCAAATATTGAAAAGAACATTTGCGAAATCAAAGTTTCAATCCACGCGCCCGCGAGGGGCGCGACCTACCGCCAAGATTCAATCTGTTGTCGATAAAGTGTTTCAATCCACGCGCCCGCGAGGGGCGCGACCATATTGACGCTGGTAGTTGGCCCGTCCTATTGTGTTTCAATCCACGCGCCCGCGAGGGGCGCGACTGTACTTCCATCCGCTTTCCGGTTTTACCCAGGGGTTTCAATCCACGCGCCCGCGAGGGGCGCGACATGAGAGTCGATAACATAGAAGGGCGCTCATGTGTTTCAATCCACGCGCCCGCGAGGGGCGCGACGGTAAAAACCATGTCGGCGATGCGTCCTTGCATCGTTTCAATCCACGCGCCCGCGAGGGGCGCGACATGCTGAACCGTTTCTTGTCATGCTTTACGGTTCGTTTCAATCCACGCGCCCGCGAGGGGCGCGACAGCTCCCGGCGCCCTTGTTCTGGATTCCTTTGGAGGTTTCAATCCACGCGCCCGCGAGGGGCGCGACTGTTTATTACTAATTCATCAAAAATATTAAATTTTATGTCCTTTTCACGCGAACAACATAATTTTTGGAGTCTAATTTATTCGGTTTTCAAAGAGCCGTTAAAATAGTTTAATCATATCAGCAACATAACTATTGCGCGAACATCCCTGCTTTTTCTTGTCAACTTGAGGTTCGCGCAGCAAAAAAACAGGTGAAAAAAATCTCTAAACAATAAGCGGACCCTCCTGATCGATGGACTTTTTTGCGCCAATATGTTCCACACGCCGCTTCCAATTAGAACCCAAAAAATAAAAGCGCAGACTATCTTCTTGCGGATCTATTTCCTTGATCAAACGTTCGCGCAAGACCGTCCATTGAGCCGGGTCAACAATACATTCGAAAACCGAATACTGCACCCGTTGACCATAATCCTGACAGGTTTTCGCCACTCGACGCAAACGTCGTGGTCCTCTTTCGTCCTGCATGGCGACATCATAACTAACCAGAACAAGCATTTTACTTCTCCCCTATTTCCAGATAAACGGCGGGTAGCCGTCCAAATCTCCCCTCAGGCAACGCGCCAACAACTGCGCCTGTACATGAAACAGCAATCCAATTTTTACTTTTTCATCTAAAAAAGGATGATAAATTTCTTCCTGTTTTCTCTCCTGATAGGCAACTAGCAGGGCTTTTCTTGTTTCGTCATTCATCATGACCGCGCCTGCTTCCGTCTTATTAAAACCTTTATCCTGCACCTGCCGCAGATTGATCAAGGAAAGCGCCAGGCGATCAGCAAGAAACGGGCGGAACTCTTCCATGATGTCCAACGCCATACCGGGACGGCCGGGTCGATCCCTGTGCAGAAAACCTACCGCCGGGTCCAGCCCGACTGATTCCAGTGCAGAACGGCAATCATGCATCAACAGGGTATAAAGAAAAGACAGCAGACAATTAACATTATCCAGCGGTGGACGGCGATTGCGTTCCTGAAACGTAAAATTTTCTTTTTGCGCAACAATCAGATGATCAAAAACACTAAAATATGTGTGTGCAGCATCACCCTCCAGGCCGCGGACAGAGTCGAGTGGCTGATTAAGATCCAGCGACGCCAGCGAACGTCCTAAGTCCGTGATACTTCGGCGCAAGGCTTCTTCATCCAGTTTTTGGGCATGATCTCTTAGGACGCGCTGAAGCACCGTGCGGCTATTGGCAATCTTACCTGTTATAAAAGATTTGGCCATCTTTGCGGAATAATCATGATCATCCGCGCGCCGGTATTGTTCCCGGCGCAGCAATACATTACCGGACACAGGCCCCTGCACTCGCGCCAGAAAACGGCCATACTCCGTGAGATAGCTGATGCCTACGCCGTTTTCAGCGCAAAACCCCATAAGATATGGGCTGCAGGAGACATTGCCGAAGCAGACAATTCCGCCAATGGTGTGCACCGGTATGCGCAACCTTGTCTCCTGATTAACTTTTACCGTCACGGTTTCGCCTTCCTTGGCAAGATACGTCCCCTGTGTAGTCACAAATAAGGTATTAAGGAGTTTTTTCATTTTTCATCCAACATTCGCTTAATGTAATTTTCAACTGAGCGCTTCTTTTGTATTGTTTTGGGCATGCAATCACCCATCAACGAACAACTCTCACAACGTTTGGCATAAACCGGCTTTGGTGTTTGACCGGCCTCTATCAGCTCATGTGTAAGCTCTGCAATATTTTGCGTTTCCCGCCTTAAAGCATCGTCAAATTCAACATCCAGACGCCGCCTGGTTTTGCCGTAAAAAAGCGCACCTAAGGGAATGGAAACATTAAGCATTTCTTCCAGACAAAGCGCCTGAGCGCAAAGCTGTACTTTGTCGCTATGATCGGGCTTGGGCTTACCCCTTTTATACTCAACAGGAAAAGCCTGCCACGATCCATCAGCCTGACGGTGATATTCGATTACATCCGCCTTGCCGATCAGCCCCAGCCGCAAAGAGCGCAATGAAGCGCCGCGTTCAATGCGCACATCACCGCGTAATTCATCGCCTTCTTCATGCACATGCTCATGCATGATACGGCCTTCGGCAGTCAGACGATTTTCCGACCAAGCCTGCTCGACATGAATCAACGCACACTGCCGTGGACAAAAGGCGAAGTGCTGCAATGCGGACAATTGAATTAAGTCATCAATATTATACATGTTTATGGTTATTACCTAATTAATTACCTAATTTACGTTTTACGCCACTTGGCGGCTCGGCCCCGGCCGAGGCATTCAATAACGCCCTGCACTTGCAAGTGTTTGCTGGGGTGCTTGGGAATGGTCATACTTTTATATCAGCTGTCACACCGTCAGGTATCTTTGCAAGATCAAATTTAATTTCGTAGTCAATATAATCCCTTGCCGGTTTGTCACTATTTTCGGAGCGTTCAACCGACACAAGATCAAATAGTTTATGCGCCGGCACATTTCCCATGGATGAGTCATGTTTGAAAACAATCAACTTGCGCGTTGCCATCTGACCACGTGCGGCGGAATGGTCATGTTCAAACATATTGCACATGGCATCCCAAAAAAGATTTAGATCATCCTCGCTGAAACCTGTTTGTCCGGCAAGCGGCGCTGAAATGAAACCGTGACAGCGATAGAGAGCATATGGAACAGTGAATTTTCTACCTTGAATACCTATTTGTTCTTCAATGCTTTTTTCTTCCATACGCGCTGCACATACAGTTATAGAATGTTCGAGTGGCACAATTTGTTCTACTGATCGGGCGAATGTTATTTGAATTGGCCCGCGAACTTGACCTGCATTAGCTCCTGTGCTCAACACAGCACCGAAAGTACGAATGTCATAAAAAGCTTTACACATAAAATCACGCCCTTTTTCTATTTCACCACCCTGTGCAACACCCTTCGTTTTTCTCTTATCACCATTTTTTTGATCTTCAGGTGCTTCATTTAGATTAATGCCCAACGTTTCGTATGCTTCGCGAATACCTCTATTGAGAATTGATTTTTCTTTCACAAAGATTTTATTATTATCTTTGTCTTTTTGCACCATTTGCACATAATTTCTAATTTTCCTTTTTATGCAAACATCCGTAACTAGACCGTGGCCTGATTCGGGATCAATACGGGGAAGGTTGCCTGCATCAGGGTCGCCATTGGGATTTCCGTCCTTAACGTCAAAGAATAAAACGAAGTCATACCGGTTTTGAATTGCATCGCTCATGATCTATCTCCTTTCGAAATGTTTAATCGATTTATTGGTTATCTTTTTTGGTGAAGAAATCCTGCCTCTGATGATAGTAACCGACGGCAAAACGGCCTTGATCGGATAAAGACAGGTGTGCGGGAAATTCATCGACGCCCGACATAATTTCGCCGATCAGCCGTTCCAAGTTTACGGCGCGCCCCCGATTTTCCAGTTTGCCAATGTGATGGTTTTTAAGTTTCATCAAAAGGGCAAAAACGGCCACAGGCGTGCTCGATGCAGCGCCATAAAAACGGTCGCGGATTGTTGCGTTGACACCCGGATTTGCTTCTTCCTGCGCTTTTTCCAGTACGGCAAATAAACGCCCCATTCGATAACCGATATTGTTGTTCGTTGTATCCAGCGACATGCCAACCTCCTTTTGCTGTGGATAGTAGTATCTGGTTTCGCGTACGAGCAGTGCTTTGATTAAGGCCGCACGCGGATAAGAAACGTTCTGAAGTGATTTTCCGTTTTGATCTTTTTTCGACTGCTCCGCCTTAATGCGGTTAATGAGCGACGCTAAAATGGATTTGGGATAGGGTATCCCACTAAGAATAGAACGCATCATTTGACCGGAAAGATTGGGTTGAATATTTTCCGATTTTCCCTGCACCGCTGTTGAGACAAGTAAGCGAAACAGGGAAAGTGTTTCCGGTTGATTTGGGCCATGAATAATTGTGCAGTCCTCAAAATATTGATTGATGTTATCGACGACTTGCTGAACCGTGCCTTCATACCAAAAACGAACAGCGATACGGGCCGCATTAGGGGCCAAACCAAGAATGTAAAAACGTGTCTGTGGATCGAGTTCCGGCTTTGCTCCAATTTGTGGTGCGCGAAAAGCGGCAATCAATGCCTTGGCATCCTGTGTTTGATCGTCTTTGGGAATTTCACCAAATAGGTCGGCGAATACGGCCTCAAATTTATGTTCTCTTTCCGCCCAGAAGACTGTGCTTGCATCACCTATTTGGATTCGCTGGTGGGAACCTTTTTTCAATAAGGTATTCAAAGCGGTTGTGTATGCAAATTCAGCTTTACTTCCAATTGGCGCATTATATCCTTGGTTTTTTCCAAATGATGCAAAGGCATCCAGATTGAAAGATACAATATTTGCGCCGGACGTTTGGGCACCCCAGACACCTTTAATGGCGGTATGAAGCCTAATTGGTTTATCTCTATTACCTGTTATCAAACAAATTCCTTCCGGTTGTTCCTCATCTTGTTTTATGTTCTGGATGATCTTCACAACATTTGGTCTTTCACAGATAAGGCATGTGTCGTCCTGAAGTTGAAAGCTGAGTAATGCACCGGTATCTTCAATTTCTTTCCAGTGGGAATGACTATAAACCACTTCAAATTCTTTTTTCCCCAAGAAGGCCAGAACGGATAATATACCTGAATCACAATTGTTTTTCGAAAAGACACCATCAATCCGCTTGATAAATGCCTGGTGTTGTTCTTCCGCCCGTGATTTCTGTTTGTCTAAATCCTTTTTGGCATCCGGTTTTGGTTTTCCAAAAATATAAACTGGCACATCCCAAAGCAGATTAGCGGCTACGCCACTTGTTTTTTTCACAGCTTTGGGTACAGTAAATTCCCTGGCAATTTTCTTTTTTCCTTCACCACTCCTTGTATCTTGAATATCTATGAATCTACCAACTGCATCGAGGATAATAAGAAAAGGGATAGCCTGTTTCTGAAATCCTTCAGTTGCAACATTGTTCTCTGTGGATGCAATTCGATCATAATATTGCGTGAGTGCCTGTAAAATCATGATCGCACCTCCGCTTTTTTCAAATCAATAATTCCGTTGTAAAGTTGCGCGCGGAAAAACGAGGGGTGGCAACCATCCGTGCAGGTATGAACATGCCGGCCATTGTCGCCAGACACATCATGGCACATGTCATAGAGCATCCAACCGAGATCATGGGTATCTTTAATTGTTTCGGGTAGTGATGGCTCATCGGGAATCAATTCAAAATTTGCTGAAAATTCCCTGCAACCAAGAAATGGTTGGTTGAAGCATTGACCTTTATGGACTCGGCGAACAAACATTTCCTGAAACTTGGTAATATTATCCTCAGTTCCCGCCCTTACAGTCCTGATAAAATGCGCATGAATTGTGTAAGCAACATCCCGTAAAAACAATCCGGCCCTTTGCTGACGCTGTTCCTCAATAAAAATCCCTTCACTGCGCGGCGACATGCGAGCGCCTACTTCATTGCGCCGGACAGATTCCCAAAGAATTGGTTTAAGCACATCAATCCTTTCGATCACCCATGAAATAGCGGGTTTCCAGAGAATGGCTTCCAGAACACCGCGCGCCGCCGAAGGCGTCATCACGTCATAGGAGACGCGCTCCACTTTCATTTCAGGGCGGGTAAAGCAGGCATTATCGCCCCAAACCTTCAGATAGAAAGTTCTACTCTTCGATGTCTTGTCATTCATGTGACCTCCTTTCCTAAATTTTATACAATCAGATCATCCGGCGCATAAACTGCCGAACGGTCTGCACAAAAACCGGTATTTTCGTCATACATAGCACTATGTCCCTGAATATAGATGCCCGGATGGATCAAGCGTATCGCACCGTCCGTAACGAGTTTTTCATGAAGATAGCGGGGCAGATTGACGATGTAGCGTTGAAGTTTTCGCATGAGGTATCTATCCGGCTGTCTTTTTTCAAGTTCATCGATAAGATTCTGTCCGTTATGATAGGCAACAACCACTGATGATTGTTTTGTGTCGTCAATTAACTTGAATTTTCTTGCAGCAGTGCGGAAGCTGAAACGTAACTCACCATCGCTTAAATCTTTTAAAATTCCATGATGATCCAGCCGCTCACCTTGCAACCAATAGAGTTCCTGAAAAAATTTTGTAAACTGATCGGGTGCAATCAGGTCGCAACATTCCCTTTCTAACAGTCTTTTGCCAATGCCCGCAGCTTGTCGCAAATGTCCGATAGGTGGTTCTGTAGGTGGCCTGAACACAAAAACTTGTCCCTCTTTCAAAAGGCCTTCACGATTGCAGCGCCCGGCGGCTTGCGCTACAGAATCCAAGCCGCAAAGCGCCCGATACACAACCGGAAAATCCAAATCTACGCCAGCTTCCACAAGTTGTGTGCTGATAACACGCGTCGGTTGTCCGTCTTGCAATCGTTTTTTTATCTCTGCTATGGTATCAGAGCGATGCGCACCACACATCAGCGCGGAAAGATGAAAGGTTCCTTCCGGCATCAACTGCCAGAGTTTTCGACAATCATCACGCCGATTGACAATACACAAGACTGACGGATGTTCCTGTAGCCGCTTGCTTAATTCTTCCCATTCAACCACATCATCAAGTGGTCTTAATAGATCAACACGAACGCGCTTGAAATCTTTATGGAGACGATCCGGTTCGGTCATAATTTCTTGGGTATCGGGCAGACCTTTAAATGCAAAGGATGATTGCGGCATGAGCGCCGGTTGCGTGGCAGTTGATAATAAGAGGGTGACGCCATAGTGCCGCCGCAATTCCTCCAACACATGAAGAATTGGATTGAGAAATTCCGGGGGGAGTAATTGCACTTCATCCAGCACAACGACCGCGTTCGCAATGTTGTGTAGTTTTCTACATCTGCTTGTTCGGCTTGCAAAAAGTGATTCAAAGAATTGAACAGCCGTCGTCACAATAATTGGCGCATCCCAGTTCTCACAAGCCAGTCGCATTTTTGTGGTTGTTTCCTTTTCCTCTTCCTCCTCTGGTTCCAGATTGGCATGGTGTTCGATTAGGTTGTCTCCAAATATCTTGCGAAATTGATCAGCCGTCTGTTCAATAATACTAATATAAGGAATAACATAAATAATTCTTCGCTTTTCATGGATAACGGCATGATGAAGTGCAAAGGCCATAGAGGAAAGTGTTTTGCCGCCGCCTGTTGGAACAGTAAGTGTATAGGCACCCGGTTTATCCTGAGCTTTTTCAACACACCTTTTAAGAATCGCGGCTCTTAAAAGATTAATATGCGTATCTTTAGCTTGCTTCGTTTTTCCTTCCATAAAATTGAAAAACACCTTCAAAAGTTCCTTCATGTCCGGATAATTACCGCGCAATGAAGATTTATCTTTTTCAAAAAATGATTCCGTATCCAGAAAATCCGCATCGACCAGACAGGAAAACAACATTCGAACCCAAAGAGCCGGATCGGCACCCTTGGATGGTTTTTCTTTGGGCAGGCTTTTTTCTAATATATATGATGGGATGTTTGTTTTTTTAATTAATTCCAGAAGATGTGTTTCTTTCAGGCGAATCGATAAAGCGGCTTTCCCTGTTTCATCCGCTGTCCAATCTGCTAATCCTGCATGATGACCAGCGATTGGATATGAAAAAATACGCCCTGCGGGGCCAAGCTTTTCAATGGCCCATAGCGCACCAGCCGTTGAATGATTTACTTTATATAAAACATCGGAAGAATCGTCAGCCATTCCACAAGCGACCTTAATCATTTTTTGAAATGGTTCAGAGTATTTTCCAAGGTCATGCCAAAGCCCGCAGAGTCTACCCCATTCTGTTGCACCAAATTCGGAAGCAAATTCTGCAGCCAATTCGGCCGTATGTTTTAAATGTTCTTCAAGTAAATGAATTCTTTTATCTTCTGATACATGTGCAATCGGAATTTTCAAATCATTCATTGTTCCATTAGCCAGCAAATTGTTTAATATTTATATAGATAACAAGACCTTCGACATCAGATGTACTGTGTTACCTTTCTTTCTTTGGAACGACTTTAAGACACTGCCGTGCGCAATTTATTTTCTGAATCTTGTTTCATCCTACCACCCATTCTCCCCCAAAGCGTGTCCGCCAAGAAAATATTTTTGGGTACCTGCAAATTAAAAAATTATTTATCAATTTGAAATATTTTTCCCCGAAGGCAAGTAGGAACAATGGAATCGCGCCTTGAAATACAAGTTTTCTGATTCCACTATGTTTTTTAATTGCCCGTCATTTTACAACTTAAAAAACACAATGCAAGAATATTGGAAATAAATGGGATAAATCAGGATAAAATGGTTAACGGTTCACGCATATGGACAATGTTCATGCCCCTATTTTCCGTACTGACGGCCAGATTAGATCATAGTGGACATTACGGCCACTGCCGGGGAGACGCTGTAAAATATTCTTGGCCGCAAGATCGGTAATCTCACGAAACGCCGTCGCGCGGCTGACATCGGCAATATTGACGTATTTTCGCGTGGTCAAGCCGCCTTCAAAGTTACCCGGTCCAGCTTCCAGAATGCGGTTGATTACTTTTTTCTGCCGGTCAGTGATTAGTGTCTGGGCATGTTTATTCCAGAAACCATAGCGCCATGTCCGTCATTGCGCGCGCCAATCGCCCATTGCCGTCTTCATAGGGGTGGATAGTAAGAAAATGCAGATGAGCCTGGGCCGCCCGCAATATACCATCCATTTGATCCGCCGACGTCCGCCACCATTTTAAAAAATACCGTATTTCTTCATCAAGGCGCTCACGAGGCAGAGCTTCATAAGGAGGTTTTATCTCAGTCGCAAGCATTATTTCATCTTGTTCGTCTGTCTATGATGCAGTCGATCTTTCACTTGCTGCGCGGATTCAGCAGATTTAATATCACCTTAACCATGATTTCTTTCTCAGATGGCTTACTCGCGGCGATCATTAGTGTCAGGGCAACCAGCGCATTGTCATCAATGCGTTTGCTCCCGTCTTTATTGAGCAGGATACCGGTTTTTTGCATAAAACAAATGAATAATGCTGCGGCAATGCGCTTATTGCCGTCAACAAAACTATGGTTTTTAGTCACGAAATAAAGCAGGTGGGCTGCTTTATCCTCCACGGTGGGATAGACATCTTTGCCATCAAAGGTTTGATAAACGGCGCCAAGCGAACCTTGAAAGCTTTTATCTTTTTCCTGCCCGACAAGCGCAGAATCCTTGAATCGGACTTTCATCTGTTCAATGATGTTTCTGGCTTCCATATAGGTCAGCTTGTATTTTGTTTTTCTTGTCCCTTTCGGCGCTGTCAAACACTGATGGTCGAAGTCATCAAGAATATTTAGCGCCTTTGAATATTCGGAAATAATTTGAACAATACCTTTTGCTTCATCAGAAACACCGTCGAGAAGCGTAATGTTGCCGAGCAAGCGGACGGTATCCTGTAATTCCCGGATTTTACCCTGCTGTTCCTTTAATCGCTTTTCATTAATGGTGTAACCTTCAACCAAATGTCGACGCAAGACATCGGTTGCCCAAATGCGAAATTGTGTACCTCGTTTTGAATTGACACGATAACCGACGGAAATAATGGCATCAAGGTTGTAGAGGTGCACTTTACGACGAACATGTCGATTACCCTCCACTTGAACTACCGAGGATTCCTCGGTAGTTGCAGATTCTTCCAATTCGTTTTCTTTGTAGATATTACGTAGATGTAGACCAATCGTATCCGTATCTTTATCAAACAATTCGGACATCTGTTTTTGTGTCAGCCAGACAGTGTCTTTTTCCAACCGAACTTCCAGATGATTTTTGCATAAAATCACCTGCCCTTGCTCATCTTGCATCGTAACGTGTTTTTCAGTTACCATTGGCTCCTCTCCTCCGCCGGAAATGCATCAAACAATGATTTTTTCTTTTTTCTTCACTTCCTCCCCTATAGCGTGTCCGACGAGAAAATTTTTTAGCACTTGCAGAATGGTATATCATCTTTACTGCTTTTTAACGGATACTTGTATCATGTTTTCTGGATTCCCCGGTCGCGCCGGGGAATGACAATGGTATAAATTATTATGCGACCATTATTGCTTATAATAATGCGCCCAAGTCTTTTAAACATTCACTTATGCCTATGACCCGTGCGCCGCTGGCGATCGAGTAGCCGGGATCGGTCATCGGGCAGACAACCCAGGTGCGTTCCGGCTTCAGCACTCTGATTGTATCCGCAAATCCTCTGGATAGATGAGGTGTCAGAGATGCCTTGATTTCAAAAGCCAGCATTGTTTTGCCTTTTGTAAGAACAAGGTCAATTTCTTCTCCTGATGATGTTCGATAGAAAAACGGCTGCCACAGCGGCAGTGCGCAAATAAGTTGTTCAATGCACCAGCCTTCCCACGATGGGCCGAATGCCGGATGTCCATAAAGTTCCGTCATATTATCAATCTCCAGCAGCGTATGCAAAATTCCGCTGTCGCGGAGGTATACTTTGGGTGATTTGACCATGCGCTTTTTGAGGTTGAGCTCCAGCGGCTGAAGGGTGCGCACCATGAAAGTCTGTTCGAGAATGCTTATATATTTCCGAACGGTGTTGTGCGATATGTCCATCGATTGCCCGAATTTGGAGGCGTTTAGCAGGCCGCCGTGATAATGGGCAAGCATCTTCCAGAAGCGCGCCATCATCGGCATAGGGATTGTAAAACCAAACGAGGGAATGTCACGGCTCAAATAATCCTGGATCATGTCTCTGCGCCAGGCGTCGCTCTGCGCGTCGTTCTTCGCCAGAAATGCGGGGGGAAAACCGCCACGCCACCAATGCTTTTTAAAATCCAATTCTGTTTTGGTTGTGCCGGCGACAAGTTCCGTCCAGGTAAAAGGCGTAAGTTCAATGTAGTGGATGCGTCCCGCCAGCGTTTCGCCGCTTTGCCGGACAAGGTCACGCGATGCAGAACCAAGAATAAGAAAGCGCCCGGGCCGTCTATCTTTGTCGATAAGGGCCCGCAGCAGGGGAAACAAATCCGGCTTTAGTTGGACTTCATCAATACAGATCAATCTGTCTGCATGTTCCTGAAGAAACAGTTCAGGATCACCGAGTTTGCGCATATCCGAGGGAAGTTCCAGATCCAGAAAAAGCGCGTCTTTCCGGTTTTGAAGAACACGCCGGGCCAGCGTTGATTTTCCGCATTGCCGTGGACCGATTAATGCCGTGACGGGGTTTTGGCTGAGGGATTGCTGTAATTCGCCTGTTACATATCGGTTGATATATCTTTGCATATTATAATCTCCAGTTACAATTTACAAAGATAATATCACGAGGAAATTGTTTTGTCAGTCGATATTTTCAGCTCCTCAGGCCTTTCTGTCCTTTTTACCGCTGTCGCCGGGGCTGGATTCTTTGCGGTTGATTTTTTTCTTTGGCGGCTTCGTCTCCGGATTTTCTTTTCTGAGTCTCACGCCGTGCTGCATCAGGCATTCGACGGCCGCCGGCAGCATAATGTACAGCATTTCCATCACTTCTTCGGGGCTTTTGGCAGGCATGCCGGGTATTGCTTCATATATTCCCACCCTTTCTTCCGGCAGAGCAATGGTGGTAATGATATCGTAGGAATCTATAACTCTCTGAGCCTCGCCGGATATCTGTTTATTGCCGGTGCCTTCACATTCTTTGGACATTCTCCAGATATGCGGTCGCAGGGACAGGCCGAGAAAAAGGCCGTGGGTCCAGCTTTCAATCAGCGCAAGTTCCGACCTGGTTAATTTGTAGAGACTGAATGGAAAATCCAATTTGCCTTTCATAACGTCGCTGCTGATTCGATTGCATATTTCCAGGAGGTAAC
Organism: Smithella sp.; assembly: GCA_039679455.1. Lineage (GTDB taxonomy): Bacteria > Desulfobacterota > Syntrophia > Syntrophales > Smithellaceae > MVRV01. Next base: position 15,679 of record JBDKUX010000038.1, on the reverse strand, counting down.
CGGTGCATTTTTCGGCGTCCCGATCATCATCAAATTGCAGTTTATCCTCGAAGACTGCGGACTGCCATTCACCGGGAGTGACGGCTTCGGGCGTGATAGCGATTCCGAAAAAAAGTCCGTGTAATTCTTCCAGGCAGGGCGCGGTTTCCGTATCAGCTATTTTTGATAGAACATACTTAAGATTCTTATTGTCTTTTGCTGTAAACATATTCATTGTGTCACCTGTTCATTCCTTTTGAGATTTATTTATTCCAATTCCAAATCAAGCGCTACCTTTGTTGACGTCGTCGTCGGCTTCCTCAACGTATGTATAATACGCCTCGTCGCCTCCTCCTAGCCGCCGCGGTATCATCATTGATTTGGAAATGGAATTACGTGGTAAACATTCCGTGTTTTTTTCTATTGCCTGCTTCAGGGCCCCGCGCCGGGCTGTTTTGCAGGAAATTGCAAAATTTTCAGCGAAAGTCCGGGATGATCACAACCCCTTAAACACATTCAAGCCGGCCAGGTATTTCATATCCAGCTTGTAGCGCTCATCCCAGCCGAGTTTTTTCAGTCTGCGGCCGAGGGTAAATTTAAGCAGAGGCCGTAACACATATGTCCAAACCGGAACCCACAGGAAGCTGCGTTTCATCAGCTCGGATGGTTCCCACCACCCGATGATTTTCTGCCGGTGCAGCCAGACCAGATACTGCAGCTGCTCCGTTTCGAGATACCTGGTTTTTACATTGGCTATGATGCCATTGTACATCTTGTAGTCATACAGGTTGGTCACCATCCCCATGTCCAGCAGTTGCTGACGCATTTCTGTCTTCAGATAGGGGGTCAGAATCTGGCAGAAGGATATATCTGCATCCAGCGCTTTCAGGAACTTGTAATTTTCAATGATGTCTTCTTCATTATCGTCCGGAAAGCCGAAAATTAATCCGGCAATGACCATAATGCCGTACTTGTGGCACATGCTAACAGCTTTGTGCGACGCCTCCACGATGTCGCCTTTATGGGATGCCGCCAGGTTTTTCCTGGATGCATTTTCAATTCCCAAAAAAATGGTTTTCATTCCCGCGAGGGACATTTTACGCACCATTTCTTCGTTTCTGGATATGGAAACACAATCGGCCTGGACGCTTATGTTCAGTCCCTTGTAGTTGCGGGCGATGATCGCATCACAGATTTTGATGACTCGTTCCTGATCCAGAGCCATATTGTCATCGACAATAAAAATTAAGCGCGTCTTCAGGTTGTAATAAATGTCATCTATATCCGCCAGAACCCTCTCGATGGGAAACGTCCGGAAGGTACGTCCATACATGTGCTTCATGCTGCAAAAAGAACAGGCTCTTGTACATCCCCTGGAGGTCTCCATGACCTCGGCTTTGGAAGCGATAATGTGATATCCGGCTGTCAGGCGGCGTTTATCCCGTATGGGGATTTTAAGCCGGGATAGATCCAACAGTTCTCCCCTGGGATTGTGAACGAACCGTCCCCGGTTTTTATAAGATAGAGATGGAATGTCTTCCAACCGTTCCTTGCCGTCCAGTGCGTTTACCAGCCTCCGGAAGGCTTCTTCGCCTTCCCCCCAAATAATGAAATCGATCAGGCCTGCCTCGGGAGAAGCGGCAATTTCTTCATACATCAGGGTGGCGTGATATCCACCGATGACGATTTTTACTTCAGGCAGAATATTCCGGATAAAGCGGATTAATTTGACGCAGGTCTCATACTGCCATGCCATGGCGGACAGCCCTACTACATCCGGACGTATATTAATCAGTAGTTGAGTTACGTATTTGGCGAGCCGCCTGCGTTTTCTGATCAGGTCGACAATGAATACCTCATGACCGTTATCGATGTTGGCGCCTATGCTGGCAATGCCGCAATTGGGCATGTGAAAAGCGCTTTCATGCATGATTACCGGAATCGAGTCCGGCATGGACATCAGGATAATTTTCATATCACCTCGAATTTATCTGCAGCCGCGGCGCTCAAGTATATGGCCTATGCCTCCTGATCTCTTTTATTTCCGCAGCATTTTTTGTACTTCTTGCCGCTGCCGCAGGGACAGGGGTCATTGCGGCCAATCTTATTCATGGACGGCTTCGCACCGGCGCTCACTTTTCTGAGGTTCGCACTGTGCTGCTGCAGGTGTTCAACAGCAAGCGGCAGCATGGCGTACAGTGCTTCCTCCAGTTCCGCGGGGTCTTTTAACGGTTGATCCGGTTCAGGTTCAAATATTTCCTCCATTTCCTCGGGCAGAGCAATAGCAGTAATAATGCTGCAGGAATTTATCAAGTCCTGAATGTCATCAGGTATCTCTTCATCATCCATGCCTTCATATTCTTCGGACATCCCCCAGATATGAGGCCTTAAGGACAGCCCCAGAAATAAGCCGTAGGTCCAGCCTTCGATCAGAGAAAGCTCAAAATCGGTTAATTTACCATAATTGAAAGGGAATGCCAGTTTGCCCTTGCTGCTGTCGTTAATCATTCGATTGTATACTTTCATCAGATAACCGACACAGACTTCAGCGTCCTGATCATCATCAAATTGCGTTTCTTCATCGAAGATAGTGGACAGCCACTCATCGGGCATGACCGGCTCCGGTGTGATGGCGATTCCAAAGAGCAGACCGTGAAGTTCCTCAAGGAACAGCGCGGATGCGGAATCAGCTGTTTTGGACAAAACATAGGCAAGATTCTTCTCCTCTTTCGCTGTAAACATTTTCATAATTTCACCTGTCTAACTTTTAGGATGAATTTTTAGTAGTTTTGGATGTGGTGCATGAAGCTGAATCCGCCCCACACTTCCCGCGGATGGAGTCGTGTGAGGCGGTTTATTTTATCATACTTGATTAATAGCGGAAAGCTGCCAGGCGCCGCCGCCCACCGGGCGAGTAAATGTCCAGAACTCCTCAAACTTAACGGGATCGGTTTTGCTGCCGGAAATAACTTCGCCGGTTGCTTCGTCAGTAGTATAATCCAGCAGATTCGCCGTAAACCGGATGGTAATAAAATCACTGCCGGCCTCCTGCCAGGCTTCGCTTATTTCCACCTTCCGCACGGCAATGTTGTCCAGCCGGTTGATCTGTTTCTTCCTTTTCAGATCATCGGCGTCACCCTGAATAATACCGTACATCTCCGCGGTCATCATGTTGCGGATAGGCGACATATCACGGTTCGCCCAGGCTCCCTGTATCTTGAAGAAGGCGTCCATGGACTGATCTTTGAATGTCTGTTCGTCAAAAGCGGAATCCATCTGCCGGATGTGATCAATCCCGGAATCAGCATCCAAACCTTTCTGCCCGTAAGAAGACGGTGGGATATCGTATCGCTGCGGTTCGGGAGTTGAAGCAGTGCGATAAAATGCATGATTGGCCGCTTCCGTTGCCTGCCGCCTCTTTTTAATGAACCACCAGATGCCGTAAAGAATCGCGCCAATCAGGATGATTTCAAAAAGGCCGATTCCACCGCCCATGCCGGGTCCGCCGAATCCCAGGCTCCGGAAAAGCATTCCGCCAAGTATGCCGCCGACAAGACCTCCGGCCAAGCCCCGCAAAAAGCCACCGCTCTGAGAGGGCGAGGCGGGCGCCGCCCCCATCTGCCTGGATGGACTGGACGGACTGGAAGGTGAACTCGAAGGAGAGCTGGGAGATGAATAGGAACGTGATCCGCGGCTGCCAAACGAACGGCCGCCGCCTACACGGGCATAAGCGTCCAGCTCCATCACGTACATCACAAAAAAGAACAGGCCAAATATCACCAGCCCGTATTTCATGAATTTATTTGAAAACATTTTTTTCTCCTTTGTTTCTGTTTTAGGTTTTACCTTATTGAAATATACCGCCGTTGTCAATGCACTCATTATCGGCTAAACAAAGCTATATTTTTATTTTTCTCATCTCCGGCTGCGGATGCTGCCGGTAAAAAATTGCTATGTTGCCGATGATGCCGACGACCTCGCTTTTGGTAACAGCCGCAATTTCCTCGGATATTTCCTTTTTCTCTTCCTTGAAATCAAGAAATTTCACTTTGATCAGTTCATGATCCTTCAGCGCGGCGTCAACAGAGGCTATCAGCTGCTCGCTGACACCGTTTCTGCCCACCATCACCACCGGTTTTAAATGATGCGCCTGAGAGCGCAGATTTTTTTTAACCGAACTTTTAAGTTTCTCCATATTCTTTTCACCTGATAAATATTATTAATTTTATTTACTTACCACATTTTACCCCCAAGTGGTATCCTTTTGATTTCGGGGACAGTCTGACAATTGCCGCATCGCTTTGTTCCTCCTAAGAAACATCACCTTTTTGTCACTGCGAGGAGGCCGACGGCCGACGCGGCAGTCTCAGAGATCGCCACGACGCCTGAGAGGCGTCTCGCGATGACAGCATGATTCTTCTATGAATAACACCGGTACCTGCACCGGTGTCAGTTGCTCGCAAAGACAAAATAAATATGTTTTACAAAGATCATGTGTCGGCATCAACAATTACGAAAAAATGGTCTTTCCTCGAATGTGGGATATACGGGGAAATAGTACAAAAAAGGCAGGGAAGATAATTTTAACGTTTCCCTGCCTTTTATATTCCATCTCTAAATCAAGCGTTATCTTTGTCGTGCTCCCCGCAGGCGGAGATAGGGGATAGATGTTTTTAATGCTGGCCGAATCTTAATAAATTTCACATTGACATCCGTTTGGTCCACCTCCGTCACTTCGTGACACCTCCGCCAGCGGAGGACATGAAATGGATAACTTAGCACCAGACTTTACTTTATTTCCGCATGGTAGCTGTGCAAAGATTTAGCGCGGCCATGTCCTTCTCTGAAGGCGGCAATTCCCTTCACTGCCGCCACCGCTGCCGCAATAGTCGTAATATACGGAATCTTGTATTTAATAGCGGCCTTGCGAATATAGGAATCATCATATTTGCCGAGCCTGCCGACCGGCGTATTGATCACCAGTTGAATTTCGCCGTTCTTAATGGCGTCAACCATATGCGGTCGGCCTTCGTGCATTTTCAGAATATGTTCCGAGGCAATTCCGTTTTCCGCCAAATATTTATGGGTTCCTTCCGAAGCCTTGATTTTAAAGCCCATCTTTTCAAAGGCACGGGCTACCTCCAGCACACCGCCCTTGTCCTTTTCCTCAACAGTAATCAGCACAGCACCTTCTCCGGGGAGAAACTGCTGGGTTGCTTCCTGCGCCTTGTAATAGGCCAGACCGAAGGAATCGGCCAATCCCAGGACCTCGCCGGTGGAGCGCATCTCCGGCCCGAGGACCGGATCAACTTCCGGATACATGTTAAACGGGAAAACCGCTTCCTTAACGCCGAAATGCTGGAATGATTTTCTCTTTAAATTCAGATCGGCGAGCTTTTTCCCCAGCATCACCTGTGTGGCCAGACGGGCCATGGAAACATTGCAGACTTTGGAAACCAGCGGCACAGTTCGTGACGCACGGGGATTGGCTTCCAGAATATAAACAACGTCATTGGCGATGGCATACTGAATATTCATCAAACCGACGACGCCGAATTCCACGGCGATTTTCGTTGTGTATTCGATTATCGTCTCCATGTGGCGGGTGGGAATACTGATCGGCGGAATAACGCAGGCGGAATCGCCCGAATGAACACCGGCCAGCTCGATATGCTCCATAACGGCCGGGACAAAAGCATCGGTTCCGTCGGAGATGGCATCCGCCTCGGCCTCAATGGCGTTTTCCAGAAACTTGTCGATCAAAATGGGTCTCTCCGGTGTAACGCCGACAGCGGCATTGATATAACGTTTGAGCATGTCTTCGTCATGGACAACTTCCATACCGCGTCCGCCCAGCACGTAGGAAGGCCGCACCATAAGCGGATAGCCGATGCTGCCCGCTATTTTGAGCGCCTCCTCCAGATTGCTGGCCATGCCGGACTTGGGCATGGGAATGCCCAGTTTGTCCATCATGTTGCGGAAACGATCACGGTCTTCGGCCAGATCAATCGTCTCCGGTGAAGTGCCGATAATCTTGACGCCGGCCTTGGCCAGATCAGAAGCAATGTTGAGCGGCGTCTGTCCGCCGAACTGGACAATCACGCCTTCTGGTTTTTCTTTTTCATATATACTCAAAACATCTTCAACCGTCAGAGGTTCGAAATAGAGTTTATTGGAGGTGTCATAATCGGTGGAAACGGTTTCCGGGTTGCAGTTGACCATGATGGATTCAATGCCTTCGTCGCGCAGGGCAAACGCCGCATGGACACAGCAATAATCAAACTCAATACCCTGACCGATCCGGTTCGGACCGCCGCCCAGAACCATGATTTTCCGATTGGAACTGGTGCCGACCTTATCCGCCGCATTATATGTAGAATAATAGTAAGCCGCGTTTTCCACTCCGCTTACCGGTACGGCGTCCCAGCATTCCACCATTCCGCAGGCGATGCGCTGCTGGCGGATGTCCTCTTCTTTCCTGTCCAGAATCTTGGCCAGGTAACGGTCGGCAAATCCGTCTTTCTTTGCCTGCTTCAACAATTCATCAGGAATATCTTTTCCCTTGTACTGGAGAATCTTATCTTCCAGATCAACAAGTTCCTTCATCTGTTGGATAAACCATGTTTTAATATAGGTCCGGGTGGAAAGGGCTTCCACTGCGGCACCTTTGCGCAGCGCCTCGTACATAATGAATTGGCGTTCACTGGACGGCTCAGAGAGCATTTCCATCAATTCATCGAGTGATTTTTCATTAAAGTCCTTAACAAAACCCAGGCCGTAGCGTTTTTTCTCCAGAGAGCGGATGGCCTTTTGGAACGCCTCCTTGTAATTCTTGCCGATGCTCATGACTTCGCCCACGGCGCGCATCTGGGTGCCCAGTTTATCGATTGCACCGGGGAACTTTTCGAAATCCCAGCGGGAGAATTTTACGACGACGTAATCGCCGGAGGGTGTGTATTTATCCAGGGTGCCCTCGCGCCAGTAAGGAATTTCATCCATGGTAACACCGGTAGCCAGAGTGGACGAAATAAGGGCAATAGGGAAGCCGGTGGCTTTGGAAGCAAGAGCGGAGGAACGCGACGTGCGGGGATTGATTTCGATGACGACCACACGGTCCGTCTTGGGATCATGGGCAAACTGCACGTTGGTGCCGCCGATCACCTGGATCGCCTCAACAATATCATATGAATATTTTTGCAGCCGCTTCTGGAGCTCTTCCGAAATGGTCAGCATCGGAGCGGTGCAGTAGGAATCGCCGGTATGCACGCCCATCGCGTCCACATTTTCGATGAAGCAGACCGTAATCATGTTGTTGTTTGCATCACGAACAACTTCCAGCTCCAGTTCCTCCCAGCCGATGACCGATTCTTCAATGAGAATCTGGCCGATTAGGCTTGCCGAGATGCCCCGGCTGGCGATAAGCTGTAGTTCTTCCAAGTTATAAACAATGCCGCCGCCCGTGCCGCCCATCGTATAGGCGGGCCGGATGACTACCGGATAACCGAGTTTGGCCGCAATTTTTTCCGCTTCCTCCACGGAAGTAGCCGGTTCGCTTATAGGCATGTCAATGCCCAGCTTATTCATTGTTTCCTTGAAAGCGATACGGTCTTCGCCCCGCTCGATGGCGTCCACCTGCACGCCGATGACCTTTACATTGTGCTTTTGCAAAACGCCCTGCTTGTAAAGTTCGGACGTCAGATTGAGACCGGTCTGGCCGCCCAGGTTGGGCAGGATGGCATCCGGTTTTTCATTCTCGATAATTTCGGTGATCGTTTGAACATTCAGCGGTTCGATGTAAGTAACATCCGCCATGCCCGGGTCGGTCATAATTGTCGCCGGGTTGGAATTTACCAGCACTATTTCGTAGCCGAGCTTGCGCAGCGCCTTGCAGGCCTGAGTACCGGAATAATCAAACTCGCAGGCCTGCCCGATGACGATGGGGCCTGAGCCAATAATTAAAACTTTTTTAATATCCGTACGTTTTCCCATATTTTTTACCCTTCTACCCTTCCGGTTTATTGTTTCGACGGGTATTCCGCATCAACCGTTATCCCGATTCCTCCGCGAACGGCAAATTCAGCGCTCACTTTGCACCAGCGCGGTCTTAATGCTGCGACTAAATCATCGAGGATCATGTTGGTTAAATGTTCATGAAAAACACCTTCATTGCGGAATGACCACAAATATAACTTCAGCGACTTGGATTCGACAATTTTCTTATCCGGGATATACTGAATTGTAATCTTTGCATAATCCGGCTGGCCGGTCATCGGGCATACACAGGTAAATTCTTCCGTCTGCAATGTAACCGTATAGTTGCGGTCGGGATGGTGATTAGGGAAAGTCTCAAGTTTTTTAACAGGTTGAGTGGCTTTACCCAGCAGCGTCAAATCTGATAAATCATCTTTTTTTGTGCCCCTGGCCATAATTTTTGTCTCCATACAAAATTGTGCTTTTTGGCTTTACCGAAAGAACCCGATAATTTCAAGAACATTCCTAAAGTATTTAATCTTTTCCGGGGAAAATCAAAAAAATCCTTTCGGCTTCCTCAAATACTTTACATTTTTTAACCCCCTATGCAGAAAATGGGTTGACATTGCGTTTATCATAACATATGCCTCCCGTGACATATGCAAAACATAACATATGCAATAATATGCATATGTTATGTTTAGCATAATCTTTGTTATTAATATGCCTGTAAAGGAAGCCTGCTAATCCATGTCGATCAAAAAGAAGAAAATTTATGATCCCCGGTACATGACCTACGAGCTCATTGTTGCGGGGCTGGTTAAAAACCGGCTTCATCTTCGCGTTGAGGATTTGCAGCGGATGGAAATATCCGAGGTCAGAAATCTGACGATGCTTTGCGGCAGCGGCAAAGAAAAAGGAATTGTGGAAAGCTATCGGGGAGTCCTGCTGCGCCATATTCTGGATAGCGCAGACATAATTCTCAAGGAACACTACTCAACAAACCGGATCTACTTTGCGCTCAAGTCAAGCGAAGGATATTGGGCGATATTTTCCTGGCATGAGATTTACAACACTGCCGTAGGTGATCAAGCCGTTGTAATATTTGAAAAAAATGGGGAACCGCTGGACGAAAAAGAAGGGGCCATCGCTTTTATTTCCGCCGGTGACTATCGCCCGGGACCAAGGCGGATGAGGTATTTGCAAAAAATTGAAGTTCATGAAATCGCCGAAACCGATTAATCATAATATTGAAAAAGAGACAGTTGATGCAGCCCCGGAAGGCTCCGGTTTGGAAAATTCCGCCTCGATCCTGAACGAAGCGGCGGACATTCTCCGCAACTACTACGGTGCCGCAATGGAATCGTTGTTCATCGACAAACTGGTGGTCGGCGTCTTTTTCACGGGCGTCAAGCTTTCCAATGGTTGCGGAGGCGTTGCTTATACCCCGCCTGAGACTATCAGAAATGCGAGTCGGCGCATTCTGAGAGGAAGCTCTTCCGCCGTCTGCGGCATGAGCGCCGACACCGTCATATCCGGTAATATACCTAACCCCTTTGCCGACGTCATCAGACTGGCTACGATCAACGCATTGTCCGTGCCGGTTTTCGAAGATGGGCGCTACATTCTTGATCAAAAAAATGATCTGGCGGATTTGCCGCATTTGTTTGCGGGAAGACGCATATGCATGGTCGGGGCGATCATACCGCTTCTCAAAAGGCTGAAAGAACTGAGTGTTGGTGAAATCAAGGTCATTGACAGCAAAAAGGACAGCAAGGTCGAAGTCGAACTGGCCTGTGGAGAATTCATTTCGCCTGAACATACCGTGAACGTCCTGGCCCGGTGTGAGACCGCTATTTTTACGGGAGCGGCTATCGCCAACGGCTCAATCGAGCACCTGTTGAGTCTAACCCCGCGCGACGCCGCCGTCGCCGTAGTCGGTCCAACGGCAGGTTTTATTCCGGAGCCGCTTTTTCGCCGCAACGTGGCCGCGGTAGGCACGGCAATGGTGACTGATATCGACACGGCCCTGGAGATTATCGCTGAGGGCGGTGGCGCTTACAGGTTTTTCGGCGGTTGTGTGAGAAAGATCAATCTACTGAACCGGAAACGGCTCGAACAATTAAAACTGGGAAACAAATAGGGGAGGTTCAATGTTCAACGAGCAGAAAGACAATGACCAATATGCGGCGCTGCTGGCGGAAGCCGGGCGGTTCCATGGCGACGTCTGTGCCGGCATTGAGATCGGCACACGGATGACCATGTGTGCGTTGCGGAAGCTGGGCATCGTGGATCCAAAAGGAGCAGACAGGAAAAAGCTGATGGTATTTGTGGAAATCGACCGCTGCGCCACGGATGCGATTATGGCTCTGACCGGATGCAGGCCGGGAAAAAGAACGATGAAAGTCCTCGATTACGGGAAAATGGCAGCTACCTTTGTCAACCTGGAATCAAAAAAGGCCGTCAGGGTGGCTCTCCAACGAAAGAAAGAGGCAGGTGAAGAAAGCCGCGATAATCAGAATCTGGCGAACCTCAGCGAAGATGAACTGTTTTCCGTTACTGAAGTGGAGGTTCCTTTGCGCCCCGAAGACATGCCCGGGAAACCTCTGCGCCGCTGCCGTTGTGCGCGCTGCGGGGAAAACATCATGGATGGGCGCGAATTTGAAGAGCAGGGAGAAACGCTTTGCAAACCATGTTTTGAACGGAAAAATTATTATCACATTACAGCTTAAGTGCCAAAAAGACAGGCGCAGGGGCGGAATCGGCAATGGAAAGCACAAACAAACAAATCAGTATGTTCAAGGCGATGTTCATATCCCTTGCGATTCACTCTCTGTGCTTTGCCGGAACCTTGTTTTTCATGACACTGAAGGTTCATCAGCCTGAAACGGTGCAGATCTTACTCGCGACCCTTGATCCGGCGGGCGGCGGCGGAGAAATCCACCAAACAATACCGGGGGTAAAAAAGGGACAAAATCAACCGCATAAAAGGTCACCAAAGAAACAAACTCCTTCCCGGCAGATTCCCTTGCCTGATCTCTCACCGGCAAAGGTTCCGTCCCCGGCAGATAAGGCAACCACCGATAATTTCCCCTCCTTAAATCCAATGAGTAATAGCGCACTGGAGACGTCAGCACCCATTGCGGCGGCGGCGGCCAAAGAAGGCTCCGGAACTGGAAGCGGCGGCGGCACTGGAAACGGTATGGGCGGTTATAACGGACCGGGACGGGGCAGATCATCGGAAAGTCTGAAAAACCAGTATCTGAGAGAACATTTCGCTTACATCCGCGACCTTATTTTAAAGAATATCACTTACCCGCCCATGGCAAAAAAGATCGGCTGGCAGGGAAAGGTGCTGGTTTCGTTTATCATCATGGAAGACGGCAAGGTATCCAGCATGAAAATAGTAAAAAGCTCAGGCCACGTTGTACTGGACAGAAACGTTTTGGAAACAATTCGCGAGGTTCAACCCTTCCCCAAACCGCCGGTCCGGGCGGAGCTTTTTATCCCCGTCAACTACGTGCTGAAATCATAACCCGATAAAACAAGAATTAATCATAACTAATTTCAGAAAGGAGAAAACGGTGGTGACGGATATTGGCAAATGGTTTTTATTTTATGTTTTTATGCTGGTGTTAATCTTCTCGTTCCAGGATGTTCTTGCACAAGAGGAAAAGGAACAAAAAAAGAATAAGCAGAACCTTTACAACCTTGAAGAAATTCCGGTAACCGACAGGAGAGCGGCGGAGCCGGTAACGAGTCCCTACGCGGTGACGGAGAGCAGCAAGCTCCAAACGGAGGTCTGGACCAAAGAAGAGATAGAAGCCCTTCACCCGGAAACCGTGTGGGATGTTCTCGAACAGGTTCCCGGCATGGAAGTTACCTTTCAGGGGAGACAGCACCTGAACTTTTCCAATGTCAGAGGGACAGGGAATTACCGTGTCATTCTGGACGGCGTGTACGTCTCCAGTATCGACAGAATAGCTTCAACTCTTCCCGTCGATGCGATTGAATCCATGACCATTGTGAGGGATGCAACGGCCCTCACCCTTGGCCCTCTCACCAATTTCGGCGCCGGCACCGGATCTTCCAACCAGGGATTTGTGATTATCAAGACCAAACGGTCCTCAAAACTGGAAGGCGGTTTTGTGGGAAGCTACGGAACTTTTAACACGGAAAAGGAACACGTCTACCAGGGGGCCAAAATCGGCAATTTTGATTACCGGATCGCGGCCACGAATAATCGTACTGAAGGCCGGGATGACTGGTACAACGCCAGCGACAACAAATCAATCCTTTTCCGGGGAGGGTACGCGACTAAGGCCTTCTATGGTGATATGCTCTTTTACAATAGCCGGGGCATGAGAGAATTCCAGCGGGGCGAGTATCTTATCCGGACAGTAAAGACTCGAGCTGTAACAACAGGGCCAATAGCCAATAGAAGACCCGCTACCTATTACGAAGTTGGAGAACTCGACAACTCGAAATGGAAGATCGATCCCATGGACGCAACCATGTTTGCCGTCAACCTCAACAAGCCCTGGAGCGATACCCAGACTACATCCTTCAATTATGCATACAACAGCCTGCAGGTGCACACCGTACAAGGCAGCTTCGCCAACTCTACCGTGTCCTATAGCGATCAGGACAGCCGTGAACAAAGCGTCAGCCTGAGGCATGTTATCAATTCCCACGGGCACGTTTTCAAACTGGGAGGCCAGTATTTTAATTACGTGTGTCCGGACGGGCTTGCTCCGAACACGGGCAAAAGGGTTGATGAATCCATGTACAGCCTCTTCGTTCAGGACGAATACCATCTGCTTAATAACAGGATGACTATCGATGCCGGCATCAGGCTGGACAAGAAACACTTCAACAACAGTCCTGTGACGGGTGCAGCAGTTGATGAGTGGGCGAAAGAGACCTGGACCGGTGCCCTCGGCGCTGCATACAAGCTGACCGACATATTCACTATTACCGGACGCTACGCCTATGCGGAAAATTCCCTCTCCAGTAACCAGGTCAGTTCAGACGGTTCCAGCCTGCCGCCGGAGAAACAATCACGGTTCGAGGCAGGCATCCTCGCCAATATCCATCCCTTCTTCAACCCCTGGATTACGGGCTATTATTACGACACCAAGGACCAAAAGGTAAGCACCACCGGCACGGACCCCAACACGGGAGCAACCGTTTCCTCTTATATCGACCCCATTACCGGAGAAGAGGTCGATTTTGTAACCGCCGCCAACGTGATTACCAAAGGAGTGGAAGCCGGCATATCGGGAAATATCTTTAAACCCTTCACCTACCGGCTCCAGTACACTTATGTCACAACGAATGACGCAAGCACCAATGACAGCATAGCGCATCACCTGGTCAGCGCAACTGTCGGCTGCAAGTATAAAAACGCCTTTGCCAACTTAAGTTACCGGTATGTAGGCCCCCACGACCGTAACTCATCGCCGAATGGAACAGTCTACTATGAACTGGGCGATTACTCACGACTCGATGCCAACGTGGGCTACAATTTCAAAATTTTCAACCGGGATACCCGGGTAACCGTCTACGGGAAAAACCTGGGAAATAAACACTACGCTACACGGTATGTGACCGGCGCGTATAAAGATCCCGGCTTTCAAATCGGCGCCGAATTAGCTTTAAGCTTTTTTTAACGTATGGAATTCGCAAGGTACGATGAAATTGCCCGGAGCATCAACGCCCCGATTTACGAATACTACGCCCAAAAGATCAAGGACGACACGGCCATTATAAAGGGTGTTTGTCTGGATGCCGGTTCAGGCGGCGGGTATTTGGGTTTTGCTCTGGCCGGGATTACGGAGCTGAATTTCATCTTTCTCGATATATCGCAAGAGGCCTTGGAATTGGCCGAGGCGCATATTGCCGAAGACGGACTTCAGCATAGAGCCAAAACCCTGCTGGCCGACGTCCACAGCATTCCTATGGCCGACGAGTCAGTCAATCTCGTCATCAGCCGCGGTTCAATGCCCTTCTGGAAAGACCACGCGACAGCGTTCTGGGAAGCATACAGGGTCCTTGCACCAGGTGGAATGGCCTATATGGGCACAGGAAGAGGATCGCCCAAGATATATGCAGACATCAAAGAAAAGATGAGCCGACTGGGTATGAAGTGGCCGGAAAGACGGTGGAACAGCGACATTCGAGGCGAAGATAAAGTCCGGGATCCTTTCCATAAAGACTACGATGCAATCCTGAAGAGAACCGGCATTCCCGCATACAACGTGGCAAAAGGCGATGACGGAATGTGGATACGGTTATGGAGGTAGCAGCAAATCAGAAAAATACAGGAGACTGAATTATGAAATTTAATAAAAAGAGTATTCAAATTTTTGCAGCAACCGCCCTGCTGCTTTTGCTGTCCGTTCACGCGGCAGCGGGAGTGAATTCGCGGACAATCACCGACATGAAAGGACGCCAGGTGACTTTGCCTGATCCCATCCGGAAGGTATACGCTCCTTCCCCCTACGGTTCGTATATTATGTATTCCGTTGATCCTTCCCTGCTGGCGGGGCTTATTTTCCCCATCAAGGAAGAAGATAAAAAATATTTCCCCAAACCGGTGCAGACTCTGCCGGTAATCGGTTCGCTTTTCGGACAGGGCCAGGCCGCCAATATCGAAGTGCTTCTGAAAGCCAAGCCGGACCTTCTCGTAATGTGGTCGACCGACAAGTCCGCCATAAACCAAAAAACCGAGGAATCATTGAAAAGACTCAATACGCCCTTTGTTTATGCAGTTGCCGAAAGTCTTGCCGATTATCCGGATGTCTATCTTTTCCTCGGTAAAGTTCTCCAAAGAGAAAAGAGAACAAAACAGTTAAGTCTTTACTGCAAAAAAACTCTGGAAGAAGTCAAAGGCATCGTCGGCAGAATACCTGCCGGGAAAAGGCCCTCCGTCTATTATGCAGAAGGCGTGGACGGACTCAGCACGGAATGCAATGACTCGATCCATGTGGAGCTTCTTCGTCTGACGGGCGACAAGAATGTGCATCGCTGCCACACTTCCTGTCATAAGGGTTTTGAAAAGGTTTCCCTGGAACAGGTGATGCTTTATAAACCGGATGTCATCATTGCGCAGGAAAAGGTCTTCTTCGACAAAGTCTTCAAAGATCCGGCCTGGCGGAATGTCAAGGCGGTAAGAGAAAGACGCGTTTACCTGATTCCCAAACATCCCTTCAACTGGTTTGACCGCCCGCCCTCATTTATGCGCATTCTCGGGCTTAAATGGCTGACCAATATTCTTTATCCCGGAGAATACAAAATAGACATCATTAAAGAAGCAAGAGATTTCTATCGTTTATTTCTTGGCGTTGAACTGTCGGCCGAAGAGATGCGGCAGGTCATTTATCCATGAAACGCAGTCTGCTTTTTCCTGTACTTTCGTTGATTCTCGTTTTGGCTGTGGCTTTCTCCATGACCCTTGGTAAATACCCGCTCACATTGAATGATATTATCGGTTTCTTTCTGCTCAAAATGTTCGGGGTCGGCTACGTTGATCCCGAACGCTACGTCCTGCTAGGGAGCCTGCTTATCGACATTCGTTTGCCCCGTATTCTTGCGGCTATCCTTATCGGCGCGTCTCTTTCTGTTTCCGGGGCGGCCTTCCAGGCTATGTTCGTCAACCCTCTCGTCTCGCCGGGCCTGCTCGGCGTGCTCGCGGGCGCCTCTTTCGGGGCGGCCATGTCCATGGTTT
>JBDKUX010000037.1:0-13844 GCA_039679455.1 Smithella sp. | reverse complement strand
AAACATATTGACTGGATTAAAGAAATTAATTCCAAGACTTTAGTTTCAGTTAAAGTATCCACTCCTAATGATGTGGATATGGTTGCCGTTGGTTCCTATTATGCCGGAGCTCACATTATTCATATCGACGGCGGATACGGCGGTACCGGTGCTGCACCGGATATCGCCAAAAAGAATATCGCCATGCCGATAGAATACGCGATTTCTAAAGTCCACAATTTTTTAAAGGATGAAGGAGCGCGGGATGCCGTAACGCTTATTGCATCGGGCGGAATCAGAACCGCTCATGATTTGGTAAAAGCTATCTGCCTGGGCGCTGATGGAGCGGTTATCGGTACTGCCGAAATGGTAGCGCTGGAATGCGTAAGGTGTGGAAATTGTGAATCGGGCCGCGGTTGTGCACGCGGAATTGCATCCACCGATTCAGAGTTGGCCGATTTGTTTAACGAAGAATGGGCTACACAGCGCCTGACAAATATGTACCATGCCTGGAATGTCCAGTTGGTCGAAATCCTGCAGAAGTTCGGCATGAGAAGCGTACAAGAACTTGTCGGCCGGACGGATTTGTTGGAGCATGTAGATTACAGTAAATAAAACGGAGTAATAATGGATAACGTTGAAATAGTATTACAGTCACGTACCGAAATTTGCAGCCAGGTGCCTCCTTTGGCCCTGAACACGGAAGAAGAAGGCGGCTGCGGCGTCACCGGTTTTATCAGTTCAATTCCCGTAACCGGGAAAAATATCTTTGAGCCCTCCGTCCAGATGCACAACAGGGGCAATGGAAAAGGCGGCGGCATCGGCGCCGTAGGCTTCATCCCCGAGGCAATGGGTGTGTCCCGGCAGGTGCTGGACGATGATTATATGCTGCATATTGCTCTTCTTGATTCCAATGTCTGCACGGAAATCGAAGAGACATTCATCAAACCGTACTTTAAAATTGATAAATCGGAAAAGCTGGCGACGCTCGACGACCACCGCAGTATCGGCCTGGATGTCCGTCCGCCCGATATCATGCGTTATTTTGTCCGCGTAAAGGACGAAATCCTCGATAAATTCATTGAGGTCAATAAATTCACAGCCCTGGATAGACGGGATGCCGAGGACGAGTTTGTTTATCAAAACAGCTTTAAGATTAATACGCGCTATTATGCTTCTCTCGGCGACAAGCAGGCTTTTGTCATGTCCCATGGCAGGAACATGATGATCCTGAAAATAGTCGGCTATTCGGAAAACGTGGTCAAATACTATAAACTGGACGACTTTAAAGCGCATGTCTGGCTGGCCCATCAGCGCTATCCGACCCGCGGCCGTGTCTGGCATCCGGGCGGCTGCCATCCGTTTTCCGCGCTCAACGAAGCACTGGTTCATAATGGTGACTTTGCCAATTATCAGTCGATAAATGAGTATCTGAAGCAGCGCAACTATCACCCTTTATTTCTGACGGATACGGAAGAAGCAGCGCTTTTGCTTGATCTTTGGAGCAGGGTGTACAAATACCCTCTGGAGCACCTGATCGAGGCCATGGCGCCTACATCGGAAATGGATTTTGATATGCTGCCTGCGGACAAGCAGGAATTGTATAAAGCCATTCAAACCCATCATGTAAATGCATCCCCCGATGGGCCGTGGTTTTTTATAATCGCCAGAAATGATGTCAAAAATGATCAATTCCAGCTGATCGGCATTACCGATACGGCCATGCTTCGTCCGCAGGTTTTTGCACTACAGGAAGGTGAAGTGCAGATCGGTCTGATTTGCTCCGAAAAACAAGCCATTGATGCGACCCTGATTTCTCTTACCCGGGAAGATCCGCGCTTCGGTCCCATTGCCGATAAATACTGGAATGCACGCGGTGGCAGTTATACCGACGGCGGTTCCTTTATTTTCAGCCTGAAAAATGCCGCCGACGGCGGAAAACTGGTTTGTACGAACAAGTTCGGCCATGTGATCGAAACTCCCAAAGAGAAGGTTTCCTGTGATGTTGCAAAAGAAATAACAGTTACTCCGGAATTCAAAGCTGTAGAAGAAAAGCTGACTGTTTTGTTTGCGGAAAATGATTATGCAGCTGCCGCCGGCAAACTTTATGCCTATGTTAAGGATAATATCGGCAGCTTCAGCCCGGACGAACTCCGCTTCTGTATAGAGACGATTAAAGGTATAGCCTGCAAAAACGACGACTGCAAACAGGCGGTAATTGATGCGCTGACGCTTTTGAATGATCGCCGCTTCAACACCGGCGCCATAAAAAGAAGCTCGCTGCTGCATGTGCTGAAGATAAATCTGGATACAATTTTTGATGAATCGCCTGCGATTTCGGAAATAACGAATTCCCGGTTCAGCCGGATCAATTTTACAACCCGTGATCAACTGCGTGCTCCAAAAAGCAATGAAAAAATTCTGATTATTGACGCCGAACAATTTGAACCGGAAGGAGATCTCTGCGATGCGGTCATGATTGTTAAAGCCTTCAAACTCGGCTGGAAGCGTTTCATCGTTTACAAGTACCGCGGACAGCGGTTTACCGGCTGCGGTTTCGGCCCGGCCACAAAGGATGTAAGAATTGACGTTTACGGTGCATCCGGTGACTATATTGCCTCGGGCATTGACGGCATGGAAATTTATGTTCACGGTAACGCCCAGGATCAGCTCTGCCAGATTATGAAAGAAGGCAAACTGGTTGTATACGGCGATGTCGGCCAGACGTTTATGTACGGCGCCAAGGGCGGCAGCGCCTACATCATGGGCAACGCCGCCGGAAGACCCTTAATTAACGCCGTCGGCAAACCGCGCGTAGTTATCAACGGGACAGCGCTGGATTACCTGGCCGAATCTTTTATGGCCGGTGATCCTCTCAAAGGCGGTGGTTTTGTTATCGTCAACGGCATCGGCTTTAAAGATACGGACGGATCGATTTATGAGTACGATTCCCCCTATCCGGGTTCAAATATATTTTCTCTGGCTTCCGGCGGTGCGATTTATATTCGTGATCCCTACAGGAAACTGGTTGAAGAGCAGCTGAACGGCGGGGAGTTTGTGGAGATTGCCGATGCAGACTGGGACCTCATTGTTCCCTACCTTGAGGAAAACGAAAGACTTTTTGATATCACCATAGAAGGGCTCCTGACTGTTGCCGGCGGCAAAAAAACTCCCCGGGAGGTATACAGAAAGATCAGGCCTCGCAAAGCTGCCGCCGTCAAAAAGGATGATGACGGATTAGAAGAATAGGCTGGGAATTGAAGAAAATGTTCCTGAATTTACACCTGCTCCAGCGAAAGTGACGATTCTACCGGTTTGCATTCAAAGCATCAATTGCGGCAGGAAGGAAACTCTGCCGACAAAGTCAGGCTTTGAGTGCAACCCGGTAGCAACAAATTTGCAGCGACGAATCTGCCCGAATCTCCTTCCTGCTAAATCTTTTCCTTATTCTATTTCTAATTCAATATGACATTATTAAAATGTTAAAGTATAATGTTCAAAATATATTATAAAATTTATTAAAAAGTGGAAGGCTAATGACACCGTTATCTCAAGTAAGTACCGGCATCAATGGTTTGGATGAAATTCTCAATTCCCTCCAGATGGGCGACAACGTTGTTTTTCAGGTTGATGAAATTGCGGACTATAAAGCATTCGTTAAACCGTATGTAAAAACATCCCTGGAGCAAAAGCGGACAGTTGTCTATATGCGTTTTGCCAACCATCCGCCTCTTTTGGAAGAAGATTCCAACATAAAAGTATACAAGTTGAACGCCAGGAGCGGGTTTGAATCATTTTCCACTCAGGTTCATAATATCATTCACGATGAAGGTCTGGACGTGTTTTATGTTTTTGATTGTCTGTCCGATCTGCTCATGGCCTGGGCCACCGACCTGATGATCGGCAACTTTTTTGTCATTACCTGTCCCTATCTGTTTGAATTAAACACGGTCGCCTATTTCGCCATTTTACGGGGCCGTCATTCCTATAAAACCGTTGCCCGTATCCGCGAAACCACCCAGGTTCTCCTGGATATTTACAACAATAAAGGCAAACTTTGCGTCCATCCCCTGAAGGCATGGAAACGCTATACTCCGACGATGTTTCTTCCGCATATCATGGAAGGCAACAAGTTTGTGCCTATCTTGAACAGCGCGGATGCAGCCAGCCTGCTTTCGCACTTGACCGACAAAAACTCAACCAGCGGTGTACGCAATCTGGATTACTGGGATCGCATCTTCTGGCGCGCCAAGGAAATTTTGGAAGATCCCGCGGCGGTTAAAGAAAAACAGGATATGGTGGAGAAACTATCCAGTGTGCTTATTGGCCGGGAAAAAAGAATGCTTTCCCTGGCGAAAGAATATTTAACCCTGGAAGATCTTGTGGAAATTAAAAAGCGTCTGATCGGAACGGGTTTTATCGGCGGCAAGTCCGTGGGCATGCTTCTGGCGCGCAACATTCTACTCAAGGATACATCTTTCAATTGGGCCGAGCAGATGGAGGTGCATGATTCTTTTTACATCGGTTCTGATGTTTTCTATTCCTACATGGTTCAAAACGGCTGGTGGAAGCTGTTGATGGATCAAAAGACGGAAAAGGGCTATTTTGAGATGGCCAAAGAGCTGCGAAACAAGATGCTGCACGGCGTCTTTCCCGAGGAGGTGAAAGAGCAGTTTCAATTAATGCTGGAGTATTTCGGGCAATCCCCGATTATTGTGCGTTCCAGCTCTCTTTTGGAAGATGCTTTCGGCAACGCGTTTGCCGGTAAGTATGAAAGCTATTTCTGCGCCAACCAGGGGACACCGACGCTGCGTTACAACAATTTTGAAGAAGCCGTACGTAAAATATTTGCCAGTACAATGAATGTTGACGCGCTGACCTACCGCCGGCAGCGGGGATTAGCCAAACTGGATGAACAAATGGCTCTTTTAGTGCAGAGAGTTTCCGGGTCGCACCGGCAATATTATTTCTTCCCTGACCTGGCTGGGGTCGGCCTGTCCTATAATGCCTTCGTCTGGCAAAAAGAAATGAATCCTCAGGCGGGTATGCTGCGGATCGTATTCGGTCTGGGAACGCGGGCGGTAAATCGTGTCGAAAATGATTATCCACGAATAGTCGCCCTGGACGCGCCCCTGGTTAAACCTTATGCCAAACAGGCGGATATGCAGCGTTTTTCGCAGCGTGAAGTCGATATATTAAACTTAAAAGAAAATGAATTTCAATCTGCTCCACTGCCGGAAGTGCTCAATGAAAATTATGAATCGCATATGGATCTGATTGCGGAACGTGATTTTGCGGCAATGGAATTTATGAGATCAAAGGGTGGAAAAATGAATGATGTCTGGATGCTGACATTCGATGAGTTGCTTTCCAGCACCCCCTTTGCCGAAGTAATGTCCAAGATGCTTAAAAAGCTTGAACAAGTCTATCGTTATCCCGTGGACATTGAATTTACAGTCAATTTCAAGGAGGACGGTAAATTTAAAATCAACCTTCTGCAATGCCGGCCATTTCAGACAAAAGGTCATTACAGCAGAGTGGATCTGCCGGAAAAAATCAGTAAATCTAAAATACTGCTGCGGCAGGAAGCGAATTTCATGGGCGGCAGCATTTATCTGTCGATCTCCCGCATTATATACATTGATCCTCGAGGTTACGCTAAATTACCCCTGGCAGAAAAATATGAAGTCGCCAGATTGGTGGGGAAACTGAATAAAATTATTGGTAAACGGGAAAAAATGCCGACGATTCTTTTGGGGCCCGGCCGCTGGGGGACGACAACTCCGGTCATGGGAGTGCCGGTTACCTTCTCGGAAATCAACAATATTGCCGCTATCGGGGAGATAGCTTATAAAGACGGGAGCCTGGTGCCCGACCTGTCTTTCGGCACCCATTTTTTTCAGGATATGGTCGAAATGGATATTTTCTACATGGCCATCTATCCGGAGAGGGAAGATGTCTTCTTTAATCTGCCCTGGCTGACAAAACAGACTAATATTCTCGAGGATCTTGTGCCCAATGATCAAAAATTCAAAAAAGTTGTAAGGGTGTACGATGTAAGGGGGCAGGATTTGCGACTGCTGTCGGACATTGTCAGCCAGAAAATGATCTGCTTTCTGGCACAGTAGAAAACTCTGTCAGTAAGCAACCATTGTCCAAGTTAGGGTGCTTTGATGATCAACATATCCAGTGTCAGTACGGGCATTAAAGGATTGGATAAGACTCTTAATTACCTGCAAATGGGTGATAACGTTGTTTTCACGGTTGAAAACATAGAAGATTATAAAAAATTCGTAAATCCATTTGTAAAAAACGCTTTGGAAAAAGAAAAGCGCGTTGTTTATATGCGTTTTGCCCGGCATGATCCTCTTCTGGAGTCAACCGGAAACGTAATTGTTTACGAACCCGACGCCAATACCGGTTTTGAATCCTTCTCCACGCAGGTTCATAATATAATCAAGCAGGAGGGGCGTAATGTCTTTTATGTATTTGACTGCCTGTCCGATCTCATTTTGTACTGGGCAACCGATCAGATGATCGATAACTTCTTTGTAATTACCTGCCCCTACCTTTTTGATCTGAATACAGTCGCCTACTTTGCCGTTCTCCGGAACCATCATTCCTTTAAAACGATTGCCCGCATTAGAGAAACTACCCAGGTGCTGCTGGACATTTATAGTGTTAAGGGCAGACTTTATGTGCATCCCAAAAAAGCATGGCAGCGTTATTCGCCGACCATGTTTCTTCCCCACCTGATGAAAAAAGATGAATTTCTTCCCATTATGAACAGCGCCGATGCCTCGAGTCTGTTTTCCTATCTGACTAAAACCGGCGCCACCGGTGCTGAAAGAAATCTGGACTATTGGGACCGTATATTTATAAAGGCAAAAGCCGTGCAGGAGAATAGTCCGGACAAAGATAAACGAGAGGAAATGATCGACCAGCTTTCCCGGATGTTAATAGGGCGGGAAAAGAGAATGCTTGGTCTGGTTAAAAAATATTTTATCCTGGAAGACCTTATTGAAATCAAAGAGAGATTGATCGGCACCGGTTTCATTGGCGGAAAAGCTGCCGGCATGCTCCTGGCGCGCAACATTTTACGCCAGGATACTGCGATAAAATGGTCGGAACACCTGGAACTGAATGACTCGTTTTATGTCGGTTCGGATGTCTTTTATTCATACATCGTGCAAAACGGCTGGTGGCAGGATTTCATGTCCCATAAAACCAGAGAAAACTATTTTGAAAGCGCAGCCCAATTAAAACGGAACATGCTGAAAGGCAAGTTTCCGGAAGAAATCCGTGAGCGTTTTCAATTGATGCTGGAATATTATGGGCAATCGCCGATTATTGTGCGCTCCAGTAGTCTTCTGGAAGATGCTTTCGGCAATGCTTTTGCCGGCAAGTATGAAAGTTATTTTTGCGCGAATCAGGGAACGCCGGAAGAACGCTATGATAAATTTGAAGAAGCCGTTCGAAAAATATTTGCCAGTACAATGAATATCGACGCGTTAACATACCGGATGCAACTTGGTTTGGATCAATCAGATGAGCAGATGGCGCTACTCGTGCAAAGGGTTTCCGGTTCTTACCGTAAAAATTATTACTTTCCGGAATTAGCCGGTGTGGGATTGTCTTATAATACCTTTGTCTGGCAAAAAGGAATAGATCCACGGGCGGGAATGTTGCGGCTTGTTTTGGGATTGGGGACAAGAGCTGTTAACCGCATGGAAAATGATTACCCGCGCATTGTCGCTCTGGATGCGCCGTTGGTTAAGCCTTATGCCAAACCGCAAGATGCAGGGCGTTTTTCCCAGCATGGTGTTGATATGCTGGATTTGGAAGAAAACAGTTTTCATTCTTTATCTGTGGAGCAGGTGGTCAAAGATGATTTGGAAGACCATTGGGAGCTTATCGGTTCCAGAGACATTGCCGCCGGCGAGAGAATGAAATCTTCCGGCAAAAATACGGAAGCCTGGATACTTACCTTTGATGAGTTGTTGTCGTCAACCGAGTTTCCCGGTCTGATGTCTAAAATGCTTAAACAACTGGAAAACACTTATGATTATCCGGTTGATATCGAATTTACGGCTAATTTTAATGCGAAGGGAAAACTTCAAATAAATCTTCTGCAGTGCAGGCCTTTTCAGACGAGAGGCCATCGCAGCCATGTGGAAATTCCGGATAAGATTGAAGAAGATAAAATATTTCTGCGACAGGAAGGCAACTTCATGGGCGGCAGCGTTTACCAGGACATCGCTTGCATTATTTATATCGACCCCCGGGGTTACGTAAAACTGTCGCTTTCGGAAAAATACAACATTGCCAGGCTTGTAGGAAAAATAAACAAGACAATTTCTCGCGATGATATGCCGACGGTTCTTTTCGGACCGGGCCGCTGGGGAACGACAACACCGGAAATGGGTATTCCCGTTACTTTTTCCGAAATAAATAATATCACGGCAATTGCGGAAATAGCCTTTAAGGAAGGAAGTTTGATCCCGGATTTATCCTTTGGCACGCACTTCTTTCAAGACCTTGTCGAAATGAATATATTTTACATGGCGATTTATCCGGATGGAGAAAAAGTATCGTTCAATACTGCCTGGATGCAAGCGATGCCTAATTTACTGGAAAAGATTATACCCGAGGGTGGACGGTATGCCGGTATAGTGCGTGTCCATGATGTCAAAAACAGTAATTTGAGATTGCTTTCCGATGTCGTAACGCAGGAAATGATCTGCTACTTTGCAAAATAACAGACTTGGGAAGTCAGTAACCGCGTCTGTTGAGAATATTTTAGGTTCATCTTCAATTAATCAGGATCATGCGTTGTTTTTTTGCTTTTGCGGAACATTTTGGGATCAATACCCAATTTTGTAATTTTATATTGGATAATACGTTTTGTTGTTCCCAGAATATTTGCCGCCTTGGTTTGATTCCCGCCGGTTGCTTCCAGAGTGTCAATAATCAACGATCGTTCCTGTGCTTTAACAACGGAAGACAGTTTGCCGTGGTCAACTTTTTCTGTTTTCTTTTCTTTTGCCTGTAATGATGGCGGCAGATGCTGGCAATCAACGGTATCTGTATTGCACAAAAGCACCG
The DNA here is from genome assembly GCA_039679455.1 of Smithella sp. Lineage (GTDB taxonomy): Bacteria > Desulfobacterota > Syntrophia > Syntrophales > Smithellaceae > MVRV01. The sequence continues at coordinate 4,760 of JBDKUX010000037.1, read as the reverse complement.
CCCGTTCAATGCAGTTTTCCAGCTCCCGAACGTTGCCCGGCCATTTATGTGATAGAAATACCTCAATGGCCGGAGTTGAAATTTTTTTCACGTTTTTTCCCATTTCCTTGCTGTATTTCAAAAGAAAATGATCGGCCAGAAGAATAATATCACTGCCTCTTTCCCGCAGCGGCGGCAGATAAATAGGAAAAACATTCAAGCGATAAAACAGATCAGCGCGAAAACGATCTGCAATAATATCCTGTTCCAGGTTTCTATTAGTGGCCGCAATAATACGCACATTGACGTTGACGACCCTGGATGAGCCCAAAGGCTGAAATCTCTTTTCCTGTAAAACGCGTAAAAGTTTCACTTGGGCAGCGGCGGAAAGCTCGCCTACTTCATCGAGAAAAATCGTACCGCCGTTGGCCTCTTCAAATCTTCCCCGGCGTTGATGCAACGCCCCGGTAAAAGCTCCTCTTTCGTGCCCGAACAATTCGCTTTCAATTAAGGTATCAGGAATCGCCGCGCAGTTAACCTGAACGAGCGGGCCGGACTTGCGGGGGGAATTCAAATGAATCGCCCGTGCTATCAACTCCTTGCCTGTCCCCGTTTCACCGGTGATTAAAATTGTTGTATTGGAATCGGCTACCTGCGCAACCATCCCGAACACTTCCTGCATCGGTTTGGAATGCCCGATAATTTCCATCGAAGGCGCGCGTTCACTGCCGACAATTTTTCTCAGTTTTTCGTTTTCTTCCTCCAGCGCGCGGATATGGACGGACTTGGCCATTAACTCGGCAACCGATGACAGCATCGCCAGTTCATTATCCAGATTTTCGACCTGCCGGGCAACCTTATCGGCGGATAATACGCCCACGACAAGTGAATCATATATAATCGGAACGCATAAAAATGAAAGTTCGGTGCGGTTCAGATGACGGCGAGCGCCGGTGCGATCCAGAAAATGCGTCTCCTGGCCCAGATTAGCCACAGCCATTGGTCGGCCGGTTTCCGCCACCTTACCGGTAATGCCTTCTCCCGGCTTGTAGGTAACTTCCAGCCCGTCAATATTGATGTCATGGGCGATATCCAGCCAGACTTCTTTTTTCTCGCGATCCAAAAGAGATATCATTCCGCGCTGCATGCCCAGACGTAAACTCATTTCCTGCAGGGCCAGTTCCAACTGATCACGCAAATCTCCCGGCTGCGCCAGAATCCTGGCAATCGCGTGCAGAGCAGCCAATTCTTCATAAGTGTGTATGCTCAATTTGTGCTCTTTCTCAAATAAAAGTTTTTTTGTATCCTTGCTCATAAACGGATCAACTTATTGCAAATATATTGATACAATATTGTATCAATAGCAACAATTTTTTATCTTTAAAGCCATTTACTGCAAATTACAAACCAATTTCGCTACAACTTTGTGAAAAGTTATTGTAAAAAATAAAATAGTTGCGTTCCTGAATGATTCAATGAAGAAACCATAAGCTGCAATGGTTAACCCTCTATATATTGCGGATTCGCAAAATATTGAGGATTACTCCTTGTTTTAATCAATCATGTAATTCTGATTTTATTTAAATTGTCAAATATATCAATCATTTAATAGATTTTATTTTCCCCGCCCGATTGGCATATTTCTTGGTTTTAATATTTTAAGTTTGTTATGGGCGGTTTTCCACGACGTTTATTGCCAGGATTCTTGATTCAGTTCAACTGATGCGCCAGGCCGGTCTTGGTTTGAGGCCATCCATCCAGTGGAGGTGTAGAATGAATCTGTTCTTCAAGGAAATTATTCACAATCCGATCTTGTGGTTGCTGGTGTTCGTGCCGGTGGTGTTTGTAGCCGAACAGGTCAGACCTGAAGCTCAGACCATGCTTTTCGTGCTATCGATCCTCGCCATCGTACCGCTCGCGGTATTGCTCAGTCATGCGACGGAGTCTGTGGCTGCGAAAACCGGTGACAACGTCGGCGGCCTGCTCAACGCCACGCTGGGCAATCTGACCGAATTGGTGATTGCCCTGACTGCACTGAGCGCCGGGGAGTATATACTGGTCAAGGCATCCATCGCCGGAGCGATTGTGACCAACGTACTGTTCATGCTGGGAGCCTCGTTCCTGCTCGGAGGACTCAAACACCATGCGCAACAATTTAATAACGCCAGTGCGCGGCTTCAAGCCGGTCTGTTGTTTTTGGCAACAATCGGACTGTTTCTACCGACAGCCGTCGGCCGCAGGGAGGAGGCGTCAATCGCGGATGTTACGCAGAACCTCAGTCTATGCCTGGCCGTCCTGCTGATCTTGATCTACGGTCTGGGACTTTTGTTTACACTCAAGACACACCGGGAGTTCTTCAGTTCGGTGAAGGCGCATGAAGATGAGGATGAGGATAACAAGCCCTGGCCGCTCACTCTGGCGCTTGTTATCCTGGGCGGTGTCACTGTACTGGTCGCACTGGTTAGCGAGGTGTTCGTCGCATCCGTAGAGGAAGCAGCCCTGGCGATGGGGATGACCGACGCCTTCGTCGGCTTTATTGTGGTGGCGCTTGTCGGCGGCGCCGCGGAGATGGCTGCGGCGTTCTCGGGTGCACGCAAGAATCGACTGGATCTCAGCGTGGGCATCGCCCTGGGAAGCGCGACACAGATCGCCCTGTTTGTGGCGCCGGTGCTGGTTCTTGCCAGCTACGTGCTGGGGCCGTCCCCCATGACCCTGGAGTTCTGGCCCGGTGCAGTACTCATGATGCTGCTGGCGACCCTTACGGCGGCGCTGGTTTCCAACGGTGGCCGCAGCGCCTGGTTTATTGGTGTACTGGTCCTCGGTGTTTATCTGATGTTCGCCATCACGCTCTACTTGTTGCCGCCCAGTGGACCGTGAGCCGGGCTTGGAGCTGAGGGTGAATGTCGCAATAAATTTTATAAATGACGAACGAGCCACACAGCAAAGTGGTGAAAAAAAACAAGAACCTTGAATCCCGGCAATAAATTTATTATGACGAGTATTATTACAAATGAGGTGACATATGTCCAATACTCTTAGAGGAACGCTGTCAAGATTATTATCGAAAATAATGCTGTTTACACTGTGTGCGCTGGTTTTAGCCGGCTGTTCTCATGTGGGCAATTACTTCGAGTTCTGGAAAATGGAGCGCACGAAAAAGCAAGAATTCAGCACAGAACCGACGGCTAAACTGTTGAGGGAACTTCAACCGGGAGACAGTTTTTTGCTCGCCGGTCCCGTGAATCAGAAAACAAATTATCGGGGGCCGGTGCTTCTTGTGGCCGTAACAGACATGTTCAAGAAACGGGAAATCGTGGCGGAAAGGATTCTCCAAACACCGGTTCTTTATTATCAGGCTTTTCTGCCGGAAGGAAATTATGACCTCTATTTTTTTGCGGACCTCAATGGAAACGGCTATTTCGATGCCAATGAGATGATTGGACAGACGTCGGGGGCGCCAATACATGTAAGAAAAAAAGAAGTTCAAGACGGCATGACTTTCAAAGGTCCTGTCTTAACGCTTGATGTGAATAGTCCGGCAACAACAGCTCTTCCCATAAAAGTTCAGGTAAGAGATCAGGAATACGTATTCCGTTCCCTTGACGACCAATTTTTTGATCCTCAATACGGCGAGATTGGCATGTATAACCCTATAAAATTATTCGCCCACACGCAGCGGTTTGTGTTTGCCCTGGAAAAGATCAATTCCAATAAAACAATGGTAATTTTTGTTCACGGAGTAGCGGGGACTCCACGGGATTTTAAGTATCTTGTTGATGGCCTCGACAGGACCCGCTATCAGCCATTGTTTTATTTTTATCCATCAGGAATGCCCCTGCAAAAACTGGGGTCGCTCCTTTCCGATATCATGATGGTTCTGACACAGGATAAACAATTTCACATAAAGCGGGTTATTGTTGTAGCCCACAGCATGGGTGGCCTGGTAGGGCTTTGTGCGCTCAATGAATTATGCCTCAACGGTGCGCCGGCTTATTTAAAAGGATACATTTCATTTAATACTCCATACGGAGGCGTGGAATCGGCGAAGAAAGCGATTGAAAGCGCTCCCGCCGTGTTAGCCGCCTGGCGTGACGTGGCTCCGGGCAGTTCCTTTCTCGAAAGGCTCTATCAGGGTTCGGCTGCCGGGAAAATCCCTGTTCACCTTTTCTTTGGTTACGAAACGGGTAAAAGCAGCGACGGAACAATCACCCTCCAAAGTCAACTGGAGCATAAAATACAGTTTGTCGCTCACAAGACCTATGGTTTCAATGCATCCCACGTCGGCATTCTGAACGATGATCAGGCGCGGCAAACATTTTATCGGATACTGAGGGAGATGGACGGCAACAGTCCTTTGTTCAAAAAAGAATAGCCCTTCAAATCATAATCATTGATATTATTCCCTCAAAATAATATTGTAACAACCAGTTGTGCAAAAAGGCTGCATTGTTAAAATACTATGGCACTGTCGGTAAATCAGGCAACTTCATATAAACAATAATCAAAGTAAACAAAATGCATAACGAGCAAATCGAATTATGGCAATATCAACAATAGGTCCGAAAGTATGAATTCAATAGGGATTGAAATATTATTAATCTTTTTTCTGATTATTATTAACGGCTTACTTGCATTGTCTGAACTTGCTCTTGTCGCAGCCAAAAAGACGAGACTGGAACATCAGGCCAAAGAAGGTGATTTTAGAGCACACATAGCGCTTCAACTTGCTAATTCACCGGATAGCTTTTTATCCACCATACAAATCGGCATAACATTCGTCG
>JBDKUX010000036.1:0-54309 GCA_039679455.1 Smithella sp. | reverse complement strand
GATAGCGCTTGATTTAGAAATGGAATTACAGGTTAATACAGAAAATTTAATCAGATGACGTATTATTAAATATTTGCCGCTTTCTTAGTGCGGATAATTTCCGTCAGATGATTCGCCTGCAAGTCATTTATCCGGTAGTAGTCCGCGCCCAGCAGGCCGGATATTTCGCAGGCCAGATCGGCTTTCAGGAAGGACTTCTTGTCTTCGGTATCAATCACAACATAATCCGTAACCGGCAATTCGCCCAGCAGACCAGCCATCTTCGCAATTTCCTCGCGCACCGGAGCGCCGGAAAAGCTCTGATTGGCCCGCCCGTCAGTAACAAGCACAACCAGAAATCTTGTCTGAGGAGATTTCAGCCGCACGTTTTTTACCAGTTTGTATGTTTCCAGCAGCCCCGCCGTTAAAGGCGTCTTCCCGCCTACGGGAATCTCCTGCAGCCGCCTTGCAGCCGCTTCCACACTCGCCGTCGGCGGCAGGACAACGCTGGCGGCGTCTTTACGGAAAACAATGAGAGAAACTTTGTCCCTTTTTTGATAGCAATCCAGCAGCAGAGACTGCACGGCGCCCTTGGTCTCAATCATTCTTTTTTTTGCACCCATCGAGCCAGAGCCATCCACAACCAGGACAGCCAGATGCCCCATCTTTTTTTCCCTTTGTTTGAACCGCAGATCATCATCGCTGATCAGAAGCATTTCGTTCCTGCCCCGCACTATCTGAAAGGGGGCTGCGGCTCTTATGGTGGCATCAATAGCAATATCTCCATTCGGCCTCATAATACTCTTTATCTGTCTGCCCCGCTTTCCCAGAGAACCCGTTTTAGTGCGTCTTCCGGAAGATGTCCGATTCATTCTGTCTTTGCGGAAAGCCAGACGACGGACATTAAAAACATCTCCCACATTAAATATTTCCTCGGCGGAACGAGATTCGCGAAACTGCTGCTGCCTTGGACCGGATTCGCCGCTTCCTGCGTTATCATTTTCATCTTCATAATCCGTGGCAGAATCTTTACCCTTTTCCCGGTTCTGTTCCGGAGAATTCTTGCTGTCGGCTGGTTTGTCGTGCCGGTGCTGCTCATTTATTTTATCTTCTTCCATTTGTTTGTACATTTTCCTGCGGTGCAGAAGGACTAGCGGCAAAACCTTGTCCACATGCTCCGCCGTTACTTCCGCAGCATTGCAAAAAGCGGCGTATGCGCGGGCGGCATAGAACAAAAAGATATCGCCCCGATGGCCGCAAACAACGTTCTCGATGCACTTTTGGGCAATGGTGCTTCTTATTTCCACAGGTACAATGATTTTTTCCAGGATCATCCGGGCATGGAGAATCCTTTCCCGCAAATCCTGATCATCGTTGTTTGGCCGATGATCACGTGACATAGCTGTTTTCATAACCGCTATTTTTTGCGCTTGTCCCCGAAGTCCTTCCCAGAAAACACACATGCCGAAGCGATCAAGAAAATGAGCTGAAAGATAACCTTCTTCCGGGTTCATGCTGGCCAGCAGGATAAAATTCTGGAAAGGCCGCCGTTGCGGTTGTCCGCTTTCAACAAAATAGCTCCTGCTGCTCTGGGCCTTCATAATTAAGGCAATGATTTCCGGCGAGAGAAGATTTACATCATCAATGTAGACCACACCGCCGCAGGCCCGCTGCAGAAGACCGCTACGCAAAACTTTCCGGCCGTCTTTAATTGTATCCTCCATTTCCACGCCGCCCAGCAGGGCTTCTTCAGTTGCATTCAGGGGAAGATTGACAAAGGGCGTCCCCGGCGGAAGAATATCCTTGAAAACGCGGGCCAGGGTGGATTTGCCGCTGCCTTTTTCACCGACGAACAAAACACCGCCGCAGCGGGAATCCAGGGCATTCAGGATCAAGGCCAGTTTGGCGTCATCGTGTCCGATAAAATTCTGAAAGTTCATGGTTTCATCTCCGCCAGTGCAGCTTGGAGTTTCTCGTTTTCGCCGCCGATTACTTCAAAAGGCAGCCGCTTCATCCGGTGGCGAAGGGACAGAGAAGCTGCTTTCCGGATATCGGAATCGGTAATAACTTCGCTTTGCCGAAAGGCGGCAAGCGCCCGGGCGGCCTTCATAATCACAATGTCGGCGCGATGCCCGTCCAGATTCAGCGCAGCGGTAATGGAAACTATCTTTTCCAGCACCTCGTCGGAAAGCTTCACGTCATTGAGGCCTCTCTGCGCGGCAATAATTTTTTCGGCAAGGCTTTTTTGCTCTGCGCTCCAGGCCGTGGCAAAAACAGCCGGATCGGCATCAAATGCAGCCCTGCGGCGCAGAATTTCCATTCTCATATCTTTATCCCCGATGGAAACGACATGAACACTAAGGCCGAAACGATCAAGAAGCTGCGGCCGCAGATCACCCTCTTCGGGATTCATTGTGCCGACAAGAATAAATTTTGCCGGATGGGTAAAGGATACCCCTTCCCTTTCTACTGTATTGACACCCATCGCTGCGGAATCGAGCAAAAGATCGACAATATGATCTTCCAGCAGGTTTACTTCGTCGACATAAAGAAAGTTCCTGTTGGCGTCGGCCAGGATACCGGGCTCAAAGCGCTTTTCTCCCTTCCTGAGGGCGTGTTCAATGTCGAGGGTGCCCACCAGCCGGTCTTCCGTAATGCCCAGGGGCAGTTCTACAACCCGCATTTTCTTTCTTTCTCTATGCAGGTGTTCTTCATTTTTCAGTGTATCTTGGCAGCCGCCGCACAAAATACCGTCCGGATCGCAGTTAAACGGGCAGCCTTTCACCATGACCATTTCCGGCAGCAGCTCCGCCAGCGCCCGCACTGCCGTGCTCTTGGCTGTTCCTTTTTCGCCCATGATTAAAAGACCGCCGATGGACGGATCAATGACATTGATGATCAACCCCGTCTTCATCTCTTCCTGGCCCACAACAGCCGCAAATGGAAATATCATCCCAGAATCTCCTTCATTTTATTCTTCCAGCCCGCAACTTCATCCGCCGTAACAATATCGACACCCCCGCCCTGGAAATCACCTTTCACGTCTCCCATCGCCTCTTCGATCCAGCCCTCTATTTCAACATACAATTGCTGCAGGGCTTCCTTGACGTCCGATGCGGGATTCCACAGCCCGCGGTGGGCCGCTTCGAGCATCCGGCGGGCGATTTCTTCCAGCGCCCAGGGATTGTTCTCTTCAAAGAACTTCTTGTTTTCTTCATTCATCATGAAGGTCCGGGTAACGTCGTCGAAGACCGAATCGTCTACAGCCTTTGCCGTCGCCTGCCACCCATACAACCGCCCTACCCGCTTGCTGATCTCGCCCGCGCCTTTATAACCATGCTGCTTCATGCCGTCGATCCATTGGGGATTGAGTATCCTGCTTCTGGAAACCCGCCTGATTTCCTCGGTCAGCGTCCGCACGGAAACTTTGTCCGGCTCCCGTGTGTCACCGTAATAGTTCTGAATATCTTTCCCGGATATCACGCGGGCGGCGTTGATCATGCCGCCGTGCGTTCCGAAATAGCAGCAGCAGCCCGTCAGATCGTATTCATCCGTCACTGTTTTGTTAAAGGATGCATCCACAGTTTTCAGGTTTGCTTTAAGCTCTTTATGCGCGGGTTCACCTACGGCTCCCTTGCCGTAGGCATAACCGTTCCAGTAAAGAAAAACGTCGGCAAGATCCTGCTCGGTCTTCCAGGCCGAAGCGTAAACAGCCAGCTGGGTGCCAGCCTGATAGGTACCCGGCTTGCTGGCAAAGATGCGGTAAGTGGCCTGACGAATGTCCTGCGCGGTGGGATCGTTTTTCCCGCCAAGTTTTGCCCTGGTGTGATGCCGGACATAATTCATTTCCGGCGGTTCATCGAGCGCGGCAACCGTCTGCACCGCTTCATCCAGCAGGCTGATAGATGCGGGAAAGTTATCCCGTGTGATGCCGGATACCCGGACTGTAATATCGATTCTCGGCCTGTTCAATTCTGTCAACGGTATAATCTTAAAACCGCTCAGACGGCCGTTATTCTTCCACAGCGGCCTGGCTCCCAGAAGATACATCATCTGGGCCATTCCTTCTCCATCAGACCACATGATGTCAGTGCATTGCCAGTGAAAAGCGATATTTTCCGGCCAGCGTCCTTCCTCCCCCCGATATTTTTCCAGGATTTGACGGGCCAGCATTTTTCCGATCTCCCAGGCCGCCGGCGTCGGGATTCTCAACGGATCGAGAGAATAAAAGTTGCGGCCCGTCGGCAGGATATCGCTTCGTCCGCGGGTAATAAGCCCGGAAGGCCCCGGCTCAATGTATCCGCCGTTCAGTCCGTTGAGCAAGGAACCTGTTTCGTCGGAGGCCCGGATGCTGCGCACCAAATCATTGATTTTAACTTCCAGCTCTCTTAACACCGTAACATCACCGGGGCGAAGAGCAAATCGACTGCCCAGAGAATTTTCCAGGGAGACGCCGTTTTGAATATAATCAACGCAAATATTCCGGGCAACTTCTTCCACCAAAACATCCAGTTGTTCGCCTTCCAGTTTCCTTTCCCGCGCTGCGACGATTTCCACAACACCCCGCAAAGAATCGGGTGTCTTTTCAAACCGCATGATTGCATACACGAACGACGCCAGCTTATCATTTTCCGGCAGTCGTCCGAAGATGTGCATGCCCTTGGGGATGAACGTATTTTTAAGCAGGCTGAGTTTGTCATGAATATCTCCGAGGCGCCGGTGGAAATTGTCGTGCAGCGACTCTTCAGTGCCGTCCAGAAGATTGAGCCCCCTGATTTTATCTTCGATCAGATGGGCAATGGTGTGCGCTCTGGCCGGTTCCATGTCTTTGTATCTATCATATTCATCGAGGAGTCTTTCGACCTGTTCCAAATCACCGTAGAGCTCCCCTTTGACCATCACCGTCTGCATGTGGTCGATCAGAACAGCATTGCTGCGCCTCTTGGCAATCGTCCCCTCCGGCGGATTGTCCGCATTATAAATGTAGAGATGGGGCATGGCATCAATGCCGATATCGGGGAAGCAGCCGGAGGAAAGCCCGGTCGCTTTGCCCGGCAGAAATTCCAGGTTCCCATGCGTACCCACGTGTATGACAGCATCCGCGCCGAATTTGCGGGACAGCCACTTGTATGTCGCGACATACTGGTGGGGCGGCGGAATATCGGGATCATGCAGAATCCTGCAGACCTGGCCGTCGCACCGCGCCCCGGCACAGCCTCTTTTCGGCTGCACACAGACGACGGCATTCCCGTATTGCACACCGGTGATCAATATCCGGCCGTTGTATACCATGGCCGCCGGAACGCCGTCCTTTCCCTCCCCCGGAGGCTGCCCCCAGGCCCCGCTCATTCTTTGCTGCGTCGGCTCCGGAAGCTCCGTAAACCAGGATTGATAAGTTTCCGCATCAATAAGGTCCAGTGTTCCGCCTTTTTCCACAATCTCTTCCACTGTAGTCCAGCGGAATTCCGAAACTGCCTTGCGCTGCATAATGTCGTTAATCAGCGCCTTGCCGTTTTCCGGTGGACAAACATCGTAGCCTTCCCGCTTCATCCGTTTCAAAATATCAACGACGCTTTCCAGGGTGTCCAGATGAGCCCCCGCGCCAACGGTCGCCTCCACCGAAGCACAGGGATTGTTATGGAGAATAAAAGCAACCTTCTTATCCCGGTTGGGTTTCTGCGCCAGTAAAATCCAGTGCTCTGCTCTTTCTGTCAGCCGCTCGATCCTTTCCTGAATCGGCTTGTAAATTTCTTCCCCCGGCGTGCCGATCCCGCTTACCGCGCCGATCACCATCGGCTCAATTACACCCTCAAACTCGGGCATGGCGAGGCTCCAGGCAACCTGCGCTCCCAGCCCCTGCGGATCGGCCAACCATTGTTCCCGATCCTTGTAATAGGAAATGACGGGATTGATAAGGGGAATGTTGAGCTGCTTCAGGAGCGCCGCGCCGGATGATGCCGTTGCTCCTTTTATTTCACTGCCCCGCGACGTTCCCAGGAAGAAAGAGGTCAATTTGATAATGCCGTCAACAACAGGCCTGCCGTCTTTCATCAGAAACTTCTCAATTACTTCTATGCCGCTTAAGTTTCCCAGATTTTCATCCTTCAGGGAATAAAAGAAAACAGGAATAACCGCAATCCCCCGGCCTTCCAGCATCCTGATAAAATGCTTCTCGATCTCCAGATTGCGCGTCACCCAGCTGGAACGCGAATAGAGCAAGCCCACCGTCGCCAGAGGCTTCGCGGAAAATTTCGGCAGATAGTCCGCAAGGTATGATTCGGCAGATGAAAATACCTTGTCTGTTTGGGGGTGATAAATACCCTGCCAGGAAATTTCTTCCGGTTTATTAAATTTAAGCGGCTTTCCGAAAAGTTTATGAAGGAGAAAACGCAGCATATTGGCAATATTGTCCCGGCCGTTAAAAAGGATGTAATTATAGACCGTGGCGACAATTTCAGGACTAACCGTGGATTTTGCCCACTGGGTGGTATCGGAGCCTACGACCACAACGGGGATACGGGTATGCACTTCATCCAGAACCTCGTCGAATTCTTCCCAGAACGTATCATTAGTGCGATAGAGGAGAATCATGTCCGCCGTCTTCATGTCCTTAGCTGCTGCGGCCGGCATTTCCGGATGTAAATTAAGCTGTTTACCGGAATAAGACAGAAGGTCCAGATGCAGTTCAGCGGCCGCTTCCTTCAAAAGAGGCAGGTAGCTCGACCACATAATAGTGAATAATTTCATCTTTTATTTCCTGTTATCATTCGCTGTAATTCCTTATCAACCATGAACCATATATAAAAAGGCCTATTGCATAGGCCACCATAACGCCCAGAGATATCCAGGCCTCAGTATCCATGACGGTCTTCCGAATCAGAATATTAGTGTGCGTCAGGGGTAGAATTTGAATCACCGGTTGGAATAAAGCAGGTATTTTGTCGACGGGGAAAAATGTCCCGCTGAAGAAGGCCATAGGCATAATCAGAAAATTGGAATAGGTGGCTGTATCTTCATGCGACTTAGCCCGCATCCCGACGATAACACCAAGATTAGCAAACAGGAAACCGTTTAAGAACAAGGTTAAGATAAATATCGGGCCGGGGAAAAAATCGGGGCAGGCGACGAACCCGACAGCAACAATCAATAAGGAAGCAAAAAGCCCCCTGAACATGGCGGCCAGAACTTCGCCGGTCATAACGGCGGACGGTTTAACAGGCGCCTGAACGAAAATCTGAAAAGTCTTGAAATAGATCCGGTCGATAGCCAGGGCTCCCGCAACCCAGTTGTAGGAATTGTTCATGGAACTCATAGCGGCCAGTCCCGGAATGAGAAACGCCAGATAATCCCCTTCCCCTATTCTGACACTGCGTCCCAAACCGAAGCCGAAGGCGATAAGGTAAATAATCGGCACAAGCATTGTCGAAAAAAGATAACCGAGTCTGAACAGCTTGCGGCGGAAATGGATCATTTCTTTTAAAAATACCGGATACCAGGCGGCGTTGATCATTCGATGCGTTCTCCCGTCAATTGAATAAAAACATCTTCCAGATTAGTCTTCCGGATAATCACATTACCTACGTAACCCGCGGCGATTTTATTAGCTTCATTGCGGTTTAGACAGATCTGCTGCTGCAACTTCCCTTCTGCGTCAATAAACTCAACAACATATTCGCCGATGCTGTTTTTCAGATTTCCCGGTGTATCGAGGGCGATCAGCTGCCCGTGACTCATTATGCCCACGCGGCGACACAGAGCCTCGGCCTCTTCAATATAGTGGGTGGTCAGAACGACTGTCTGGCCATAGATGCCTGTTTTACGGATCATGTCCCACATCTGCCGCCGGATCTGCGGGTCCAAACCAATTGACGGTTCGTCCAGAAAAAGAACCGACGGCTGCGACAACAGGGCCCGCGCCAGAAGAAGCCGCCGCTGCATTCCCCCGGAAAAACCGGACACCACCGTGTCGCGCCTGTCCCACAGATTGACCATTTTGAGGCAGTCTTCGATTTTCCTTTTCCGGTCGGCGACATTATGCAGCATGGAGTAAATGGTGAGATTTTCCCGGGCCGTCAGGTCCCGGTCAAGATTATTTTCCTGCGGTACTACGCCGATGCGCTTTTTGATCTCGAAGCTTTGCCGGACGACATCAAAGCCGTCGATGGCGCAATGGCCGTCGTCGGGCTTCGTCAAGGTCGTCAAAACCTTGATGATTGTTGTTTTCCCCGCGCCGTTGGGCCCCAGCAGTCCGAAAACCTCTCCTTGATCTATTGTGAGATTCAGATTGTCGACAGCGCGGACGCTGCCGTAGTTTTTAGTAAGATTTTTTATTTCGATCATAACGCCGCCTCCGGGCAAATAATGTTGATGCCATTATGGCGGATGACAGACACGTCAAGACCATACATTAACCGGAGATTTTCCGGTGTCAGCGCGTCAGCGGGAAGTCCCTGCGCCAAAACCGTCCCTTCCGCAATCATCACAACATGGTCGGAAAACTGCATCGCCAGATTCGGGTCGTGAAGAGTCATGAGCACCGTCAAACCATTTTGCCGCACAATGTCCCGCACTTTACTCAAGATCAGAATCTGATTGCGAAAGTCGAGGTGAGAAGTCGGCTCGTCCAAAATCAGAATCGGTGTTTCCTGGGCCAGCGCCCGGGCAATGAGGACAAGCTGGCGTTCACCGCCGCTGATTTTAGTATAAGGGCGATGACACAGATGACTGATGCCGATCTGCTCCATGGCGCAATCCGCCGCCTGAACGTCCGATTGCGAGGGTGCGGAAAAGAGCGCAACATGAGAGGCCCGCCCCATCAACACAATATCGGCAACCGTGTAGGGGAAAGGAGGATCGTGTTCCTGAGGAACAACGGCGATCAGTTCCGCCCGCAGGGCTGCTGAGAGCTTCGTAACATCACGCCCGCCATAAAAGATCGTTCCCTCATAAGGATGCCACAAACCGGAAATACACTTAAACAGGGTTGTCTTGCCGGAGCCATTCGGCCCAAGGACGGTCGTCATCCGGCCTCCGGGAATTTTGAAGCTTACCCCTTTGAGAACATCCCCCCGCCCGTTGCGACGGGAATTTCCAGAGGAGTGATTAAAATATATCTTTTCAATGTTTAGCATATCCGGCAATTATCTCCCCCAGCTTTCGCTTCCGCCCTGCTTCATCAGGTAAATAAAAAATGGTGCGCCGATCACGGCCGTAATGATGCCTACCGGAATATCAATATTGGTGAGGCTGCGCGCCACGGTATCGGCAAAAATCATAAAAGCCGCTCCACCCGCCATGCTAAGAGGAACCAGGCTGCGGTGATCCGGTCCCGTCATCATCCGGACAAGATGCGGCGCCATCAGCCCTACCCAGCCGATGATGCCGCTCACTGAAACGGCGACGCTCACCATTAGAGTAGAGGCGGCAATAAAAATAATCCGCTCCCGCGTCACATGAATACCGAGGGTCTTAGCCTCCTCCTCACCCATGCTCATCACATTCAATCGCCAGCGCATCAGGATGATCGGGATAAGCCCCAGCGCAATCCCCGCGGCAGCAATGCCGACTGTGTACCAACCGGCCAGGGCGAAACTTCCCATAAGCCAGAAGACGATGCTCTGGAGCTTTTGGGGATCCACCAGAAATTTAACGATGGAAACAAGAGCTGTAAAGAAAGCCGAGATGATTACCCCCGAAAGGATCAAAGGGAGGCGCGACACCTCACCCTGTGTCCGGGCGACGGTAAAAGTCAAAAGGACAGACAGGATGCCGAAAACAAAGGCGGCAATCTGCACGGGCAGGTACGGGAAAAAGCCCACGGACAGAGCACAGCCGAAAGCAGCTCCCGCGGAAACACCGAGAATGAACGGATCAACCAGCGGATTGCGAAAAATCCCCTGTAGAGCGACACCTGATCCACCAAGCGCGATGCCGACCAGTCCCGCCAGAATGATCCGCGGCAGACGGATATCAAACAGGATAGCTTTTTCCCCGTTATCCAGAGCGATTGGATTAAAAATCACATCGAACAGATAGGTCAGGATATCGAGCGGCTCAATTCCATACGCACCAATGAACAGAGCAGACCAGCCCAGCACCAAAGGCGAGACCAGAATAAGCAGGGGAATTATTTTTTTTATTTTCGGTTCAATTTGCAATCCGGTTCACGCTCCTGTAAGAAATACCGTAAACCGCCTGGTAAAAGTCATCGGCGGTCTTAACAAAGTTCACATCCCGGAATTCATCCGGATATGTTTTCATGGCCATCCAGAGGGCGACAACGGCCAGCCGCGGCGACCAGGTGCCCCATTGCGGCGCTTTGTACACCTGCTTTTTGCGAATCGCCGCCACATGGCGCCACTGGGAGTTTCCGAGAAGATCACCGGCATTGTACTTTGCTCCCCCCCAGATGAAAACCACATCAGGGTTCCAGGCCACAACCCGCTCCATGGAAACATCAAGGCTGCGCTCCTTCAGGACGGCAGCCGGATTAATGCCTCCTGCCAGTCCGATCAAATCATTGTTGATACCTTTTACCCCGGAAACCGTTGTCTGTTTCCCTCCCAGCCAGATAATTTTTTTTCGCTTCTGCTGCGGCACCTTCCCGCAGCGCTCCCGGATGAAGGAAAACATTTTGTTCATCCGGTCAATGCAGCGCTCCACTTTTTTCTCTTTACCAAATAGTCTCCCCTGCAACCGCATCGCCTCATAAAGATCCTCTATACTCTCAGGATAGAGGGCAACGACCTTCAAGCCCTTTTCTTCCATAAACCGGATCGACTCCAGGCTGAATGTCCATGTAATGACCAGTTCGGGCCGCAACCGAAGCAGAGTTTCAATGTTGACGTCAAATCCGCTCCCGGCCGAGGGGATGGTTCGCGCTATATCCGGCTTGACGGCGAGCATCAAGTCGTTGGTATAGGCATACCGGCTGATCCCCACAACCCTGTCCCAGACGCCCAGCGCAGCAGTCAATTCATAGGTTTCAAAGAAAACGGCGCGCCGGACGGGCAGATTGATATTAACCCGCCGTCCCAGCTTGTCTTTAAAGGTAATTGTTTCGGCACAAGCTGCCAAAACCGATGCCGTCAACAGGAGGATGACCGCAACAAGCGCGGCCATCCATTTTTCCATTTTATTCATCATTAATCAGAATTTCAGTTCTACCTCGGCCAGCCATAATCTACCCGGCGACTCATATGATTCATAATGGCGTTCGTCGGCAATGTTGTTGACGGAAAAAGACGCCGTCGCGTACCTGCCGATCTTACAGCCTATTTTTGCATCGGCGGTGACAAAGGAATCATATGAGCCCGGCACTCCGCTGACGATGTCCTTGTTTTCATCGTCGGTGAAGCGTTTGCTGACATAGCGGCCGACCACTGAAGCAAAAAACTGCCCAAGTTCCAGCTCCGCGCCCGCGTTCAGCATCCGTTCCGGCTGATAAGTCAATCGTTTGTCCACAGTCGTTGGTTTGGCGCTGTTTTCCTTAATCCGGGCGTCCGTATAGGTAAAGTTGCCAAAGAGCCTCAGTTCTTTACCGATGCGCTGCTCGATTTCCAGCATGACTCCTTTACTTTCCGCCTTGCCCGCATTGATGTAATCGGACTGGGTTGCAGACACGGTTTTACGGTAAATCAGGTCCTTCAAATAATTTTCAAAGTATGTTGCCGAAAACGTGGCGCCCTTCCATAATCCCTGCGTCCACCCGGCATCCCAGGAGGTAACCTTCTCCGGCGATAAACCGGGATTTCCGTTGTACGTGACACCAGTTGACGATACCCATGTCCGGTAGAGTTCATACATCGTCGGCGCCCGGAATGCCTGGCCGGCGGATGCTCTCAGTGTGGTCGCTTCAAAGGGCTTGTAAACCAGCGAGGCCTTGGGGCTGAAGGAAGAGTCGCTTCGGGAATCATAAGTATTGGCGAAAGCGCCGGTCCCAAACTGGTTGGCGTAACCGTCAAACGTTTTCCACCAGTCCTCCCGGAATCCGACATAAGCTGTCAAATTGGGGAAAAGCGAAATTTCATCCTGAACAAAAATAGAATAAGTCGTGTCTTTGCCTCCGGAATTATAGGTCAATCCTGTTTTGGAATCCTCATCTTTATAGTAGGTCAGGTTATGCTCCTCCGTATTGGACCGCCCGGCCTTGTAAGATGCGCCCACGGTTAAAAGATGTCTGCCCAGCAGGGGCATGGTTGTTTGAATATCAGCATAGCAATTCTGATTAGGGCTGCTGGAGACCTTACCGTTCAACCCGGATAAGGTTGCATAAGGAAAGCTTGTGTTGGGCGTTGTGTACCAGTTTTCCCCCTGATCGTTGAGCGCCAGTGAAAACTTTGTTTTTGCTATACCAATCTCCGTTTCATAATTAACGCTGTAAAGCATCGTTTCCGTCATGCCCGATCCGGACGTAAAGGAACTTTCCCTCACCGCCGAAGCACCGGAACCATAAGAATAGACGGGGGTGCCAGCCGCATTGCGCAAGTAGGTATGAGGGTCATCGTAATTATACTTGTACCGGGTGCGCATCACTGAGGCTCTCAATTTAGAAACATTGGAAAAATCATAGCCCACCTTGATATTCAAGTTGTCGTCCCACCAGGTGTTGTCTCCTTTGTCGCCGATCAGATAACGGGTTGCTCCCTGATTTGTGGCAGTGTAATCCCAGCCCGTTATCCCTGCCGTCGGCTTCGAAGAAGCGACAACCATATCTTTGGCATAGCCATTGGTGCTTTTATATCCGTAACTTAAGAACAATCTTAACTTGTCCGTCGGCTTGTCGCCGTAGGATATATAGTATTTTTGCAGGTCATCAAGGCTTTCTCCCCGGTGCCAGCTGGTGCCGTAGCCGCTCTGCACGGTGAATTCCCGCTTATCCGGCATTTTCGTCAGAATATTAACGACCCCACCCATGGCATAGCCGCCGTAAAGACTGGAAAAGGGACCCTGGACAACTTCGATCTGCTCCACATTTCCGGTGGACATACCGGTAAGGCTCACATCCCCGGTGTAAGCGCTGTTGAGCGGCACGCCATCCTGGAGAATCAGCGTCCTGTTCTGTCCGGGAATTCCGCCCAGTGAGACAGACGACAATGTATCCATCATATTAACCCGCCGGTCGAAAACGCCGGGAAGAGAGTTCAAAGCTTCATCCACAGTTTGAACATTTTTTTTTCTTATATCCTTTTTCGTAACTATCTTCACATTTCCCGGCGCTGATGCCGCCTCTTTTGTCGTTCTCGTCGCCGTAACTACAATTTCCTCAAATTTTGTGACATTCATAACTTGATCATTTTTTAATATATTTTCTTCTGCAAGGGCTGTTGAAGCAATTATAAGCAAAGATAAAAGCAGCAAATAACACCGGAACATAACCTTATCTCCTCTTGTTTACATTCCACCCTCTTTCTGATATAAATCTCGCCAAAGGGGTGATGCATTTTCTGTGGTTACCCTTTCGGGGCAGGGGAATCCCGACCAAGGTTAATACCCTGCCTCACTATTCAACCTGTCGAAATCTATTTATTTTATCCCTCCTCTCCCTGTGTCGGAGCCGTATTCGCATGATCCGGTAAAGCTTGAGGAAAACATGCGGGAAAAGCAAGATATCCATAACAATTGATATTTACAGCGATCTGCCGTGCCATGAAAATCAATAGAGTAATATGGTGGTATGTGTATATAAAACATACTACGTAAACGTCAAGATTTATTTCATATTTATTAATATTTTCTCCATAAACCATCATATTCATCTAAATAAAAAGCAAACATTCTGTTGACGTAAAAGAATTATAGTGCTATTTATGTAAAATATGTAGCACGCTCCATTTAACTGCATGCCAATTCTTGATATATGAAGATGATTTTACAGGGAAATCAAAGATGCGTTAATTCAATAAATTAATTATTGGGATGGAAAGGTCGGGATATGAAAATAAAATACAAAATTTGGTTCGAGGAGAGTGGGGTAACAGTGTTCGAGCCCAGTCTCGATGAATATTTCAAACAACTGGAGGAATGCAACAGCCTTCATTCTGCAGTCAAAAAACTCAATCTCTCCTATCGTTTGGTCTGGGGAAAAATTAAAAACACGGAAAAGAAATTAGGCATACAGTTGGTAAAAATAAATCCCGGCGAAAAAAAAATGCACCTGACCAAAAGCGCCAGGGAATCTTTGAAAATATTTGATGAACTGGAAAAAGAGATCACCCCGATTCTGCAAAAAGCCGGGGAAAAAATGGCTGCTTTGAAAAAAAATGCCTTAGCGGAAACGAGAATTTAATCAGCAATGAGCGAAATATATTCACAAATTCAGACGCTATTCCTGATTTTCTATGTAACTTAATTCAAAAATATTTATGCTCAAAAAGAGTTGGATTTACGGAAGGTAAAGATTTTTTTGCTTAAACATATGCCATTATTAACATAATCCCATATTTAGAACTGCTTGTCTGTATAAACAAGCATAATTGATAATGGAAAGGATCTGAAAAAATGAATGCAACCGCAAAAACGTATCAAAAGGGAGAAATCCCCGGCGTTATCGCCATCAAGGCATCCAGTTGCAAAGGATGCGACGCCTGTAAGCGTCATTGCCCTACCAGCGCCATAACAGGTATGTTCGGTGCAACACACAGCATTAATGTTGATCTTTGCCTGAGCTGCGGACAATGTCTTATCAATTGCCCATTCGGCGCACCTTATGAAACATCGTATACTGTGGACGAAGTCATTGCCAAACTCAAAGACCCCAACTTTACAGTGGTTGGAATCATCGCACCTGCCGTGCGCGTCGCCATCGGCGAGGATTTCGGTTTACCCGCAGGTTCTCTGGTGACGGGAAAGCTTTATGGTTCGATGAAGAAAGCCGGTTTTGAAATTCTGGATAATAATTTCACCGCCGATCTGACGATTATGGAGGAAGGAACGGAATTTATTTCCAGAGCGCGGCATGCGGTTTTCGGTGAAAAAAATGAACGTGGCGGAGAAACAGGCCCTTTGCCGCAGTTCACTTCCTGCTGTCCCGCCTGGGTCCGGCTTGTAGAAATAAAATATCCGGCCTTGATCCCCAACCTCTCCTCAGCCAAATCACCACAACAGATGGCCGGGACGGTTGCCAAAACCTACGGAACAAAAATCTGGAAAAAATCCGCCGAAAAGATTTACACCGTCGGCATTATGCCCTGCACCGCCAAAAAGCTGGAGGCTTCCCGGCCGGAATTTATCAGCGCCTATGAGTACAACAAGAAAAATGAAGGCGCGTCAAGCAAACCTTATCCCGATGTTGATACCGTTCTGACAACACGCGACCTTTCACGGCTGTTGAAAAAAATGAAAATCGATCTGGCAAAAGAAAAAGAGGTAGAAGGTGGAACACTATTGGCCGATTACACGGGGGCCGGAACGATTTTCGGGAATACCGGCGGGGTTATGGAAGCCGCCGTACGCACTGCCTACGCCGTAATTACCGGCGAGGAACTTCAACCACTCGAGTTTAAGAAGGTACGCGGTCTTAAAGGTGTTAAAAGCGCATCCGTTACCATCAAAGACAGCAAGTACAATAAAGAAGTCACCCTGAATCTCGCCGTAGTGCACAATATATCTGAAAATATTAAACCTGTTGTCGAGGAAGTACTGGCGGGCAGATCGCCCTATCATTTTATCGAAGTGATGAATTGCCCGGGCGGCTGTATTAACGGCGGCGGCCAGCCGATTTGCGGCAACGGATCATCCTGGCTGGGAGCTATTCGTCCCTGGTTTGCCTGGACATAACTAATATATAGGAGTGAAAAACATGGAAAATAAAAAATATCAATATATCGAAAATCCGCTGCATATCACACGCCGGGAGTTTATTACCATCAGCGGCATTATCGTGGCTTTTCTGGCTCTGCCTGCTGTCTGGATTAAAGCACTGACATCCGCCAATAATAATTATATTCAGGCCCGTACGAAGGGGTTGTATCAGGATGACGAAAAAGCCGCCGTCCGCGTCAGCCATGCCAATAAATCCGTAACCAGGTATTACAAGGAATTCGGCGGCGAACCCCTGGGACATCTTTCCGAAGAACTATTACATACAAAATACATCAATCGAACAAAAGGTCTTTCTTAAGGAGGAGGTTGACTCATGCATTCTGAAAAAATGATTTTAAAACATCCCTTGAATGTAAGAATATTCCATTATTTATTAATTCTCAGCTTTTTGCCCCTGGTCGCTACCGGTCTGATTTTATATTTTAAACCTTTAAGTGAAGCATCGATGAATCTGACAATGCAGATTCATGTTGTCGCCGGTGTTGTTCTTACTATAGATGCCATAGGCTTCCTGCTGATCGGTTTTGACCGTGTTGTTCTCTTCATCAAAAGAATCTTTAATATTTCCATTAACGATTTTAAATGGTTTTTGGTTCTGGGAGGCTATCCGCAAAAAATCCTGTTAAAAAAGAAAATCGCTGTCCCACCGATGGAAAAGTATAATTCAGGTCAGAAGCTCTTCGGAATCTGCATTTTAATCGGAGGAACCGTCCTAATTTTCAGCGGCTGGATATTATGGGCTTTTCCGCATCTTGTGCCCAGAGAAACCGTAGCCCTGCTGGGTTTGTTGCACACTTTTTTTGCCTGGGTTCTGACGCTGTTTCTTCTGGTTCACCTGTTTTTGGGAATTTATATGTTTGACGATTTTAAGGCTATGATTCTGCATGGAAAGATTCCCTATGATGAGGCCAGGGAAATGTCACCTCTATGGGTGGAAAAAGATATTATTCCTCTCTCCGACAAAACCGTCGCCTGAAACCAGGTAAAGGAGAAAATGCTTTTACAGCTACAAACATTAAATATATCTTAATAATAAAGGTTTGGTTCCAGCCGGGATCAAACCTTTATTATTTTCTGAATAAAGAGGTACAAAACCGTGTAGTGATCAGGGAATTAATGCTGAACAAAATTCAGTAAAAGAATATGGACAATACCATAATATTAAGATATTGGTCAGCCGTCTTAAGTTCATCCATGATAATTCCATCATTTAGCGAGGCAAAAGTGACTGTCTTACAAGCATCAATAATGGGTTTAGTCCAAGGTCTGGGCGAGTTTCTGCCTATATCCAGTTCAGCACACCTGGTATTGGTTCCCTGGCTGTTTAAATGGGAAGACCCGGGACTTACATTTGATATTGCTCTGCATCTTGGAACATTGATCGCCGTGGCACTCTATTTCTGGCAAGACTGGCTACGATTACTTTCCAAGGGATTTACCGATACAAAAAGCCCAGACGGAAGATTATTCTGGTACCTGGTCCTGGCCAGCATTCCCGGAGCGGCATTCGGCTTTATGCTGGAAAAACACGCCGAGACAATTTTCCGCAATCCGCTATTAATTGCTTTCATGCTGGTTGTACTGGGAGTTGTTTTATATTGGGCTGACAGTCGGGGTGCAAAAAAAACAGATGTCTCTCATTTAACATTGCCGACCAGTTTTTTCATCGGTCTGTCTCAGGCGCTGGCGATAATCCCCGGCGTTTCACGCTCCGGAATTACAATGACCACGGCTCTGCTTTTGGGCATGACTCGAGAAGGAGCAGCCCGCTTCTCATTCTTACTTTCGGCTCCGATTATTTTCGGAGCCGCCGCCGTCAAGATGCCTCTGATTATTTCCAATCCATCACTGATTACAACGGAATTCATTATCGGCATGGCCGTTTCCTGCATCACAGGCATTGCCAGCATCGGATTCCTGCTGCGCTACGTGCAGACCAAAACTTTTCTGCCCTTTGTCTGGTATCGATTTATTTTGGGCGCATTGATTATTTCCGTGGTGCTTTTCTGGCGATAAAGAACATCTTCATGCAATATCATAGTTGATTTTAGACAAGTTATAATATCAGACTGTTCTTGCAGTCCGCATGGTGGAAATTAAGGCAAGCTATTTGACCGTCTTCTTGCCGGCACCGGTCATACTAAGCGTACAATGCTGGACACCTTTGTTGGCCTTCAGTGAATCGGCGAGCTTCAATACATTCTTCACACGTCCTTTAACCGCAACAATCTCCAAACAATTATGGTGATCAAGATGAACATGCTGGCTGGAGATGATGACTTCCTGGTTGTCATGCTGGATGTCGGTAATTTTGTTCAGAAGCTCTCTTGTATGGTGATCATAGATGAAGGTGATGGCGCCCGCTACTTCGCCGCCTGCCTCCCACTCCTGCTTCAGCAACTCCTGGCGGATCATATCACGAAGAGCCTCCGAACGGTTGGTATATCTCCGGCGATGGATCAGGTCATCAAATCTTTGCAACAGATCTTCTTCCAGAGAAACACCAAAACGAACCAGCTTGGACATCAGATTCCCTCCACCATACGTATTATATGTTTAAAATATATCGAAGATACCATGCAAAGGTCAAGATCAATTTATAAAATCATCTCTCCCACAAATTGCCGACTTCCTGTTCGAAAATCTTTTTCCAGTGGAGCAATCATCTTTTGGAGCTCTGCGCGCGTCAGTAACGGGCATCACAACTCCAACCATGCACAAACACAAGGGTCGGTTCACCGGAACCGCTGACCTCATACGAAATCGGGACGTTACCTTTGGAAAGAACAACATGGGGCTATTCTGCCCAAGCATGTACCATTCCGAAGGTTAAAACCAGCAACACCAAACAGCCGATAAGACTTACAGAACACAACGTCGCTTGTTTACACATAAGTCCGTTTGCCAATTTAGCATCAATCTTCATGAAAATCTCCTCGCCTTACCGAATGAATCATCGTTTGTTTGGCCTTTAGTAAGCGCCATTTTATGACCGGCGCAACCAGTTATTACAAAAGCTACACATAATAAGATAAAAATTCCGCGTTTTGCCATACATCCCCCTTTATTTAAAAAATATTTATTACAATAAGGAAAGAATAACGGGTTGTCGTTTTCATCAACCGACAATAAACTTCAAGGTGCAATGCTTTTAAAATAATAGCTTTATTAACAACTTCCGGACAAGAATGCAATAACCAATCAAAACGTTTCCGGCAAGAGACAAATAGATTTGGGCACCGGGCTCTACGATTAGTTCCACTTGATGTTGAATAATGCGTACAGAAGCTAAAAAGCCAAAATGATTAACCTCTTGTCCAGAAAAAAGTTAATGAGATTAAATCACCCCCTTTTTCATCACGTTCTTGTATTTGACCTGGGGGAAAATATATGGTAAGCAACTTAACGTTATTTTAGAAAGCAGAATTATTAAAGCGATAGTTTATTCTTTTTCCTAACATCGAAGCTGACATTCTTGGTCAACATAGAAAGTGTGAAAGAAGATGCGTCCGGAAGTTCTTATTAGTGAAGTTGCTTCCAAGGTGGGGGGAAAATTTCTGCATCAGGGAAACAAAAGATTTGTAAAATGGGTTGTGGCATCCAGTCTGATGAGCGATATTCTGACGACTGAGGAAGAGGACATTCTTCTGCTCAGCAATCTCAATACCGTACAGGTTGTTCGTACTGCGGACATGATCGGCGCCAATGCCATTATGATCGCCGGTGGAAAACCTGTTACACAGGACATGCTTGATCTGGCCCGCAAACTGGATATATCCCTTATCAGTACCAACTATCCCATTTTCGAAACGTGCTTTCAGCTTGCACCACTCTTTAACCAAGAAAAGAAGTAATCAGTTATGCTACAGTTCCCCGGGAATGAAACACCCACTACTATCCAGGAAGTCATTCTTCGCCTCAAGGTAAAGGATGCTTCAAAAAAGCAGGTAATCACGGCCAGGAAAACCGATTCTCTCCGCCACATTCAGAATATAATGCGGAAAAAAGGCATCTCCGCTGTTCCCATCCTCGAGGACGAACTGCTTGTCGGCATGATCAGTTTAAGAGATATTATTACTGCCCTTGATAAATCCTACATTAATGATGTCGCGGAAAAGCACATGGCAAAATCCCTCATCATTCTTGAAGATGATATGCCGCTTTCCTACGCCATTCCCTTCTTTGACAAGTATTCCTACCACCGGTTCCCGGTGGTCGATAAGGACAAACGCCTTTCCGGCATCCTTTCCAGCCGCGATATTCTACTGGCACTGTTGCGTGAATTAAACAATGAAATCATTGAACTGGAAAAAATGATCAACGCCGAGCCCGCCGATCAGTTGAACAGAATCAAGCGGGAATTTATCGTTAAGAAATTCGACTTTGAAAATGCCGGCCGCGCGTCGTTTGAATTGAAGAAAATTCTAAAAAACATAAACGCCCCGCGGCAAACCATCCGGAAAGCTTCCGTCGCCGCCTATGAACTGGAGATCAATATCGCAATTCATTCCGAAGGCGGCATCCTTACGTTTGAAATTGACGAAAAGAATATTGTTATAACCGCCAGGGACAAAGGCCCGGGAATCGAAGACATCGATCTTGCCCTTCAGCCGGGTTATTCAACGGCAAGCGACTGGATTCGTTCAATGGGGTTCGGTGCAGGTATGGGACTGGCAAACACAAAAAAGGTTTCGGACAAATTTATCATCGAGTCCAATCCCAAAATGGGTTCTTTAATACAATCAACCATCAATCTCCATCCGCCGGAAGAATCGGACGCCGCATAATAAAGGGAAACTGCCCTGTTAAGAAATAAGTTAATAAGATCAAATAGTCCAGATTCCGCCGAAAACTAATTTATCTTGATGTAAAAGTAAACTGCTGCATTCCGGGGGCGTGTCTCGACCTTTGCGTTCGCACCTTTTACCTCCAACACATTTACCGACATTTTTTCATGCGGGGCATTCCTTCCCGCTGGGTGTCGAGTGTAGCCGATGCCGCTTGGAGTTTCCACCTGTTCTTTATATCCTGTTGGTTTCCCGATGACTTCTGTATTATGACCATGCTGCTGTATGGCGTCCTTCTGATAGTCTCCGGGCTTGCGTACATCCGGGTCTTGTTTACCGTCTTCTCTTCCTTCATTCAACCCTCGCAAAAACATTCCCCGCAAATCCGGCGTTTCCGTATTACCGGACAACTTACCATATCGAGAACTCCTTATATCCCGTCCATTAGCTAATACCCACTTACTTTTTCTTGGATCAAAAACAGACGGATCCGGGTCTCCAACTACTTCTGCAAATAGACTCGGAGGCAGCATTGATGTTACGATTGTCCCTATGGGCAGATTGGCAATCTTTTCAAGATCTGAAATGTCTTTTAACTCCTCTTTTACTTTTTTAGCCTCTGGAGCGTATACAACGATAGTTCCATATGTAGTTATCGCCGCAACGACTATTGCACTTACGGCACTTATTATTGCTATTAAAATCGTACTTTTAGTTCCTTCGCTCATCGAAATTACCCCCTTTTTCTGATAAATCCTGAAGAAAAAACCAAGCCGGAGCCTGCGATCTACCGAATTTTACCCTTCTCGATGCAACATTTGCATATTTTACATGAATTAGTGCTATAATTGAAATCTATAGCCTCTTAACATTAAGAGCAATCATTACCTTGATGAGCATTAAGACTATCTTTTTAATGATTTTCATAAAATAATTTTACCATAATGAAACGCTGATCCGGAGCATCCCTGTTGCTGCGATTGATAATCCGTTGACAGCATACTTTTTATTCTGGTTTTAATCAGGATTGTTCCTCCACGATATGCCGGATAGCAGTTAATTTTCTTGCTAATCAACCTGAAATGTCACTATTAAAGATTCGGCTCTTTCCACAATTACTATTTTTATTGAAAAGGATCGGTCATCAATCCAGTTCTTTTATGTTTATATTCCAATCACCGGAAAGTCAGCAATAGCCGCAGTTCGCCACCAAATGTCAATGATAAAGATTTGACCCCAGATCACCTTGATAAGTGTTTATTAATCCTTACATGCCTTGATAAGTTCTTGATTTATTGGCTGAGATTTGTCCAATTTCAGTATTCCTTTCCAAAGTATCAAAGGTGAATCGCCTTCTGGCTCGCCAGTTTTGATAGACTTTATCGTGATCCACCGAATAGTATTGCCTTTCCGTGTGGCCTTACCTTTGACAATGGCGCCGTTTCGTCCACTAGTGACTTCCAATAATGCCGTTGCACCAACGACAGTACCGCGAACTGATCCAGGATCTCCTTCATTCAATCGACCGCAACCCGGCGTATAAAAGACATGGTCGCCACATATTCTATTTCCTTTTTGAAGAAGCGTGAAATATGCATGACCACAGTCTGCGTTGCGTTCAGATTTTGAGCGAATATCAATCACCCAAGTACCAGTAAAATTGACTTGATCGGCGCACATACCCGTTGGTACCATGCCCAGAAAAATACATAAAACCAAAATATAGATAATTCTATTCATACACCATCACTTATTGCTGGGCATCAGCCGCGTCGGCCTGTCTGTCCTTGTTATGGTGCTTTTCCATGTGTACAAGCACAATTCCCTGATCCGTGATTTCTTTCCTGACCAATTGAAATCCAAGCTTGGTATAAAGATGAACATTCCGACTACTCTTCTCTCCAGTAAACAATTGGAAGACTACACTGCTTGGAAACCTATCTTCCAATGTTCTCATCAGGTATGTGCCGACGCCCTGATTTTGAAACGTTGGGTAAACGATCAACCTATCAATGTGCACAACGTTCCCACTTGACCGGAACTTAACCGATGCAATAATTTGATTGCTAAACGTTGCCTTGAGAAAGGTCTTGCTAGCAAATTCATCCTTTATTGACTCAATTGTTTGGACCAATGGTGGCAAACGAAAATTATTATATATTTGTGCTTGCCCTAAAAAAGCTGCTTTCTGTAACTCAAGAATCTCCTCGGCATCATGAATTGAAGCATTCTCAATCTGTATCTCATTAGTTTTAATCATTTTCAACACCAAGCACCATCACGAAATAATCAGCCGGAGCGAAGCGATCGGCTGTATTGATCTTGTTATGAGATATTTTTAAATACAGATGAAATGAAATCGTTTAACTTTTGGGCAAAGGCTTTCCCATCTTTCAAAAATATTTCTGTCCCGTGCGCTTCACCTGAATAAATCAGCAGTTCTTTTGGATAATTTACGAGTTGATACATTTTATATGTCCCAGCTACACATTCATCAGACTCTGAATTTACAAGCAATTTGGGAATTCTTATTCTGCTTAATTCTTCACTGTTATAAAAAACTACCCCCTCATGTTCAATAGGCGCTGAAAGTGCGACAACACCAACTATTTGATCTTTATCAAACATATTTGCTGCAACTTTTATTGAAGCAACACCTCCTCTGCTTGCACCAACAAGAATAATTTGTTTAACTCCTAAATTCTTGGCGAAGGAAACAACACTAGCAAGCGTTGTTGATTGGTCAACTTCGTATTGGACATAGTTGTAAGTGATAAACATAAAGCCATTTGAATTGATTAACTCAATGATCGAAGACCATTCATTTTGATTATTAGTATCCATATTGGAAAATATGACTGCTCTTTCACCGGAACCGTAAATTCTACCATCTGTTGTTACGTCAGAGTTAAATTGAACTATTGGAATGCTGACTGTTTGCATTTATGTATCCTTATTACTCATTTCACTGATGTTTTCACACATAAAGTAAAGATCACCCATTGCTACCAAAGCGGAGCAACTTACTGAAAAGTACCATCAGACAGATGCGGCGCAAGGGCAGACGTGCAACAACGCTCAACAGTCGGGTGGATTGTTATGCGGTTTCTTTGCATAGAAGACTGCAAGCATTAACGCACCTGCCATAATAGCCAAATCCGCTACGTTGAAAATTCCAGTACGGAGTGGGCCTATACCGATATTCATGAAATCGATAACTGCTCCTCTATTTATAATTCGATCAATCATGTTGCCCAATCCACCGCCTATTATCAGCGCACTTGATGATACCACTAAGGTATTGACTTTATTACTGCAAATCACAATAATCAAAAATCCAATTAGACATATGGATGCCAAAACGACCAACAATACAAAACGTGGTTTTTCTGGCATGCCTGCACCCAAACCTAAAAAAGCTCCTGTATTCTCAGTGTAGCTCAGCCTAAAAATATCTCCCATATAGCTTAGCGTTTGCCGACCTTCCAAGAAATGTTTGGCTGTGTATTTTGTGCTCTGATCACAACCAACACAAATGAATAAAAGCAAAAATAGTATTGATAATTTCTTCATAAATATCTCTATATGCTTATCCACGGCATAACGGAAACATCAGCCGGAGCGTAGCGATCGTGTGTATGTTGTTAGGCATCTTTTCAAGTATGCAAGAAATAAAATAGGATGCTGCCCTTACTTACCTGCGCCCTCCCTCACTGCGTCGGCGAGGTCGTTTTCTCTGTGTCTGGTCGTGAATGATTTTGACAATAGTATGCATCACCAATCAGCGTAGACTGTGTTACGGTCATTAAGAGCCCTTTCGTTAGAAGAACATTTCCGCCCATCACTGCCGCCCTATTCTTAAGTTCATCCAAAAAAAATTTATAATTCGACATAATCCCTGCAGAAGAAGCATAAAAAGAATTAACCTGCCCTAAGTATTTACAGTCCTTGACTTCTTCTGTCTGGTCGGTAACACGGATAAGCGAACCTTTATCTATTTGCTTTGGCTTGGTTGTCGCGCAGCCAGATACAAATATTGCGGCAAATATGAAAAATAATAAAAGGGCTTTGGAATTGATTTTATTCATCATCTTCTCCTTTTACTGTATTAAAACATAATGTGTGGATCAGCCGGAGTGTAAGCGATCGTCTGTATTTGCGGGCTATGAAGTGGTTATGTATCATTAGATGTATTACTTCTTTGCTTGCATCTTTGTTGATGCTTCATTTAGGTAAATGGCACGATGATAGAGTGCCTGATGTATTTTGTTTTTATCCCCCTTGTAGTGTAACAAGAGTATTATGGCGATTTTTAATATCTCTTTTGCTTCATCAAATAGGCCTACATTCCTTGCAGATGGAATAACATCCGTAATTATGGCTTCGGCAATGTTTAGCTTAGCCTCATCGTCAAGAACTTTGTTCTCAATATCTCTGGTTACATCTATGAGACTCAGAACGTCTTTTTTCGTCTTGATTTTATTACGAAGAACTTCAGCACAAATAGCATATGTATGTGCGGAATGTGTGGATTGAAAATCAAAGATCTTTTTATTGAAATATTCTTGGGTCCATTGATTTTCCAATCCCAATTGCGAAATATGCCTAGCATAGTCATAATACTTTCCACCTTCTCTAGACATGAACATTGTACTACATAGAAAGTCAAAAAAAAGCTCCTTTAGTTTATCTTTGCTTATGATGAATTTGTCTGGAGACATCGTGAATCCCCTAAATGTATGCCTACGGAGCGGTTTATATTCAAAATGCCAGCATATCGCGATTGTAAATGATATTCATACAACTTCCATAAAACAATGCAATAAAAAACAATGCGGTTACCACTTTGAGGCTTGTTGCCCGAATAGGAATCTCTTTGGAACTGTTTTGGAAACATTTTGCGACGCAGCCAATAAAGTTAGGCAAAGAAGGCGACTTGGTATTAGCATTAGCAGATTCGCGGCACCAGTTCACCTGTCGGTAGATCGACAACTCTTTCCCCGCCAATGGAAGTTTTAAGAACGACTCGTCCCTTGCCGCTTTCCCCGCCGACACGGCCGATTACGGCGGCATTTCTGCCGAACTGGTGTGCTTTCATAACTGCAAGTACTTTGGCGGCTTCAGTCGCGGGACAGAATATAACCACCTTGCCTTCATTGGCTAAAAAAAGCGGGTCAAGGCCGAGTATTTCACAGATGCCGCGGACATTTTCGTTAACCGGAATATCCTGCTCGGAAATGTTGATGCGCACACTAGCGCTTTTGGCAATTTCCGCCAGAATTGCCCCCAGGCCTCCGCGAGTGGCGTCGCGCATGCAGTGAATATAAGGGCTTGCCTTCAGGATTTCGGCAATGAGTCCATTGAGAGGCGCCGAATCGGAAATAATGTCCGCCTCAAACCCCAGGTTCTCTCTTGATTGCATGATGGCCGAGCCGTGATCGCCGATCGTGCCGTTGAGAATTACTACATCGCCCGACTGAATGCTCTTCACCGACAGAGGCGCTTCATATTCGACAATACCGATGCCGGAGGTATTAATGAAAATGCCGTCCACCGCGCCCCGGGAAACAACCTTTGTATCGCCGGTTACTATCTGAATGCCCGCACCGGCGGCGGCACTCGCCATAGACTGAACGATCTTTGCAAGCGATGCAAAGGGAAATCCCTCTTCCAGAATATATCCGGCGCTCATAAACAGCGGCTTTCCACCGCATACGGCCAGATCATTTACCGTACCGTGCACCGCAAGTGAACCAATATCTCCACCGGGGAAAAAAACCGGGCTGACGACATAAGAATCAGTCGTAAAACAAAACTTCTGGTTGCCGATGGAAAGCACCGCGCTGTCCTCCAGCCTCTCCAGATAGGAATTTTTAAAGTTGGGAAGAAAGGTATTAGCGATCAATTCATTGCTCAAAAGCCCGCCGCTGCCGTGTTCCAGTAAAACTTTATCGTACTTCATTTTCAACCCTTTCTGCATATTTCCAATGATCGTGGAGTCAATGTCGTTAAATTAAGAAATTTAGCTTCTAAATCCCCTTTTGTAAAGGAGCTGTGCCACAATACTAAATATTACCATTTTATGTCCTCCGCTGGCGGAGGTGTCACACAGTGACGGAGGTGGACCGAGAACTTTCATCATGTAAGTGTTTAAAATTATTACCATACAGAAAAACATCCACCCCCTGCACCCCCGCCAGCGGGGGACATCATTGGACGGAAGGGGATTTTAAGCACAGCTATCAAATCCTCCCTGACCCTCCTTTAGAAAAGGAGGGAATTAAAGCATCATAAATCTGATCTTATTGTTAAACTTTTTTCAAGTCGTTCTTTTTTGTATAACCGATGCAGCAATAACGGCCTGCCCCAGGGCAATGCCGCCGTCGTTGGCCGGAACCTGCCTGTGGCAATAAACAGTAAATCCGGCGTTTTCCAGTTCGGATACACTTCTTTCCAGAAGAATTCTGTTTTGAAAACATCCACCGCTTAACGCAGCACGCTCGATACCGGTTGCCGCTCTTATTTCATTGGCCATTGCAGCAAAAGCTTTGGCTATTGTCCAATGAAAAGAAGAGGAAATTTTACTTTTCTCTGTTCCACTGATTATTTCGTCAACTATAGATTTGATTGTCTCAGATACATCAAGGATAAAACATCCTTCATCATCCTGCTTTATTGCAAAAGGGAAAGATGCACCGGAAGCTTCAGTCATTCGGCCTTCCAGCTCCATCGCCGCCTGCCCTTCAAAGCTCACCTGACGGCGCAAGCCCATGATCGCCGCCACACCATCGAATAATCTACCCAAGCCCGAAGTAAGCGGACTGTTGATCTTATTTTCCATAATTTTGTCGAGCAGTTCACCGCTTTTCTGATTGCTGACAACTCCCAGTTTTTCCGCAAGAGATAACCATGAATGTCCATAGGCGTTCTTCAGCAGGCTGGCGGCGATGCGCCAGGGTTCGCGGATTGCCTTCTCACCGCCCGGCAAAACAAAATATTGCAGATGTCCAAAGCGACGGAACTGCCTTTCGTCAGCCACAAGGAACTCTCCGCCCCAGGCATTGCCGTCCAGACCGAAGCCTGTGCCGTCCATCGCCAGGCCGATCACCTCTCCGGAAATCTGGTTTTCCGCCATGCAGCTTACTATATGGGCATGATGATGCTGAACACGTATAACTTCTACCGATTCGAGTTCAGCGGCAACTTTTGTTGAATAGTAGGCCGGATGATAATCGCAGGCAATCACGGAGGGATTTGTTTCGGTAATTCGTCGCATTAAAGACAGGCTTTCGGAAAAAAAATCCCGGGCCTGGGGTGTTTCCATATCGCCCAGGTGAGGGCTTAAGAAAGCAAACTTGCCCTTCAAAATGCACTGCGTAGCTTTGAGCTGCGGACCTAAAGCCAGAACTTCGGGAAAAGATTCGGCAAGCTCAACAGGCCGGGGAACAAAACCGCGCGACCGCCGTAATATCTGTTGTTTTTTCCCGACAACCATAACAATCGAGTCATCGCAGCGAACCAGAATATCGCGATTATGGACAAGGAAATAATCGGCAATCCCTTTCAGCCGGTGAACGGCTTCGCGATTGCGGATGCAGATCGGCTCATCGACCTGATTGGCGCTGGTCATCACCAGGGCGGCAAAATCTCTTTCCAAAAGAAGATAATGCAGCGGCGTATAGGGAAGCATTATGCCGAGATGGGGGACGCCCGGAGCCACTGACTCAGAAACTATGTTGCTGCTTTTCTTTTTTAACAGAACGATCGGCCGCTGCGGAGATGTTAATAATGTTTCTTCTTCACCACTCATTTGCGCCAATCTGTGCGCTCCGGCAAGATCGCAAACCATGATAGCAAGGGGCTTTTCTTCCCTGTATTTGCGTGAACGCAACCGCGCCACGGCTTCATTGTTTCCTGCATCAACGCTCAAATGAAAGCCGCCCAGTCCTTTAACTGCCAGAACCTTGCCTTCCCTGAGCAAGGCTATGGCAGCCGTAATCGGTTCAGCCTTATCAACCGGATTTCCTTCTCCATCGAGAATTTGGATTTGGGGCCCGCATACCGGGCAGGCATCAGGTTCGGCATGAAAACGTCTGTCGGCAGGATTTTCATATTCAGCCTGACATTGCGGACACAAGGGGAAACAGGCCATGGATGTATTAACGCGGTCATAAGGAATTGCTTTGATAATCGTCAGCCGCGGGCCGCAATTGGTGCAATTGATAAACGGATAGCGGTAACGGCGGTCCTGCTGGTTGAAAAATTCCGCCAGGCATTCCGGACAGACAGCCACATCGGGCGCGATGTGCACGTCCCCGTCACCACGAGTATCGCTGGGGATAATCCGAAAGGCGTCCTCGCTCATTATTTCAATATCACGGGCTGATACGGAGGTAAGATTAGCCAACGGCGGCAGATTGCTCTGAACGCCGGTGAGAAAAGAATCTACAGCAGAGGCGGCGCCTTCAACTTCCACCAGCACGCCGTCCGGACGATTCTGCACGAAACCGCCTAAATTGTTTTGCATCGCCTGCCGGTAAATAAACGGCCGGAAACCGACACCCTGAACAACACCGGAAAAAAGAAAGCGAACCCTTTTTTGATCTCCCTTATTTTTAATGGACTCGTAAAAAGTCATAAAATCAGCAATTATCAACGGCCTTGTAAAAAGGCCGCAGGCAAGGCGCGCGAATCCTGAGGAATGAGGCGTACATTGAGTACGCCGCAGTGACGAAGGATGACGCGCAACGCAGCATCCGACCTTTTTACAAGGTTGTCATTTTTTGAAAGCATCTATGCGATCCTTCAGCCACTTAATCCAGCCTTCAAGACCGGCTCCGGTTTTACAGGACACTTCAAATATTTGCAGATCCTTATTAATTGCCAGTGCATCACGCTTTGCTTTGACCGTATCAAAATCAACATAGGGGAAAAGATCGATTTTATTGATGACCATGACCGACGATTCTTGAAACATCAACGGATACTTGGCCGGTTTGTCGGCGCCTTCCGGAGCGCTCAGAATCATAATTTTGGTATTTTCACCGATCTTGAATTCGGCCGGACAAACAAGATTACCGACATTTTCACAGATAAGCAAATCGATCGAACTGAGATCAAACGAAGGCAAAGATTCCCGGATCATATTGCCGTCGATATGACAGGCGCCGCCGGTATTAATCTGCACAACGGGAATCCCCAGTTTGGCAATGCGGTCGGCATCATATGTATCCTGTATATCACCTTCAATAACGCCGATGCGATATTTGTCTTTTAGAGCCTCGATGGTTTTTTCCACCAAAGTCGTTTTGCCCGCTCCCGGTGAACTCATCAGATTAATGACATAAACTCTGTTTGTATCAAACAATGTCCTGTTTTCGGCGGCAATTCTATCATTGGCATCGAGAACATTTTTTACGACTGTTACCTTCACTGTTCTTTTCCCCCCTTAAATAGTGATAATTCCGTAAAAGAAGACTACTTTGTCATTGCGAGGAACGGAGTGACGAAGCAATCTAATAATATCAATGCGCTACAAAGCACGAGATTGATTCGCTTCGCTCGCAATGACGGCAAAGTGTACTTTTTACGAAGCCGTCAGTGATATTTATAGTATGTCGCACAACTCCCCTCAGTTGAAACCATGCAGGGGCCGATCGGATTCGTCGGCGTACAGACTTTTCTGAACAAAAGACACTGCTGAGGTGATTTTATCCCCCTTAATATATCTCCGCAGCCGCAACCTTTGATATCCACCGATTGAATTTCCGGCACGGTAAACTTTGCCAGCGTGTCGTAGGCGGCATAATCATCACGCAAAACAAGACCGCTTGCCGGAATCGGACCAATGCCGCGCCATTCTACGGTTTCCGTTTTAAATACTGCTTCGATTAATTCCATAGCCCGGATATTGCCCTCGGGTTTCACGCCGCGGCTGTATTGAAGAGCAACGTCAAATTTTTTATCTGCAATCTGCTCAAGCAGCATCCAGATGCCTTCCAGAATATCCACCGGCTCAAATCCCGTAATTACCGCCGCACACCCGGCTTCGGGCATCATTTTATAAGCATTGGAGCCGATCATCGTACTCACATGACCCGGACACAAAAAACCGTCGATGTTCAGAGCGGGATCGGCAATTAAAGCCCGAACAGCGGGAGGAACAATCTTATGTGCGGAAAACACTGAGAAATTTTTAATTCCTTTTTTTTTAATCCGCTCGATGGTGACGGCAATGGTAGGCGTGGTTGTTTCGAAGCCGATGCCCATCATAATAATTTCTTTTGGGGGAAAATCCTGCGCCAGCTTAATGCATTCATCGGATGAGGAAACAACACGGATATCGCAGCCTTCGGCTCTCTTCTTCTGTAAACTGTTGCCGTTTGATCCGGGGACACGGAGCATATCACCGAAGGTGGCAAAAATTACATTTTCCTGCGAGGCTAAATACAAAGCAATATCGACATCACGGGCGGAAGTTACACAAACCGGACAACCCGGACCGGAAACCAGGTTGATGTTGTCGGGCAGCATTTTTCGAATGCCGAAACGGCCGATGGCGTAGGTATGGCTGCCGCAAATTTCCATGATCGTCACACGCTGATCAATCCGGTCGGCTGTTTTCCTGATCTTTGCGAGCAATCCCTGCACCAGAGCCGGGTCTCTATATTCATCAATATATTTCATTTTCGAGAAGCTCTTTTAACAAGGCCAGTTTTTCCTGGGCCAGATCAACATCGATTTTGTGAATGGCGAACCCGGCATGTGTTATCACATAATCACCAAGCGTAACCGGTTCATCCACTATATCGAGGCAAACTTCCCGTTTAGTGCCGCTGATATCGATGATCGCGTAGTTATCTTCATCAATAGAAATTATTTTGCCCGGAAAGCCTATGCACATATAAAATCCTAATCCACATCCATTTCCAGAATTTGCATCTCTTCCGTTCCCCCGACAAGCAGAACTTCTTCCCCCCTGCAAAGGGGACAAATTCCTTCATACACTTCTAATTCTAAATCTCTATCGCACGAAAAACAATGAATAATCGCCGGAAGAATTTTAAACTGTAATACAGCATCCTGCGCCAGCGAATCCTTTGCCTGGACTTCGAACGCAAACTGCAGTGATTTCGGTTCGATGCAGGAAAGGCGGCCAAAAGATAATGAGATAGAGTTGACTTTCTTAAATTGCTGACGCGCAGCATATTCCTGCACAATATTCAAAACTGATTCAGCCAGATATAGTTCATGCATGCGTAATTTTCTCCAGCTGCACATTCAACCTGTCGAGCTCAGCCAGCAGCAGTTTTTCCATAGCCGGGAATTTTTCCCGCATCAGGGGGGTCATTTCCATATTCATATCACCATATTTCTCGGGCACGATACAGAGAAAAACCACTTCCGGAGATTCATCCATCAGTTCCACCTTGAACAACAAGTCGGAGAACGTAACTTCATGAGCGGTGGTAGGAGGAGGCAGATGAATTTCCATTTCCTGTTTGCTGAAGCGATAAAGTGAACCGGGCGCATCATCCACTTTGAGAACATCAATTACAATGAGATTCCGGCATTCGCTGACAATATCCAGCAGAGTATACCCCAGTGTCCCGCCATCAATTATTCGTACTTCATCCGTGGCATGATAGCGCTCGGACAGCCAGCGAACAAAGTGAACGCCGTATCCCTCATCCTGAAGCAGGATATTGCCTATTCCCAAAATAGTAATAAAATTTTTATCCGCCATAATTTATGTGTGAAAAAAAGGGGAGATGAAATTTCTCTCCCCTTTCCCGGGTACTTTTTTAATTTAGCACATAATTAATTATTTTTTTATTCTTTTTCTTTTTTAAAAACTTTGCCGCTGATCATGGAGGAAATCGTTCCCCTCTGCAGGATAGCGTCATACCAGAAGGCCATGTACATATGCACCACGATAAACAAGATAAAGAACCAAGTAAAAACATGGTGAATAAAGCGAACCGTGGCCAGGCCGCCCATCATATTTTCCACAGGTCTTACCAGCTTATAGAGCAGAGCAGTAAGACCGGCATGATAGCCAGCACCCATCAGGATCAGACCGGTTACAACGATAACCAAAACCATGAACAAAAGCCCCGCATAAGCCAGAGACTGCAACGGCCCATACAACCATTTATGTTCCGGAGCTTCTTTTTCAATCAGCAGATAAAACCTTATCTGTTTGATAGTTGCCTTTATATCCATAAAAGCAAAGAAATCTTTCCAATCCGCATGGAACTTGGAGAAAAACGCCAGGTATATCCGCCACAGAAAAAGGAAGAAGAGAATCATCCCAAAGAGAATATGGATAAAACGCATATCTCCCATTAAGAACTTATTTATTGTTTCACCTGCTCCGACGGTAAACGGATCGGCAATATAAAAACCGGTGGCAATTAAAACAAATATTGATATTGCCATGGCCCAGTGGTTAATCCGTATAGCCACGGACCATTCTTTGTGGGCAACAATCTTTTCCACTGTAACCTCCTTCTCACTTTACGCCACTTTAAATTGTTTGACCTCATTCGTCTTGGGATCGATAATATGTACTGCACAGGCCATACACGGATCAAACGAATGGATTGTGCGGATAATTTCCAGCGGCTGGTCAACTTTCGCCAGTTTTGTTCCAATGAGAGATTCTTCATAAGGTCCGCGTACGCCTTTTTTATCACGCGGTGAGCAGTTCCATGTTGAGGGAACAACCGCCTGATAATTGGCAATGACACCTTTTTCGATGTTGATCCAGTGGCCGAGAGCACCGCGCGGCGGTTCGGTCATGCCGCGGCCCTGAGCCGGTTTTCTGGGCACGTCACAGCGTGTCCAGGTTCTCGTATCTCCATTCTTAATATTGGCGACAAGTTCGTTTACCCATGCCTCCGCATTGTCGGCAACAAGCTTGGTTTCCAGAGCGCGGGCAGCCGTACGACCGAGAGTCGAGAAGAGAACCGTTGCCGGCAGTCCGGTTGCTTTTAGTGTCGAATCCACCAATTCCTTCATAGGCTTATAGCCTTGAGCATAACCAACAATGAAGCGGGCCAAGGGACCTACTTCATAAGGAAGCCCGTCGTAACGCGGTGCTTTACACCAGGAATATTTTCCGTCTCCCTTTAGATGTCCTTCTTTATCATAGCCTGTGTATTTGGGCTCGGTTGTCCCTTTGTACGGATGCTGCGGCTCGTTATCCCTGTACCAGGAATGAGTTGCCTCTTCCGTAATCTTGGTTTCGTCCACTTTTAAGGGCTTAGCCAGATTTCTGTCTTTGACGATTCCTCTGGGGAAGAGCAGATTATTCCAATCATCATCGAGCGGGAATCCGCCATATGCTAAATAGTTTTTCACGCCTCCGCCGATACCGCTTAAACCTTCACCCTTATAATAGGTCGCGGCAAGAAGAACATCCGGTATATAGGCTGTTTCAATAAAATTCTTCACTTCTTTGAAGCGGAACAAATACTGACCCAAACGTTCGGCATCCAGAGCATCCATAACGGAAGTTACCCCGCCGACAACCAGGCTTTGCGGATGAGGATTCTTGCCACCAAAAATAGACATCATCTGGGCAGCGACCTTAGAAACGGCCAACGCATCCAAGTAATGCGAAAGGATAATCAAGTTTGCTTCCGGAGGCAGCTTATAAGATGGATTGCCCCAGTAAGCATTGGCAAAAGGTCCAAGGCGTCCGGATTTAACAAATTTGGTCACCCTGTCCTGAACCGCTTTATAGTGAGTGGCCGAACAATTGTAAGGATTGGGACAGTAAGCTTTGGCCATATCCACTGCCTTTTTCGGATCAGCTGAAAGGGCGCTCACCACATCCACCCAATCCAGACCATGCAGATGATAGAAGTGCATGGGATGGTCATACATATACAGGGCAGCATTAATAAGATTGCGAATGATTCGGGCATTGGGTGGCGGCTTAACTCCGAAGGCGTCTTCACAGGCCAAAATACTGGCTTCATAATGAACATAAGTACATACGCCGCAAAAACGTTGAACAATCAGACCGGCGTCACGCGGGTCGCGGCCCTTCAGTATTGTTTCAATGCCGCGCCAGAGAGTAATACTGCTCCAGGCGTCTTTAATTACATTCTGATCATCAACTTCGACTTCAATTCTTAAATGTCCTTCAATCCTGGTGATCGGATCGACAATAATTCTTTTAGTCATGTTTTTCCTCCTCAGCTTTCGTCCGGTCATCATCTTTATGCCTGATTGCACTTCCGACGGCATGAGCAGCAACTCCGGCTACAGCCACACCCGTTAGAGCGATACCGATATTATCAACTGTTCTTTCACCACCGCCATAGGTTTTGTCGCTGATTGGTTTTTCCAATGGAGCCATGGTATCCCAAAATCCAGGTTCGGTGCATCCGATACAACCATGACCGGCCATAACCGGCCAGGAAATACCGTCGTTAAAACGGACTTTACTGCAATTGGCATAAGTATAGGGACCTTTGCAGCCTACTTTATACAAACACCAGCCTTTTATCGCAGCGGCGTCGCCCCACTCTTCAACGAATTCACCGGCGTCGTAATGCGGCCTTCTTTCACAGAAATCATGGATACGTTTTCCATAAGCCCAAAGAGGCCGGCCTAATGAATCCAGAGGCGGAACCGTTCCAAAGAGTAAATAATGCAGAACAGTTCCAGTGAAATTAACGGCGTTGGGAGGACAGCCGGCGATATTAATGGTTTTAACTCCGATGGCCTCGCTTATTCCCACGCAATCGGTAGGATTGGGTTTTGCTGCGGGGATATTGCCGTATGCCGAACAGGAACCGATGCATATCACAGCCGCCGCTTTGGAGGTAACTTCTTTGGCGACCTGAATACCGGTTTTCCCCTTCGGGCCGAGCGTCAAATACAAACCATGCAAATTACGAGGCAGGGCGCCTTCAATGACACAGATAAATTTGCCGGCAAAATCTTTGACTGCTTTTTCCAGATTTTCTTCCGCCTGGTATCCCGACGCGGCCATCAAAGTTTCATGATATTCCAAAGAAATTGTCTCCAGAAGAATATCGTCAACATTAGGATAAGAAGAGCGTAAAAATGCTTCGCTGCAGCCGGTGCATTCCGCAAAATGGAGCCAAACGACGGGAAGGCGGCTGAAATTTTCCGCTGCCTTTGCTACCATGGGACGGAAAACCGGCGGCAGCATCAAGGCGGCTGTCATTGCCGATGTCCATTTAATGAAATCTCGTCTGGAAAAACCCCGATCCTTTAACAGCTCATGTAAATCTTCTTTCGGCTCAGGTAAATCTTTTTCGATTTGTTCCATATGAACCTGACAATGCTTCATCAATTCTTTGTATTGCTTGTCAAGCATCTTCTTATACGCGGAATTATTCCCTTTTGCCATATTATCTCCTTTCAATAATTTCGAGGCTGTACACCTATGTGCAACATGCCGATATAATTAATATTAATTGATATTTTAGAGCGGTGACGATGATGATGATGTGCAAAAGATTTGGCAATCATTTTATAAAACACAGGATCAAAAGATGGTTAGTTTTCTTTATTGTTAATACTACCTTCAGGGGAAACATTGTTTTCTATGCTTGCCACAGCATAATAACTTATGCTTGCCGTAGCATAAAAATTTTATAATCGCAATATTTTAATCATCTCAAAATAATATTTTTATTCGACGACCGGATTCGTTAGCACAAAAACAATACAGTGTAAACCTAATTTAATATTAATTTTATCAATAATATTAAGTAATAACAAATATAATATAATAACATTTAGTAATGATATGTATAATAATAAATAATTATATTCGCTTTTTGATCAATAGTCGCATTTATTTAATCCCGGATAAATTCTGACTTTAGCAGTCTTTTTTATTGACAGACAAAAGCCTTTTTCCTATATATGTTTTCTCGCAAATAAAGACCCTATCAATTCAATCAACTGTTGCGATACGGCCACTCAGGATATTCTCAGAAGCGAAAGTCAAAAAAAATTTACCCTGTTTAGTATATTCAGGCTGGAGAGGTTATATTAATGAAAATTAAACATAAGATATGGTTTGAAGCACATGGATTGACAATATTCGGACCCGGTCGCAATACTTTTTTCAGACAAATTGATGAATGCCGCAGCCTGAATTCGGCGGCCAAAAAGCTGAACGTTTCCTACCGCCTGGCATGGGGGAAAATTAAAGTTGCGGAAGAGAGACTGGGTATTCATCTGGTGGAAGTGAATCCCGGTGAAAACAAAATGCACTTGACCAAAGGCGCCAGAGAATTATTGGCAATATTTGACGACCTGGAAAAGGAAATCACTCCCATTTTGCAAAAGGCCGAAGACAAAATAGCTGCTTTGAAAAAAAGATCTCAGGAAAGCAAAGCATTAACTGAAAGTAAAATTACTGCAAAGAATACTTCCAGCAATAGTCCGGCTGTTTGTCTAAAACCGGAGACTGGAATACAACACCAGTTAAAAAGATTGACACTTAAAGGTCGCAGCAATAAAGAAAATGAAAAAATTGTTTTGAAAAGCATAGTCTGTTTATACATCCTGCCATTTATTGAAAAGGCCTGTGAAATATTCGAAGATTATGCAATAATTATGTATTTTTAATGTCCTTCGTTATTTATCATTTTTATGGCGTGCCCCATCGCGGGCAGCAGAATTCTGGTACACAGCGTTACGGCTTTGACCGAGCCGGGGA
Source organism: Smithella sp. (assembly GCA_039679455.1). Classification (GTDB taxonomy): domain Bacteria; phylum Desulfobacterota; class Syntrophia; order Syntrophales; family Smithellaceae; genus MVRV01. The sequence continues at coordinate 17,004 of JBDKUX010000036.1, read as the reverse complement.
AATTAACAATTATAGTTTTACCTTTAATTCCGGCGTATCCCCGGGAAAGCATGGCGTTGGGAGTTTCCTTGTAGGATTCGCTTCTTAATGTTTCGGCAATTCCGGGCAGGCTTCTATCGCAATATTTTTCGCAAATTTCCGGAGTTACATCTCTGGCGGACAAGCCCGTTCCTCCGGTGGTCAATATAAAATCTGCTGAAGCCGCCTCCTGCAGGGCTTTGAGGATCTCCTCCTTTTCATCGGGAACAATTACTCTGGAAATTTTAGCATCGGCAATACTTTCCTTGATAATTTTCTCAATTACCGGCCCGGAAAGATCTTCATAAATTCCCTTCGACGCCCGGTCGGATATCGTAAGAACAGTCACTTTCATGATTTGTTTGTCCGCCTTTATTTTCAGGTTTGCACTTTTACAAGAACGCTTTTTTACTTTATTTCTTCCTTCTTTTTTTCCACAAGATAGACATTTTCTATGTTCATCTTCTTATCGACGGCTTTACACATATCGTAAATAGTCAGGGCCGAAACCGATACAGCGGTAAGCGCTTCCATCTCTACGCCTGTTTTCCCCGAAGTTATTACCTGGCTTGTTATCTCAATGCCGTCATCTGCAATGTTAAAATTGATATCCACGTGCTCCAGATTCAGGCAATGGCATAACGGAATAAGTTCTTCTGTTTTTTTCGCCGCCATAATCCCGGCAATTTTGGCCACCGCCAAAACATCGCCTTTTTTCATCAGGTTCGCTTTCACAATATCTATTGTTTCTTTTTGCAGCAGTATTTTCCCGTAAGCGGACGCCCTTCTTCTAACCACATCCTTTGAGGATACATCAACCATGAAGGCATTTCCGGCCGAATTCACGTGAGTTAATTCCACAATTAACCTCCTATTTCAAACATTTTCCTGGAGTTACAGGATGATCCTCTTTCCGGTTTGGAAAGAATGGCTTTGACAAGACTTTCCCTGATATTCGCCATATCTATCTTGTATTCAATTTCCGAATGGAGACATGGTTTTAAAACGCCGTCGGACAGCAGTCTTATCCGGTTGCAATTTCCACATTTCGGCGGCCGGTCAAATAAATACTGCTCATTCTTGTTCTGCTTCAGATTAAAATGATTTATCAGCTGCGACCTGATGTTTTTCTCCCGGCAAAATCTTTTTATATCTTCGATTTCATTTTCATTTATATCCTTTAAAACCACCATGTTTATCTTGATTTTGAAACCTTCTTCGATCGCCGCATCTATGCCTTTTAAAACATCGGCCAGATTTCCGACCCTGGTTATTTGTCTGAATTTTTCCGGCTGAAGCGTATCCAGCGATATGTTCATACTGGTTAAACCGGCCTGTTTTAATATTTTGGCCTTTTTAGCCAGTAAGATGCCGTTTGTCGTCAGGCAGAGCTCGTTAATCCCCTTAATCTTTGCCAATCTCTCTATCAAGAATTCGATGTCCCTTTTGATCAGGGGCTCGCCGCCGGTTAACCTTACTTTGGTTATGCCCAGTTGAGCTGCTTCCTCAACTATTTTCTCTATTTGTTCGTAGCGCAGAATATCTTCGTGCTGCTTGAACTGGATTCCTTCTTCCGGCATGCAGTAAATACAGCGAAGATTGCACCTATCGGTGACGGAAATCCTCAAGTAATTAATTTCTCTATTAAACCTGTCCAGCATCGGATGTTACACCTTGCACCCCTTCGAAAATTAATTTGTTGGCAGCAGGAACCCCCCTATCATCAAACTAAAGATGACATTACAATATTATTATATGGGAAATTGGGATCGGGAAACCGATTTACAACGGACAACGCACCGGTGCAGACCTGGTACGGGCTCAGGCAGAAAAAGAAAATAACATCCAACTTCCAACGGCGCTTCCATACCACTTTGCGATTTTTTTTTACAGGTTTATTATTGCAAATTATTTATTCCAATACCACGTTGCATTCAAAGCAATGTGGTATAAATAAAAGAGGCCCGGAGTTTTAACCCCGGGCCTCTTGAACAGCTAATGTAATTTTTTCAACTAATTACATTTTTATTTCTTTTCCTGACCGTAAACGATGAGAGTTCCCTCATGCTCCATCTCTTTGAGCCAACCGGGATGCTGCTTCCTGAGCCAGGGTTTAGTAACCCAGCCGTTAATCATCGCCTGAACAGTTCCCGGATTGCCGACGGTACCCAGGTACAGATGAATAAAGAAAAAAGCAAAAATCACCACAAACCCGAGCACATGCAGTACATAGACCCAATCCAGCAGAGCATTTCCCAGGAAGAAGAGATTCGGGAACAACATGAAGAATCCCGTAATGATCATTATCACGCCGAAGAAGGCGACTGTAAGAAAGAACAACTTCTGACCGGGATTGTATTTTCCCGTCTCAGGAACTTTATCTACATGCCATAAATAACCGCCCGCTGCCTTAATCCACTCGAGATCTTCCGGAAAGACAAAGACCCCGGCTTCTTTCCACCACATCATTATCGCCAGAAGCAATGATACGATAAAAACCATGGCGGTATAATTGTGAACAACCTTCATACCTTTCAGTCCACCCATAATGACGCCCAGAACATTCAGTTCTTTAAACATCATACCTAATCCGGTGTAACACAAGAGAAGGCAGGAAATGGCCAGAAACCAGTGAACATATCGTTCATACCTTGAAGTAACTAAAACCATACCTCTTTTCATACTATGCACCTCCCTGATTCTTTTCATCCTGCGCCGCACCTTCCGGATCCGGTCTCTTGGGCCCATGCAGTACGTAATGGAGGATGGAACCGCCAACTACTCCTCCCGCAGCCAATAAACTCAGCGGTTTTAACCAGCTCTTCCAGACCGTAAGTGAGAATGGAACCTTAGGATCTTTCTTCAGCCCCTCGTAAACGGCAGGATCCTCTTTCAAAACATACATAAAATGAGTTCCACCCACAAATTTTTCGCCGTAAATGGATGCACCTTCGCCCAGATACTTTTTACGCTCCTCAGCGATCTTCATTAATTTATCTTTGTCGCCGAATTTCAGTGCTCCGGTAGGACAAGCCTTGACACAGGCCGGATCCAGACCGTTGGAAATGCGGCTCTCACACATGTCGCACTTGGAAACCTTGTCCGTTTTCGAATCATAGCGCGGAATTTCAAACGGGCAGGCCGCAACGCATTCCTGGCAGCCGATGCACTTTTCTCTGTCCATGCCCACGGTCTTAAATTCTTCATTGTAATAAAGAGCACCACTGGGGCAAACCGTCACGCAGGCCGCGTTGGTGCAATGCATACAGGCTTCCTTGCAGAAAAGCCATTTCACGTTACCTTTGGAATCAACATAATCCTGAAAGTGAATGAGCATGAATGTGTTTGGCCCCAGCGTCGGCGGATTCTGATAGGTACCCTTGTGCTCCGTCTGACGGGCTTTTAAACCATTCCACTGTTTGCAGGCCAGTTGACAACCGCGGCAGGCGGTACATTTCGAAGTATCGTATAATTTTATTTTCTCGGTCATATTACTTCACCCCCTTCTTCACAACATTCACCATGAAGGCTTTGCTCTCCGGTATCATGGTATTGGCGTCACCGATGGATGATGTCAGAAGATTTGCTGCATCACCTTTGGTATAGACTTCCGGAAATTTATCGCCCTTCTTGTAAAGACGGTGTTTGGTTGTAATCCATCCAAAATGCCAGGGAATGCCGACTTCGTGAATCGTGTTTCCATCAATATTGAACGGTTTGAAACGAGGCGTGACAATGGCTGTACACTCCACTTCGCCACGCGCCGATTTAACTATACATTCATCTCCGCTGGAAATGCCCTTCTCTTTGGCCAGTTCTTCACTCATTTCCACAAACATACCGGGCTGCATTTCCGCCAGCCACGGACACCAGCGGGTCAATACGCCCGTCTGCCAGTGTTCGCTAACACGATAAGTTGCGCAGATAAACGGGAACCGCGGATCGCAGCTTGTCACACCGGAATAAACATCCATATCGGAACCGACCCCCGGTTTGTCGAAACGTTTAATAGCGGGATTGTTCTTCTGCGGCGACATGAGGTTCTTCTCCACCGGGCATTCCAGTGGTTCGTAATGCTCGGGGAAAGGACCATCGGCCAGCCCCGGACCATAAAGACTGGCTACACCGTCCGATTTCATGATGAAAGGCGGACGCCCCTTGCCGGGATCTCCCGCTCCGTCGGGAACATCGCCCTTCCATTTTTTCTCTTCCTCGTCCCATTTAATAACCGCACGGGACGGATCCCAGGGTTTGCCATTGGTATCAACAGAAGCCCCGTTGTAAATGATGCGACGGTTTACCGGCCATGACCAGCACCATTCGGAATACAAACCTAATCCCGTGGGATCAGCCTGGCCGCGACGCATGGCCAGATTGGCCTTTTCGTTAACCGATCCGCAATAAACCCAGCAGCCCGAGGACGTAGAACCGTCATCCTGCAGCCAGGCAAATGTCGGCACCAGATCGCCCTTCTTGAATTCCTTGAATTCACCCTTCTTGGTCGGATTTTCCAGTTTCTTGTCTTCCAGGAAATAGCCGTTGACTTCTTTTGCTACCATACGAGGTTCATAATGGAATTGACCACGAACTTTATGACCGTATGGCCAGGTCAGTTTTGTGACGGCTTCCTTGTTCGGCCCGCCTTTTTTCTCATAAAGTTCTTTAACTTTAAAGAAAACTTCACTCATGATATCGCCGTCCGGCAATGCTTCTCCCGGAGCACTGATCGCTTTATAGCGCCACTGCATCAGGCGACCGCTGTTGGCAATACTTCCTTCTTTTTCTACAGAGGATGCACAGGGCAGCATAAATACTTCGGTTTTAATCTTTTTGGGATCCATGCCGGGACCACACCAGAAAGAGCCTGTTTCATTATCAAACAAGTTAACGTTCACCATCCAGTCGAGTTTGGCCAGAGCTTTGCGAACTTTATTAGAGTGAGCACCGCTGCATGCGGGGTTCATGCCCCAGGCAAAGAAACCGGTGAACTTTTCCTTATACATCTGGTCAAATATCATCAACCAGGAGTAATTAGCCCCGTCATCAACCTTGGGCAAAAGCGTATAAGCCTCATCTAGAGGCACACTTTCCCCGTACATGGAACGCAGGAAACTGGCTACATACTTTGGTTTATTTTTCCACCAGTTCAGACTTTCCTTTTCCATGGTTTTAGGTGTATTTTTTTCATTATACGCTGCAAGAGTCGGCAATGATCCTGATGGAGTGCCCAGATAACCAGGCCATATGTGGAACAAAAGACCGTGGTCAGTGGAACCCTGCACGTTGCTCTCTCCTCTCATCGCCGCAATACCGCCGCCGGCGATGCCCATGTTACCCAGCAGAAGCTGGATAATGCACATTGTACGGATATTCTGAACACCGACAGTATGCTGCGTCCAGCCCATGGCGTACAACTCCACACCGGCTTTGTCCGGCTTTCCGGTAGAACCATAAAGTTTGTATACTTCCAGAAGTTTGTCTTTGGGTGTCCCGGTAATTCTGGAAACAATTTCCGGAGTGTAACGGGAGTAGTGCTTTTTTAAAAGCTGGAAAACACAGTTGGGATCCTGCAAACTTCTGTCCTTCTTAATAACACCTTCCCCATCCGTCTGATAAGACCAGGTGTCTTTTATATACTTACCGTCTGCAAAGCCGGAAAAAACTCCATTGTTGTCCCCCGGCAGTTTAAGATCCGGATTTACCAGGAAAGATGCATTGGTGTAATTGAGCACATAGTCAAGATGGAAAAGATTTTTTTCCAGAATATATTTAACCATGCCACCCAGAAAAGCGATATCGGTACCTGACCGAAGAGGAGCATATAGGTGAGATTTAGCCGCCGATTGAGTGTACCGCGGGTCAACACAAATGATCTTTGCACCGCGTTTATCCACAGCTTCCTGAATCCACTTAAAAGAAATCGGGTGGTTGGATGCTGGATTGCTTCCCATTATCAATAAAACATCACTGTTTTTTAAATCGACCCAGTGATTGGTCATTGCGCCGCGTCCGAACGACTCTGCCAGAGCCGGTACAGTCGGGCTGTGTCAGATACGGGCCTGATGTTCGATGTAAACAAGGCCCAACCCCCTTAAGAATTTTTGGTACGTAAAGCATTCTTCCAAGTCCATCGCCGCGGAGCCCACCGATGCGATACCCTCGGTCCGGTTAACCACCTGTCCCTTGGCGTTTGTCTTCTTGAAGCTCTTATCTCTGCTCTTCTTAACGTTTTCAGCAATTTTATCCAGAGCCCATTCCCACTCGACCTCTTTCCATTCACTGGCAAAAGGCGCACGGTAAAGCGGTTTGCTGAGGCGATTTTCGTTAACAGCCATCTGATAAATCGAGCCGCCCTTACTGCATAGAGCACCTCTGTTGATGGGGCTATCAGGATCTCCCTCTGTATTGATGACCTTGCCGTCGCGCACAGATACAATAATGCTGCATCCTACGGAACAGTAAGGGCAAACGGTGGTGGTTTCCGTTGCATATTTGATTTTCAGCGGCTTTGCGTGCGCGGCTATCGGTTTAAGGCTGATGCCCAACCCGCTTGCCGCCGCCACAGCGCCGGAAATCTTAAGGAAACCTCTTCTGCTGACTTTCATGAATTCCTTTCTCCTTTCCCCGGAATTTATTAAATATTTTTGCATGATCTTTAAACTTCGAGAGACAGCCGCTTCCCCAAGGCAATCATTCTCAGCAAATAGTAGTTTCGGGAATAAAACTAGGGTTAAAGAGCACGACGTTTATATTAAAAATCTCTTTTACTGTGTAAAAGCCTATACATTTAACGCAGACTGTTGTCAACAGTAAATTATTAGTAATTTCATGCACTTATGTCATTTATGACATAACCTGAAAACAACAATAAGATCATGTCCATGCAAAGACTCGGAGATTATCAGATTAATACCTTTCTAAATCAAAGATGATATTGCGGCGGCAACCACCCCCTACCCCCGCCAGCGGGGGACAGAGGCGACGAGGCGTGGTTCGACAAGCTCACCATGATTGATTATAATATTTAAGCTTATCCTGAGCATGCCGAAGGGCCAACAAAAATAGCGCTTTGATTTAGAATTGGTATAAGACAAGTAAATTTTGGCTGTAAACAACGGGAAAAAAGTTGTGGCCAACCGTGTCTTGCGCTTTCATCAAATATGCCGTTGACACGTAGACAGTTCTGTATATAGGATTGAGGCAAATATCTGGATGGGAAAAGGAGATTATTTTGGAAGATACAATTTATGAAGAGCTGGCCGTCCGTGAAATCACCAGAGATAAAAACGGCTGCCGCATCTCCGACATAAATAAAAAAGTAATTGCGGAAATATCGCTGAAAATTATTGTCAACGGAATGGAGCTGGTTTCTATCTTGTGTCTGAATCAACAGCAGGAGGAGCTGGCCATGGGCTTTCTTTATAATGAAGGGGTGATTAATTCTCTTTCCGATGTGGAAAGTATTTCTTTCAATGACAAAATGCTGGCTGTGATTGTCAAACTGAAAGAAGGCGTGGTCATCGACCGGCAGGAAAGCTTGAGAAGCATTACGTCCGGCTGTGGAAAATGCTACACCTACATCAATCCACTCAAAAAGAGTCAATACAAGGAAGTGCAATGTGAGGCTAATTTTTCCATCAATACCATTTTGGATCTGATGACCTCGTTTGTCACGAAATCGGAAATATTTGCCACTATCGGCGGGGTGCACAGTGTCCTTTTTTACACGCCTGATTTTGAACTCCTGACGGAAGATATCGGCCGTCATAACTGCTTTGACAAGATGACCGGAAATTTGCTGAAGCTTGACCGGATGGATTTATTCGGCAAGGGAATTGTTTTTGTTTCCGGAAGAATATCCTCAGAGATCATGGCCAAGATTATCCGGATCGGCGTGCCGGTACTGGTATCGAAATCGACACCCACCTCCGCCGCTGTAAAACTGGCCCAACAGCATAATGTAACTATTTTGGGGTATGTCCGGGACACAGGCGGCTTCATTTACAGCTGCAATGAAAGATTAGTTCCTTAAATAATTCGCTGATCAGATTGACAAAGTCGTAAAATGTTGACAATAAATTATTAAAATAAGCGGGTGTTTTAGGTGGCATCCTCTTCAGCACAAACGAAGATGCCATTAATGTTTCCTAAATCCAAAAACAGGAGGTGGAAAAGATGAAAATAAGCGCACGTAATACCTTAAAAGGAAAGGTCAAGAAGATTACCGCCGGTGCAGTTAATTCCGAGGTTGTTGTTGAACTTCCTGGCGGTGCGGAAGTCGTCTCGATTATTACAAAAACTTCAGCCGATGCTCTCGGATTGAAAGAAGGGAAAGAGGTCTATGCGGTCGTCAAGGCAACCAGTGTAATGATTGCCATTGATTAACTGCACATTAATTTTTGCCGTTTTTTGACGGCAATTTTTCTCAACAAGGGGCTAACAGGTGGTACACTACCGAGATTAGCTCCTTTTTTTTTGTACTGCGCCCTTCAATAGAAGTTCTACTGCATTATCCCAATTCTCTAAAGGCTGTCGCTTTGATGGCGGCAAATACCTCTACGCCCTCCTTTATCTCCAGTTCGTCAACGGATTCTTTCACAATCAACGCGACCAGTTTTTCACCTCCGCACATAAGGACAACGCCGATTCTGTTGCCCGTCTCGAACATTTCGCTGACACGGCATTGCAAAAGATTGCGGGCGCTTATCGCCTCGGGATGACGCTTGAAAAGAATGATGTCCGTGGATGACAACTCAAAGAGAGCTTCCTCCCCGCCGTTTCCGGAAATCAATAATTCACCGTCTCCCCAGCGATAGGCCAGCATACCGTCAATACGGCGAAAACCTTTTAATTGCAGAAGATTGATATAAGGAGTCGGCCCTTTTCCCATCACCTCCCGGGCCAGTTCCTCCGCCGTCATCTGCCCTGTGACACGTCCATCGACTACACTGAGCACCCGTTCGGTCATTATCCTCATTTCCGTGAGGGAGTGGGAAATAAACAGATAAGGAATGGCGAATAATTCACATGATTTCTTGAGAAAGGGAATGATTTGAAACTTAAGACTGTCGTCAAGCGCGGAAAGAGGCTCATCCATAATCAGCATCCGCGGATTGGAAAGCACCGCCCTACCGATCGCCACCCTCTGCTTCTCACCGCCGGAGAGGTTATTGACACCCCGGTGCAGAAGATCGCCGATCTGCAGAACATCCACCAGATTCTCCAGAGTGATTTTACGCTGTCCCGGGGCACAACGTTTGTAGCCGTAAAGAAGATTCGCCTTGACACTCAGATGGGGAAAAAGATGCGGGCGTTGAAAGACCATACCGATCCGCCTGCGCTCGGTAGGTATGTTCACTTTCTCTGCACTGTCAAAAACGGGTTGTCCATTGATAAGGATACGCCCGCGGTCAGGGTGATGCAACCCGGCAACAAGACCCACCAAAGTTGATTTTCCGCATCCCGAAGGGCCAAAAACTCCGATGCGATCACCTTCAATGGTAAAGTCCATGTCCAGGGAAAACTTATCCAGCTTTTTTTGGGCGGCAAATCTCAATTCCATATCAATCCACCCTGACCATCCGTCTGCCCAGCCATTCGTGAAAAATAAGTACGATGACGGAGATAGTAATGGAAACCAGACAAAGAGACATGGCCATCACATCACCGCGTGGTGAACTAACATATTCGTATATTGCCAGTGGGATGGTCTGCGTGACTCCCGGGATGTTGCCCGCCACAATAATTGTAGCGCCGAATTCACCCAGCCCGCGGGCAAACATGAGAATGGAACCAGCCAGAATGCCGCGCACGGAGAGCGGCATAATCACTGTTATAATAGTGTCTAACCACCCGGCACCCAGAGTTCGCGATGCCTCGATGAGCTGTTTGTCGATTGCTTCCATACCGGTGCGCATAGATCTGACCATGAGGGGAAAGCCGACTACCGCAGTAGCGATGACCGCCGCCTTCCAGGTGAAAATCAATCTGATTCCCAGAGGCTGCAATACCCATTTGCCGATTAACCCGTTCTGCCCCAACAGCAGCAGCAACAGATATCCAACCACGACCGGCGGCAGGGTCAGGGGAAGGTTGACCAGTACATCCAAGACAACCATCCCCCTGAATTTTTTATACGTCATGATGTAAGCAACGGCAAAACCAAACGGTAAAGACAGCAGCGTTGCCACCGACGCCACCTTTACCGAGAGGAAAATTGCGAGATAATCCGATGGACTGAAAACCGTCATTTACGATTATTTTACCAGAAATCCGTATTTCAAAAGAACTTTTTCCGCCTCGGGAGACTGGAGATATTTATAGAAGGCGACGGCTTCAGCTTTTTTGCTTCCCGCTGCCGTGAGCCCCATGGGGTAAGTTACTCGCGGATAAAGTTCCTGCGAAACGGTGAAAAGTATTTTCACATTTTTTGCCAACGCAGCGTCCGTCCTGTAAACAAAGGCGCCTGACACTTCTCCGCTGTCGGCATACATCAGACAGGCCCGAACATCTTTAGCCATAACAAGTTTTCTCTCCAATTGCTTATCAATGCCCGCCTTCTTGAGAGCTTTATCCGCATATTCACCTGCCGGAACACTCTTGGGGCTTCCTATGGCAATCTTGTCCAGCGTGACCACATCCTGGATAGTTTTCACTTTCAAATCAGGCTTCCCGACAAACACCAGGGTATTGAAGGCAAAAGTACGAATACTTTTCTCGTCCATAAATTTCTTTTCCTTCAGGTAGTCCATCCATTGCAGATTAGCCGAAAAATAAAGATCGGCAGGGGCCCCATTTTCAATCTGCTTGGCAACCGCGCCTGATGCTCCGAAATTGTTCTGAAATTTGACGCCGGGATTCTTCTTGGCAAAGTTATTGGCTAGTTCACTGATCGCATCTTTCATGCTGGCGGCAGCAGATAGATTGATGTCAACAGCATGGGCAGGTACGGCAAACAGCATAAAGGCAACAAAACCTAAAAATAAACTCTTAGCCACTTTTTTCATGCGTACTTCCTCCTTTTTTATATTAGTTTATTATATATTTTATAAAATGGTTACCGGACTTCAAACCCGTGTTTTAGTATAATTGCCCTTGCTTCGGCGGAGCGTAAAAATGCGAAGAATTTAACTGCATCCTGATTTTTTACTCCCGATACGGTCAAAGCCGACAGATAGATTACTTTGGAGTAAAGCTTTTGCGGTACCGTAAACCAGATATTTACTGTTTTGGAAAGCAATGCGTCCGTCCTGTAAACAAAAGCGCCGTTAACCTCACCGCGCTCCGCGTACATCAGGCACTCCCGCACGTCGCGCGCCATGACCAGGTTTCTATTCAACTGTTTGTCAATTCCGGTCTTGCTGATCGCTTCCATGGCATACTCGCCGGCAGGTACACTCTTCGGGCTGCCGATTGCTATCTTTTCGAGTTTTGACAATTCTTCAATCCTGGAAATGACCGGTTTGCCTTTACCGACAAAAACCAGCGTATTATATGCAAAAGGTCTTACAGTCCCGGCATCAACGTGCTTCTTTTCCTTCATGTAGTCCATCCATTTTATATTGGCAACAAAAACAATGTCTGTTTGAGCGCCGCTGTCAATCTGTTTAGCCAGAACTCCGGACGCCGCATAATTTTTCGTTATTTTTATTGATGGATTGGCCCTGACGAAAGAGGCGGCAAGTTCATTGAGAACGTCCTTTAGTCCCACGCCTGCCCCAAAGGTTATCTCTCCGGCAAGCGCCGCAGAGCTCAACGCCAAAGTCATAAAAATTACAAGAATAAATCGCTTCATAAAAGACCTCCAGAATTATTTTTCAGGCAGAATGACAACTTTCATATCTGCAGGTTTACCGAAATATACGGAAGATAAAACAATGATATCAACTCCGGTTGCTGCGTATGCGGTTATATTGGCTTCACTAATGCCGCCCGCAGCGGAGATTTTCACATCAGGATTGATGCCCCGTAATTCATTGACCAGTTTTTTTAATTCATCCGGTTTCAGTTTATCTATTTGAACAATATCAACACCCGCTTTGGCTGTCTGCATCGCTTCAGAGATGCTTTCCGCCTCCACAATAATCTTGGTCTCTTTGGCTTTGGCGCGCAGACCGGGAACTGTTTTTAAAAATTCACCAAGACCGCCCATAAAGGCCGTGTGCTGTTTAAAAATCAGGATTGTTTCCGAGAGTCCCAATCGATGAGGAAGGGCTCCTCCGGCCATAACCGCTTTAATGACGATTTTTTTTGTACCGGGAAAGGATTTACGTGTTGCTACTACCGTTATATCCGGATTAATTGATTTTGCGGCTTGGACAATGCGCGCCGTTCGGCCGGCAACACCCGAGGCGTATTCCAGGAGATTAAGAGCCGCTTTCCAACCAGAATGCAGAGCTTCCGCCGTGCCTGCAGCCTCCAGGAATTCCGTCCACGGTGGTACTGTTGTTCCGCTTGGGAACATCCTCGTCGTAACTGCTCCAAGTTTATTCAAAAGTCTGGCTGCTTCTTCCGTGCAACAAAGGGTTGTTTCTTCGCGCGTCAAATAAATGATTTTCCCGCGTTTTGAGCCGATGCCAAGAAGGTGAGTGGTTAAATCTCCATAGGGTATGTCTTCTTCAATAAATCTTTCAATTTCGGTATCCGGTATATAGTGTGACATTTCCAATTCTCTCTTGGAACATTTGTTATATTCTTATTTTATAATTTGCAGAGTGCATTGTTGCTGGCTTGTTGCGTCTCATTATCGTAAAGCTATTTCGTGCGGCGAAGATACAGCAACAGCCTTTGTGTGTCAAACAAAACATAAGCAATGCCGTCCATCCGATCATGATTTTGAGTCTTTTAATTTTATTGGTTCAAAATCAGATTAACAAATCGCAGATAAGGCCGCAGCGCCGGTGTTCCGCCGCCTTCGGAGATGATTTGCAGCATACGCAGAGGATTCTGGACGGCCACGCCGCCGAGGTGCGTGACGGGCGTATCTTGAAAAATTGCCGGCATCAGCGGTGTGGACGGACCCATTAGCGCAACCAGGCGCGGCGCTCCCAAAAAGCCGATGGTTTCCTCAAAGGTGCCGGTGAGAAGTGTGGTGGCGGTGATGATCGCAACATCGCAATCCTTAAGAGCCTGCTGTTTTGCTTCAGGAGAAAGTATTTCCAGGCGATTGGGGTTTTTTTCGATCACCGTCAGAACAGCGCCTGTTGAGCGGATTCGTTCGATAAGCGGAGCAAAAAGCCCGACCATGGCTACTTTTTCTCCGGGCTGAAGGTTAAAATATGTGGTTGCCTCCCGGTCTTCCGTTTTATCTTCATCAAAAGAAGACCTGATCAGCGCATTGGCAGCGGCAAGACCAATAGCCCGATGGAGAGAGTTTTTTCCGTCAGCAAGATATTTTAATACATTCTTCACCGGAGAGCCGGCATAAGAACCGGCAGCAGCCAAAACAGTACAGCCTCTGATAGTTATATCCGGCAAAACGGCAGCCAGCCCCGCTGCATTATTATCCAGTCTGACTCCCACATAACTTAGCCCCACACGCAAATCGGCAATTCTTCTGCCTTCTGCGGAGGATTCCAACTGGTCATAAAGACGATTCAGAATTGCGCCTTGTTTCATTATAAAAACATTTTCCCAAATGAAATAATCTTATTTTTCAGCTGACGGAAGTTACGTTGCTGTAAGGCGTTTCGCCCTGACAGTTGCGGCAGGAATCGCCGTCGCGCAACGGGTAGGCCTCACCGCAGACAGGACAAAAACCGACAGGCCCCATTTTTTTGCGGCGTACTTTTTCCGGCTCAACCTGCACTTTCTGCACGCCGAGTAATCCATGTCCCGCCTCTTTGATTTGCGCCATAAGCAAGTCTTTATCCTGCTCGCTTTTTTTCTTCTTTTTTAAATACCAATCGCGCACTTCCGGCCAGGCTTCCATCTTTTTGGTGTCCAGATAAACCCGTACGCCCGCGCCTGTGTATTTGTCATATAGTGTGACAGCAAACCGGCCAAAAGGCACAATACTCAACCAACCGTTGCCTATGGTGCAGGGGGTCAGAATCTGCACAGCATCGGGAAGACAAACCGGCGTTTCGGAAACCGCATCGAAAAACTCCCCTTCCGGTAGATTTTTCATCGCCAGATCGACGATAAAACCACCAATAATCAACCCCGGCGCAAGATGCCCGTGAAAAGATTTAACCAGATCAAGATATTCTTCATAGGAATATTTGCAAATGTTCATTTATATTGATGCTCCTTTTTATTTATTTCCAAAGCAATGAACTACTTCGCTATAAGGTATTAAAATTACGATAAGTCAATATTGGCATAACTTATTCAGTCCATACAACACCAACCAACACCCTGTCAATAATAATGCTTTTTATTGACAGACAGCAATGAGAATTTTATACTTCACATACAACAAGCAACGATATTGACAAAGAAGGGGAAAATGCGCGTATACATTGGTTTTGACGATACCGATATTTTAAATTCCGACTTCGGCACGGGAAAGTTGGCCCGCCGCTATGAGCCATTAATCCCCAAAGAATGTAAAGTCTGGGGAGTCATTCGTCAGCAGCTCCTGGTAGATCCGGCCATACCATATACATCTCATAACAGCTCCGCTTGCGTTGTTGTTAACTGTCCTGATGAGTCTTACATAGAGGCCTTAAAAAGTGCGGCTATTATTCACATAGAAAACATGTCTCTTCCCGGCAGTGATCCCGGCCTTTGTCTGGTCGGCGAAGGAGATCCGGCCCTGCCGGCGCTGGAATCCTTCGGGCTTATGTGTACGGCAAAAATCGTCTTCCAGAATGACGCTCGCCGGGCAGCCGGCAGCGCCCATCTTTCCGGGCATGGCGGAACCAACGACGGCATTATCGGAGCCGCCGCCGCTGTCGGCCTTACTTCTTCAGGGTGGAGCGGCCGCTTTATCGAATATTCAGAACTGAGAGAGTTTCCCGACAACGTGGCGGTTTCAGCGCTGCTGCAAAAAAATATTCGCGTGGTTTCCGTGGACAGGGATGCCTGTTGTCCCCGTCCGGAAGATATAGTGCAGACAAAAGGCTGGCTGAGGCCCAGACTTTGGGGAAGCATGGCTGTGCTTCCCGTAAAACCCTCGGGCATAGGGCTGTGGGAAAGTCTGGGAGAAAAACGGAACCCTAACAAACAAAAGATTTAGGGAGGTGTGATTATGGCAGGAAAAATATTTTATCGCGAACGTATTAAGGTGGGAACAAAAGAGAAGAAGCCTCGTTTCAAGCTGATTGCGGTTGCCGATGTAAACATATCTTTTTATGCCAAGCATCTGAAGAAGAAAGAATTGGAAGATATTGCCGCCTCTGTCGGTGCAGAACTCGTATTGCTCAAGCCTCTCCAGGATGGCACAATTAAAGATGAAGAGATTGAGGTTAAGGAATAAAAAGTTATGGCATTATACAGAGAAAAAGACGGACGAAGACTGCATGTGAAGAGCCGGCTCATGGGGGAAAGCCTGGTAGGCAAAACTTTTATGGAAAGCCTCCAGGTTGCTCCCCAGCAAAGGCTTTTTCCCGACGTCAATATAGTTAAAATTGGAGGGCAATCCATTTGTGATCGCGGGATTAAGGCGCTGCCGGCTATTATCAAAGAAATTGTCTCCAATAAGAAAAAGCACAAGATCCTTCTGACCACGGGAGGCGGCACCAGGAGCCGTCATATTTACTCCATCGGTCTGGAACTGGGCATGCCCACCGGCATCATTGCCAAGTTCGGGAGTTCCGTTTCCGAACAAAATGCCCTGCTGGTTTCCACGCTTCTTGCTCCGTGGGGCGGTATCAAGATTGGTCATGATGAAGTTACGAAGTTATCGAATTACTTCGCCCAGGATTGCATCCCCGTGATGCACGGCATGCCGCCTTACGATTATTTTGCCCTGCCTGTTCCAAAATCACGTATTCCCATCCACAGGACCGATGTGGGAACGCTGATAATTGCCGATTTGATCGGCGCTAGGAGTTGTATTTTAATTAAGGATGAGAAGGGGCTTCACACGGATGACCCAAAGAAAAACAAAAAGGCAGTGTTCATTCCGGAAATCAGCGTCAAAGATCTTCTGGCCAGGGAGTTGGATGATCTGATTATCGAACGGCCCTGCCTGGAAATTCTTCAAAACAGCGAGGTCATTGATAAGATTCAAATCATCAACGGCCTGGAGAAGGGCAACCTTACAAAAGCTCTGAATGGAAAACCTGTCGGTACGATCATCTATAAAGAATAGGAGAAGTCCGGGCGAATCAAGATATTCAAAACATAAAAAAGAAAGGTATTCACGATAATCAGGCTTATCCGAAAAAAATGCCCCTTTTTCAGGGGCATTTTTTGTGTTGGGATTGGTTTAATTTTAGCAGATAAATAATATAGTTAAGCGGCTTCCACTTTAACCGCACAAACTTTATATTCCGGAATCTTGCCTACAGGGTCCAAAGCCGGATTGGTCAGCAAATTAACGGCTGTCCCGGCAAAATGGAAGTTCATGAAAATTGTGCCTTCAGCACTCTTGTTCGTGATGCGTGCTTTGGCTTCCACCGCACCGCGTCTGGACGTCACCTTTACTTTTTGACCTTCGGAAATGCCCAGTTTATCGGCATCAGCAGGGTTAACTTCGACCAGACTTTCCGGACATCGCTCGGAAAGACCCTGTGCGCGGGTGGTCATTGTTCCCGTGTGGTAGTGATACAAAACTCGCCCTGTGGAAAGAAGGAATGGATATTCTTTATCCGGCAGCTCACTGGGCGGAATAAATTCAATGGCCGTAAAAAGTCCCAGACCGCGGGAGAACTGATCCTTATGCAGGAATTTCGTGCCCTGATGTTCCGACGTCGGGCAAGGCCACTGAATACCCTGTTTTTCGAGACGTTCATAACTGATGCCTGCGTAACTGGGTGTCACTTTGACAACTTCTTCAAATATTTCCTTCGCTGAAGAATAGTTCATGGGATAACCAAT